>JALYKM010000349.1 GCA_030774785.1 Gemmatimonadota bacterium
CCGCTGTGCCGCGCTATAATAGTGGTCACGTCTCAGCCCGAACTTCTTCGCGGTCGCCATGTCCCTGGCACCGTAGTCCCGGGCGACGCGCGGGTCGCCGTCCGCGGCTGATACCATCCGGTACGCGTATTCGTCGGCCGCCTTCTCGCGATCGTCGGCCTTGAGCTCCGTACGAGCCGATCGAGACTCGGCTCGATCGGCGCGGCGGTGTCCGCTCTCTTCCTTCCGGGCATCGATCCCGTCCTGTCGATCCGCTGACCGCTCCCTCGCCGATCGCTCGCGTTCCACGCGATCGGCGTCCCGATCCGCTGCGCGCTCTCTCAGATCGCGCTCGCGAAACCCGAGCTCCGCGTCGTCCCGACGGTTCTGCCTCTGACGCTGCTGGATCAAGAGAGCCTCTTTCAGCTCCTCACGATCGAGCTCCTGGCGACGCCCTTTGCCGCGAGCGATGCCCGCGCCGGCGGCACCGGCGACCTGGGCGATTGCTGATCCCCATCCCATGGGCTACCCCTCCGCGTCAGCTGTCTGACGCTGTGACGCCAAGAACGCTAGGATCTGCGCGAGCTCCTCGGCCGAGATCTGGCCTTCCTCTGCGGCCTGACGCGCTGCGGCCTCGTAAGCGTCGGCCGGATCGCCAGCGTAGCCCGATTGCAGCCGTGCCTGGTCGCGTTCAAATTCGGATTGCGTGAAACCTTCCTGCAGCCGTGCGGAATCCATCGCGTCGGCCAAGGCTTGCTCGGAGAGCGATCGCTGGTAATCACGCTCGCCGCGCTGTTCGTCCCTGGTGCCTTCCTCGACACCCCGCTGCTCGGCTTCCGCGCCGGAGAGAGTAGTCGACTTCCGGTACTGTGAGTCGATGTCGCGGTCGCCTTGCGCGACGCGCCATTCCCTCTCACGCCGGAGCTCGTCTCGAGTCTGCTGGTCGTATGCGGACTCGTTGCCACTGAACCGCTCGAGCGTGGTCAAGAGATCACGATCGTCGTTGATTGACTGGTCGAGCGCGGTGTTGAAGAGACGCCCCCGCTGAGAATCCATGTCGCGCTCGCGCGTGAGCTCGAGATTGCCGTAGTCGGTGTTGAGACGTCCCGAGCCGGTGTAGCCGAAGTTGGCTGCGTCGGATAGCGCCTTCTTCCGATTCAGGTCGTACTCGGGCGCGGTGTCACGCTCGAACTGGCCGAACCGTTCACGCGCCAGGTTGTAGCGATTGGGCGTGTTCCTCACTTTCGCGAGCTGCTCGTCCTGCGCGGCGCGAGCTGCCGCGAGACGCGCTGAGACTTCCGGATTGATCGCTTCTCCGGCGTGTGCTTGCGCGGCGACGTTCCGATCGCTGTCGGCGACGATCGCGAGTTGTTCGTCGGCTGCAGCTTCTCGCCCTTGTAGTCGTGCGGACTCGGCTGGCGACACCTGCTGACCGACGAGCGAGTCCTCTGGATTGATCGCGATGTCTGGCACTTCGGTTGGTTTACTCGCGACGTTGGCTTCGAGAAGTCGTCTCATACGTTCGTCCTCTGCTGTCGTATCCGTTACGGTCTGTTGGGGTTGCGTCGTTGCCGGTGGCGGTGGCGCGACTGCCGTCGTTGCCGGTGGTGGCGCTGGCGGCAGGGTGTTGTGGATTGTCGGCTCCTCCGCTGGCGGCACAGACGGCGGCACGATCACCGGGTCGACCGTGCCAGTCGTCGGCGGTGTCAGTGTCGGCTCCTCCGCTGGCGGCACAGACGGCGGCTCGGGCTGGATTTGCCACGGGTTCTCTGGGTCTGGCCCCGCCATTGTGGTGATGATTTGAGGATCGAGCGTCGCAGTGGTCGGCGGGCTCAGTGGCGCGGGCTCAGTGGGTGCCGGCAATCTGGAGGTCGGGAACGGATCGGACGTCGGCGGCGGCGGCACATACATCGGCTCTATCTGAGGATCGAGCGTCGCGGTGGTCGGCGGTGCCAGTGTGGGTCCGCTCGTGTCTGTCGGGATCGGCTCCGGCCCATAGGTGCCCTGGTCGATCGGAGGAATGATCGGCGCGGGCGCGTCGATCGGGAGATCGCTTGCAATCGGATCCTGGTACTGAGCCGTCGGCTCTAGCGTGTTGTAGATCGGTGTCGGCTCCGGGGGCGGAGCTGACGGGGCGTACGGATCGTAGTACGGATCGTAATAGGGATTGTCCGCGTCGAGCGGCGCATCGAGTTCAGAGTTGAGCATTAGAAACCTCTCCGCGGGGGAATCTCGACCTTACGCTTCCTGGCGAACGGATTCGCTTGGTTCGTAAAGTCCTGTTGTGGCTGTGTCGTGTTCTTGAGCATCCCGTCGACGCCGCGCTTCCTTAATGGTGCGCGTTCGTTGTACGACTGTTCCTTCGTCTTGATCGCCTTCCCCGAGTAGTCGCCAGCTCGCTTGAACGCGGCCGCTGCGTTGACTCCGGCAGCGCCGGCCGCGATTGACTCGAGTGGATGGTCCGCGATCGAGCTCCCGATCGCGCCGCCAAACCGTTTCAAGTTCTTCGACGCGCCATCCAGAGTGTTCCTCATGGTGATCGCTTTCCCGCCGTTGAGCGCGCGAGCTGCCTGACCGAGTCCGGATTTCCCGAGCGTGTTGAAGAGTCCGCCGACTTTCGCCGCGCCAGGTATCTTCGACGCGATAGAGCCGACCTTGCCAGCGACGCCGGCAAGCGGCCCCAGGCCGCCGAGCGACGCGACGGTCATGGCGACGGGCGCGTATTTCGTCACGACGTTCTTCGCCGTCATGGGCGGAAGGTGGAGTCCCTTCCGCACCTTTTTGAATCCCTTGGAGAGCATGGACATAGGCGCTACCTCGCGCGTGGCTTTTACTTCTTTTGCTTCGTTGGCTGGTCGGGCTTGGCGTAACTCAGGACGCGGAGAACGAGCTTGTGCGGCTTGGTGTCGGTGATTCTGATCGGCTCCGCTTCCGCGATCCCGCGTTCGGTGATGAGCGAGCGCATCTCGGCGAAGAGAAACTCCTGCGCGGTCGCGAGCTCCTGCTGCTTCTGCGAGACAACGGCTTGCGCCTTCGCGATGTTCGCGGCGGTCGCTGGCTTGATCTCGATCTCGATCTCTTCGGGCTTCTGAGCAGGACGTTCGCGGAAGCCGTTCGGTGCTGTTCTCATTTGGTTCGTCGGGGTTATGGTGTGAGTCGCGCTGTCTGTACGGAGAGCAAGTAGTCGCGGACGCTGGTCGCGGCGGCGAGCGAGAAAACGTCGCCGTCCTCGAGCTGGACCAGGTAGAGCCTCTGCCGCTCGGTCGTGCCTTGAGCGCCGACGTAGGTCGCGACGTCCGCCACGCGGAGCTCGAGCTCGCTCCGAAATATCCGGAGCGCATAAGAGACTCTCCGCTGCGCGAGCTCGAGCGCCAGCTCCGCAGCCACGACAGCCGCACGCGCTGAGTCAAGTGTCGAGCTTGCGCTCGCAACTACGTTCAGAGCCGTGCCGACGGCGGCAACCGTGCCGAGTCTCGCGGTCGTCGCCATTTTAGGCCCAGACCGGGATGTAGCGTGCATTGCCCGCGCTGTTGATGACTTTCATCCATTCGTTCTGTGCGGCGGTTCCGGGGCCAGAACCGCCGATCGTGCCCAGGGTCGGTGCCGCGCCGCCACCGAGCGCGACATTCTGTGTCCCCCACTTGATGTTTGTCGAAGTGCTGCCGATCACGACGCGATCGGATGAGTCGAGCCCGATCAGCGGGGTGTTGGTGGTCGCGGCCGCGTTCTCTGCGATGATTGCCCTCGCGTTCATCATTACCAACTCGCCGCCGCTGGTTCCTCCGGTCGCGGTGCTGGAACCGATACGGACGGCATTACTGCCGGCCGGGGCGAGCCTGACAGCGCCGTTCGACAGGTCGAGCAGCGCGGTCGTTCCGGAGAGCACCTGGCGACTCAGGTTGATGTCGCGTGGACGATTCGCCGCGGTGCCAAAGTCGTAAGTAGCGTCCGTAACCGCGACGAGGTTGCCTCCGGCTTCAATGTCCCAGCGCGCCGAACTGTTGGTGCCTAACCGCAGTGGTCCGTTATTCTGGGTGTAGATGAAAACACCGCCAGCCGAAGCGCCGACGCCAAAGACTGACGTGCCATCGATGTTGACAGCCAGACCTCCGCTCACGCTAAGCCCACCGGAAATGACCCCGCCGACAACGAGATTCCGTGACAGGAACAAGTCCCGTGGCCTGGTCGCTCCAGACTTCCCGATGTCGTAAGTCGCGTCCGCGAAGAGGATGTCGGCCGCGAACGTGTGCGCGACCGTGATCGTCCTGGCGACGTCCGTCAGTACCGCGGTGTTGTTGAACGCGGTCGTGATCGCGTTGAAATTCGTGTTGAAGTCGGCTGCCTTAATCAGCGTACCGGCTGAGAAGGCAACGAGCGTCGCGATTAGGCCCATCTTGTGACTCCTTCCGGCTGACCTACTCTGGTGCTATTTTGTAGGTGATGCCGGAGTTTAGACTGAAGTGCAAACAATGCGGGAAGAGATTCACTGCTTGGCGAAGTGCGGGCGTACCGAAGCCGCGCTTTTGCTCGCAGCCTTGCGCTGCGGCCGCTCGCGTCGGGAAGAAGCGAGTCGGAATGGACTTCTCCTATCTGAGTCTCCGACGTGGCGCGAACAATCCTAGCTGGAAAGGAGGCCGCCACGTCGGCAGCAAGGGCTACGTCTGGGTTCGCGTGGACGGCCGCTACGTCCTCGAACACCGACACATGATGTCGCAGCATCTCGGACGGCCGCTGCTCACGTCTGAGCTCGTCCACCACGAGAACGAGATCCGATCCGATAACCGCATCGAGAACTTCGTGCTCACGACGCGCGCTCGACACATCGTGGAGCACCATCCGATCCTTTATGAGCGCCGTCGCATTAACCGATGGGCGCGAAATTGGGACGAGTGCCGCGACTGCCACAGCACAGAGCGCCGCCACAATGCGCGCGGCTACTGCGTCAATTGCTACGCGCGGTTGCACCACGCCGGAAATCTTCTTTAACCCCATACTCTACCTCTCCTTACGGAGTCGGAACCTCTTGCCAGATCGCGCCAGTGTGAGTCACGAATCGAGTCGTGTTCCCATTGGCGAGCACGCGATTGGCTCCGGTCTTGGTTTTGATTTTCGTTGCGTCGTGCTGAATCGTGGTGTTGCCATCGCCGGCGATTAGATCGAAGGTTTTCCCACTGTCGCCGCCCAGGAAATTCGTGATCGTCGTCGGAGCCGAGACGTTGTTTGTCTTCCAGACCGATGCGAGCGCGATCGTCGGCGTGGTCGCGCCATCCGTGAAGGTCCCTGCCGCCTGGATCGTCGCCTGTTGGACCCCAATCAGGTTCTCGAGCTTCTTCATCGCGACGTTCACGTTCCGGATGAAGCGATCGTAAGGTGTGAGCTTGTCGTCCTGCTTGGGCCACGTCCACTGTTCGGGGATCATGGCACCATCGGGTCGGTGTTCGCGGCGAACGCCGTCACCGCGAAGCTGTTCAAACCGAACAACTGGCCGAGCTGCTTGTGGCGAAAGCCGGCCTTGATCCAGCGACCCTCGCCGTTCAAGCCGAGCGACTCGTGCTCTTCCTGCGAGCTCGTCGCGAAGCTCACCGAATCGAAGAGCCCCTCGTCAAACACCGCTCCGCCGCCGGTGACCGAAACCTCTTGATCCACCGAGCGACCGCGCGGAGTCTCGTAGTAGCAGGACACCGTCATCGCGCTTGCCGTATAGAGTGAGATGTCAAGCCGGTCGAAGAACGACTCGCGCTTCAAGTCAAACCCGAGAGGCTGACTCTCGACAACGTGCTCGATCGCACTCGTGCCCGTCGCGTCGAAGTCGTCCCAGATTGTGTCTTCCGGATTGCCGTGCTCGTAGATGTAGCCGTTGTAACCGTGCAGGAGCCGGGGAGAGCCGCCGGCGTTCTCCACCATCGAGAGAGCGGTCATCGTGAACCCTCTCCATATCGCAACCGGCACCGGAATGTCCGGAGCGCCGTTATAGACCAGGATCAGATTCGGATTCGTCGACGACAAGTCGCAGACGGCGAACAGAAAGAGCTGCGCTGGCGTGTAGTTGACGGCGATCGCGTTCTCGGCCGACGTTTTTGGGAGCTGTCTTATAGTTTCATAGAGATCCTCCCAAAGCGACACGAGATTCCCGCCCGTCCTCGTCATCTGCGGGTGTAGATCGGAGTCTAGGAAGACGATTGATCTCTCCGTTTGTATATATGCCCAGGGCGAGCTCGTGCCTTCCGCTTCCGCCAGGCCGTCCCTCGTGCCGGTCGCCGAGAAGTTGAAATCGGGCTTCCCGATCGCCGCTCCTGAGGACCTGGACCGGAACACGTTGAGCGCGTCGTTCGTTCCGACCATGAGATTGATCGGACTCGAATCGGTCTGGACGAATGTCCATGCGTTGTTGTAGCCGGCTTCAAACCCGACGTTGGGCTGCAACGGCTCTGACCAAACGAAGGTCGCGCGATCGGATGCCTTGACCCCGACCCAGCGGCCGTAATAGGAGGAGAACGGCCCGTAAATCACTGGCGCGTTCGTCAGCTTCGTGATGCCGGCTCCGCTCGTCCCGTTCCACGACCAGGGAGTGTTGATCCCGTCGGAGATCAAGACGACGTCGGCGAAGTTGTAGAAGGCAACGCGAGCCGTCGTCGATAGCGTTACAGCGGCAGCCGTCAGCTGAGCGCCTGTCAACGTCTCCGTCCAGACTCGCGTTCCCCAATTGAGCGTGTAAAACTTGCCCCCCACGATCGCGATTGTGTAGCTCGTCGCGTTTTTCTTCTCGAACTGAAAGATCCCCTGCACCGTGCGAGCTCCAACCGAGCCGAGCTGCCCTCCCAGGCCGGTGTAACCTGGACGGCCGAGCACAGCGCCACCTTGATCCGGAGCGACCGGATAGCAGTTCTGGCACAGGCCCAGGGCTCCCTCGATCCGGGACGTCGGCGCGTAGTTGTCGCGCATCCGGTTCCAGGGGCCGTCTCGGAGCGAGGTCGGAGCGGGATCTCGATAGCCCATTAGCCCAGGAGCGAGAGAGATCTGGCGAAGCTGGTAGCGTTCCCGATCGCCGCTTGCATGTTGTATTGCGTCCTCATCACCAAGAGCCACACGGCGAGCTCGGCGTCGCGCCGCTTCTCCCAATACGTCGGATCTGCTCCGCTCCCCGGCCGTGACGCCCAGGCAGCGACAGCGCCGTAGACGATCGCGAGTCGCGCAGTCTTGGGCACGAGGGTCGGCTGAGTAGTGGCGTTGATCGTTCTCGGGAGCAGGACAAATCGCGCGTAAGGCGCGCCGTCGGGGAACGCTCGAGTCCGGTCGTTCGGGATCCGGATCTTCGTGCCCTCGAGTATGAAGTCGATCGGCGGCTCCAAGGGCTCGTCCGGGATCTGCCGCTTCGAGGTGTAGATCTCGCAGTGGC
>JALYKM010000350.1 GCA_030774785.1 Gemmatimonadota bacterium
CAGCCTCCCTGTTACCGAGAGCGATCTGCGCTCTCGCCCGCTGGTACTGCGCTGCTGCGACGAGTCTGGGCGGGGTTCGTACTTTCGCGAACTGCGTGGCTGCGTCGCCGTATCGTCTCAGGCGGAAGAGTACCGAGCCATATCCAACGTTGTCGGACACGTCGCCGAGTCCGGCGCCGAACGCCCGGACGTAAGCGGTAGCGGCGCGATCAGGCAGCCCCGATTTGCTGGCCGCGCGCGCGATTACGAGCTCCTCCGATGGCGTCGTGGTTGTGAAGACCTTATCGAAGAGATCGATGGCTTCGCGCGTATCCGCGGAATTGTTGGAGTTGGAGATGAACGACAGCAGCTCGCCGCGCGCCGTCGTCCTGGATGCATCGTCCGCCGGAGGATTGATGCGAAGTCTCAAAGCGTCGAGCCTCGCCCCGAGCGCATTGTAGGCGCGTATGGCTCCCGGGAAATCTCGCGTCCGCTCCCGGGCGATTGCCTCGGTCCAACGGATGCGATCACGTGCGACGTCGGTTCGAAGCTTCGCGTAGTACCCGGCCCTCGCTGCGCTATCGCCGGTGACACCAGCTGCCCTCAGGTACAGCCAGTCGGAAAGCTGCGGCAGCTTCTGCGCAGCCTGGTCATACGCCCCACGAGCGGGGTCCAGACTGTCGGCGCGATCGAGCTCGCGAGCCCGCAGCACCAACGCTCTGTCCTCGGGCGAGAGCACATGCTGTGTCGTATCCCCCGCGAGAACAGCGGCTGAATCCTTCTGGCTCGGTTTTGGGTTTTGACAGCCGCTCGAGGAGAGGACCAGCGCGACGAGCGGAATTAAAAGTGAACCTATCGCCAACGTGTGTGATCTCCATCGAGGAGTGAGTCCGCTTCTTTCGGCCCCCAACTGCCGGCGGGATATGTCGGAAGCGACGTATCGGGGTGCTGATCCCAGTACTGCAGCACCGGATCGATGATGGCCCAGGCCATCTCCACTTCGTCGCTACGCGTGAAGAGCGTCGGGTCGCCGATCATGCAGTCGAGGAGGAGGGTCTCGTACGCCGGGTGCGATTCGTTTCCGAACGCCTCGGCGTAGGTGAAGTCCATGTCCACGGGTGTGATCTCGAGACCGGGCGTGAGCTCGTGCATCGCGCCCGGCGTCTTCACCTGGAATCGCAGTGATATTCCCTCGTCGGGCTGGACCCGCAACGTGAGGAGGCTCGGCGCCATTTCCTCCACGGCTTTCTGTCCGAACAGCAGAAATGGCGGCGGCTTGAACTGCACCGCTATCTCCGAGACGCGCCTCGCCATCCTCTTACCCGAGCGGAGGTAAAACGGCACACCCGTCCAGCGCCAATTGTCGATCGAGATCCTCATCGCGGCGAAAGTCGGCGTCACGGTGCCAGGTGCGACGTCGGGCTCACTGCGATACGCAGGAACCGACTTCCCATCGATCGTTCCCTCCGCGTATTGAGCGCGCACGACTGCCGGGTCGCAGTGCTGGATGAGCGGGCGCACAGAATGGAGAACCTTCACCTTCTCGTCGCGGACCGCATCGCCGGTGAATGAGCTGGGAGGCTCCATCGCGGCGAGAGTCAGAAGCTGCAGCAGATGGTTCTGGAACATGTCCCGGAGGACGCCCGCTTCCTCGTAGTACTTGCCGCGCCCCTCCACTCCCACAGCTTCCGCGGCCGTGATCTGCACGTGAGCAATGTAGTTACGGTTCCACAGCGGCTCGAAGATCGAATTTGCGAAGCGGAACACGAGAATGTTCTGAACGCTTTCCTTCCCAAGATAGTGATCTATTCGGTAGATCTGGTGCTCGCCGAACTGGTCGAGGACGAGCCGGTTCAGCGTCTGCGCCGATTCGAGGTCGCGGCCAAATGGCTTCTCGATCACGACGCGGATCCAGGGGCGTTCTTCATAGGTGTGTGTCCGCCACGCAAGACCGCTCGTACACAAGTGCTTCAGCGTCGTCTCGAACACGCTCGGTGGGATCGCCAGATAAAAGAGCCGGCTTCGTTCCTTCTCGGGGGAGCGCGATTCTATTTCCCGCAGACGTTGCTCGATGACCGCATACGCCTCGTCCTTCGAGAAATCACCGCCCGCGTAGAATGTCCGCTCGCACAGCCACTGCCACGTTTCATCGTGCACGCGGTGGATCTCGTCGGACCTGTCCATCGCCTCCCGCATCAGCGCTCGGTACCCTTCGTCCGTGTTCTGGTCGCGCGCCACGCCGAGGAGTGCGAAGTTTTCGGGCAGGAGCTTTTGCTCCGCGAGGTAATAGATGGCCGGAATCAGCTTGCGCCTGGTGAGATCGCCGACGGCGCCAAAGATGACCATCGTGCACGCGTCGGCTTTGTCACGGCTTCCGTGGGGTCGCGGCGCGCGCACCAGCGGAACCGCGCGCGGAGTCTTCATGATTTCTTTACCGCGTGGCCACCAAATTCGTTGCGCAGAGCGGCGATGACTTTGGCGGAGAAGGAATCGGTCTGCCGCGAACGAAGTCGCATGAGGAGCGATAGGGTGATCACCGGCGCCGGTACGTCGAGATCGATGGCCTCTTGGACGGTCCAACGCCCCTCTCCGGAGTCTTCCACGTATCCGCGCAGGCTGCTCAGCTCGCCGTCCTTCTCGAACGCCCTTTCGGCCAGCTCATTGAGCCACGAGCGCACCACGCTGCC
>JALYKM010000351.1 GCA_030774785.1 Gemmatimonadota bacterium
AACGTAGGCTTCATGCACCAGACCGCGAACGTGCCCGCTCTGACCGACATCTCGTTCTCGGTTGCGCGGGGTGAGACGATAGCGTTCGTTGGCCCCTCGGGTGCGGGGAAGACGACGCTGGTGAAGCTGCTGGTTGGTCTCTACCAGCCGAAGGACGGCGAGATTCTGTACAACGGTGTCTCGAGCACCGACGTCGACCTCGACCGGCTACGCGAGCGAATCGGACTCGTCACCCAGGATGCACAGCTTTTTTCCGGGACGATCAGGGAGAACCTCAAGTTCGTGAATCCGCATGCGACCGATGAAGAGTGTCTCGACGTGCTGCACAAGGCCGCCGCTCACACCCTTCTCGCCCGCGCTGATAAGGGACTGGATACGGTTATCGGCGAAGGTGGGGTGAAAGTCTCAGGGGGAGAGAAGCAGCGACTCTCGATCGCGCGGGCGCTGCTGCGCAATCCGCATCTTCTCGTGTTCGACGAAGCAACGTCTTCCCTGGACTCGCTCACGGAGGAAGAGATCAGCCGCACGATGCGCGACGTGGCGAACTCGCGCAACGTGATCACGATCCTCATCGCGCACAGGCTGTCGACGGTGATGCACGCCGACCGCATCTACGTACTGGAGCGGGGCAAGATCGTCGAAGCGGGACAACACGAGGATCTGCTCGAGCGCACGGGCCTGTACTACGCAATGTGGCGCCAGCAAGTTGGCGAGCGACGCTCGACACCACAGCTTCCTTCTGGCAAGCCGGCGCAGCTCGCGCCTGTTTGAAATATCATTCAGATCGGCGTGGAGAATTGTTTCCACACGCGCTATTGAACTGCCGCTCGGGCAGGCCACAATGACGAAAGGTTCGACGCGGATCACGCGGAGGTAGCGGAAGAAACGCGGAACGCTCCACCAGGCGTTACGTCTCCTCTTGGCGCGGCCGGGATTTGTTGTTCACTGCCGCTCGGGATGCATCGGGCGCGTCGCGGAGCTCTCTTACGAAATAACAAAAAGAAAATTCCGCGTTCTTCCGTTCATTCCGCGTGTTCCGCGTCCTCCCTTTGGTCATTGTAGGCAGAGCGAGCGGCAGTTAACTAACCTTCCGTAGATTTGGAGCCGGTCTCGTGGGTGTTATGCCGAGATGCTAAAATCATTGGAAGGATTCTCAGAGAGGCTAATCAATGCCCGACGACTCCGGCAAGCTGAAGCAGGGAAACTTCATGCAGGCGCTCGAAACCATCCGGCAGGAAGCTGAGCGCCTGATGGCGCGGCCCGACCTCCCGCCCGAAGTGAAAGCCGGCCTCGATCGAATCGTCGGTCTCACTCGCGCCAAATTCGACCTGGGCGGCGACATCGAGTAGACGCAACGCTCGCCACATCAGCGCTAAGCGTACGTAGGAGGGCATAAGTCGTAATCATCGGGGTTCCGGGTTTCCAACCCTGGGACCCCGAGTGGCATCTTATTCCCGGCTGAGATGAAGATGAGCGCGGTGGTATCGGACTCTATCGGACCTAACCTGTCCACGATGGGTGAAGAGAAGGCTGAAGCGCTCGATTCAATTCGGCGAGCACAGGCGGGAGACGTCGATGCCTTCGAGCTTCTCTACCGAGAGCACGCTGGCCGGATCTACGCACTCTGCCTGCGGCTCAAGGCGGGAGACAGCACCGATGCCACCGAGCTGATGCAGGATGTTTTCATCCGGGCGTGGCGGAGGCTCGAGACGTTTCGTGGCGACTGCGCGTTCTCGTCGTGGCTTCATCGGCTGGCGGTCAATACCATGCTCGAGAACGCGAGAAGCGACAGCAGGCGGATCGCCCGAGTACTGCCGATGGACGACACGTCACGCCTGGCAGGCGCGGCCCGGTCGAGTGGCATCGACCTGAAGATGGACATGGAAGACGCGATTGCCTCTCTGCCCAAGGGAGCGAGGCTCGCGTTCGTGCTCCACGATGTCGAAGGGTACCAGCACCAGGAGATCGCCGAACAGTTGAGCGTCTCCGTTGGAACGGTCAAAGCGCAGCTGCACCGTGCGCGCAGGCTACTGAGAGAGAGGTTGGAGAGATGACACACGAAATCATCAGGCATCTTCTGGACGATTACGTGACCGGCGAGCTGACTGAAGATGCTCGCGGTCCCGTCGCTGATCACATCGCCTCGTGCGAGATCTGCGCAGCTGAAGTCGAGAGCCTGAACAAGATTCTCGCACGCGCGGCGGATCTGCCGAAATCCATCGATCCACCAGTGCAAGCCTGGCCGAACATCCGCTCGGCGATCGAGCGGGACAAGGAAGCGGTTGCCACGCACGACAAGAGAACGACTCCGGGATTCTGGTGGCGGCCATACGCGCTTGCGGCCGCGGCGATTCTGGTGGCGGTCCTGTCGTCGGCCGGAACTGCTTTCTATATGAGCTCGCGCAGCGTCGACGGGAATACTGGGCGCTCGGTTGCGAACAATGCGAGCGGTGGAGATACGCCGGCGACGCTCGCCGCGTTCACGATCGAAGAGAACAACTATCTGCGGAATGTCGCCGTCCTGCAGGATCTACTCGACCAGCAGGAAGCGTTGCTGGCTCCAGAAACCGTGGCGCAGCTCAAGGCCAGTCTGCGCACGATCGACGAAGCGATCCTCGAGGCGCGCAGCGCCCTCGCGCGTGACCCCGCCAACAAGATGCTGATCGAGATGTTGACTGGCACCTA
>JALYKM010000352.1 GCA_030774785.1 Gemmatimonadota bacterium
CTGCACCGGAAAAATGTGACCGAGGACTACGGCAATCGCCGCTACCGCCATTCCGATGCGGCCGGTTCCCAGCGCGCTCGCGAGCCAGAGCGCCGCGACCCCCTTGAGGCAGTCGATGATGAAGACAATGAGGAACCCGCTGCGGCCCAGCACTCGTCCCGCGTTCCTCGCACCCGTGCCCCCGCTTCCCTGTTCGCGAATGTCATGACCGGTACGAAAGCGCACAAGGTAATATCCCCCCTGCAGGCAACCCATGAGATACGCGAATACCGCGGCAGCAACCATCGCTCCCAAAGATGACATTGTACCTCGTTTCGATAAGGGGCCGCCGAGCCGCATCGCTACCCACGCTGGCGAGCCGGTGAAAGAATACCAAACGCTCGGTGTTGAACAAGGCTAGCCTCGTGGCCAGGGCAGGGTATACGTTGTACTACGTAGGGGCCGGCGGGGACGGCCACCGCGTCGTATCAGTCCATAGGCGCGCCGGACCGCGCCGCGAGGATCACCGGCACGTCGTCGGTGATAATGCCGTTGGCGCCGAGCCCCCACATCGCGCGCGCTTCGTCGGGGTCGTTCACTGTCCAGATGTGAGTCGGCTTGCGCGCCGATCGCATTGTTCCGGCAAGGTGTCTGACGGGTAACGGCACACCGTGATAGGTCCGCGGGATTGACAGCGCGCTCACATCGCCGGGCATGGGGGACGGCGCTCCCGTGAATGACCTCGCCAGCAGTCCGATCACTCCACTCCGGCCGGCGCCGCGCGCGATGCGCGAATCGCGAAAAACGTTCAGCGCCGTTGAGCTGAACGAATCGACCAGGCACCGGTCCTCGGCCCCGTGCTTCTCAATCAGCCGGCGCGTCGCGTTGGCGGCGAGTAGAGCTTTGATCTCTATGAGAAGCGGGATGCCGGGAAAACTCCGCAGCACCTCGTCGAGCGTCGGGATGCGATGTTTGATCGTGGTCACCGGATCCAGCTGCCGGGCGCTGAACCGGAATCCCGCATCGAGCGATACCAGTTCGGCGAGTGTCATCCGACCGACCGCGCCGGTTCCGTCGGTCGTGCGATCGACCGTCGGGTCGTGAATCACCACGACCTCGCCGTCGGCGGAGAGTCGCACGTCGAATTCCAGCCCATCGGCGCCGTCGGTGATGGCGAGCCGCATCGCCTCGAGGGTATTCTCCGGCGCGCGCGCACCTCCGCCGCGGTGCGCGATCAGCGGTCTTCGGTCGAGCTCGAGGAGAACGTTCAAGGGAATATCATCCAACGCAAACGGTACGCGAGATTGTCCGCGCCCCGTTGGCTGGGCAAGGGCGGCGTCTAGAACGTGACCTGAAGTCGCGTCATTACAAGCCGGCCAATCTCTCCGGCACCGACGAACTCGGTGTGCTTGTGGCCAAGGAGATTCGTGGCGTTCAGCGCCCACAGCCCGCCTCTCAGGATTGCCGGCCGGAACGAGAGCCCGGCGTCGACCAGCTGGTAACGCTCGACGGTCCCGTTGATGAAGGAGTAAACCGGAAAGGACGCGACTCGTCTGAAGCGCAGCTCGGCGCCCAGTCCCTTCGGCTCGTCGTTGAACCGCCCGGTGATGCTGCCCTTGCTGCGAGGAGCATTGAGTGAGATGTCCTGCACGCCGCCGACTTCCGACCGCGGGAAGAAATCCTTGTTCACGTGCGACAGCGTTCCCGCGAGCGAAAAGCGGTCGGCGATGAGCCACTCGGCGCCGAGGTCGGTTCCCCACACGGTGAGCTTTCCGAAGTTCCGGTACGTTACGATGACGTCAGACGCGGCCGACAGCGGATGGTCGAAATTCACGACGCCAAGTGGAACCCCGGTGACGGTGGAGCTTCCCGAGATTCCGGCGAGCGCCGGAGCGACGCTGGCCGCAACCGCCGCCGCCGTCGCGGCACCGGCGACGGGAGTGAGCTGCGCGGTGAGATACACTTGCAGCGACGCCCGATCGAGGAAGACGTTGGGAGTCTCCACGATCAGCGGTCCGACGAAGTTCCGTTTTTGATCGTGCCAGTAATCGATCGAGAGCCGCAGCCTCTTCGCGATATCGGCCTTGTAGCCCAGCTCGAAAGTGCTGTTGGTCGTGGGAGTGATGGGTGCTACGTCGCGGAGATCAGTCGGGGCGACGTCCACGAACGATCCATTGGCGGTGTTGAGGATGCGAAGCTGGGTCGAAACCTCCGCCAACGTAGGCTGCAGAGACGCCATGTAGGCCACCAGATTGGCCGGGACTCCGCCGGCGACGAGCCTCGCGGACGCGGCGCCGATCGCCGCCTTGTAGAGCAGCGCAGCCGCGGCGGGAATCTGGCTGCCGGTGCCACCGAAAGCCGCCGGTACGCGCATGCACAGGGAATTGAGACCGCCCGCGCAATCTCGCTTGAATGTGAAGCCCGACGCCGGAACGCCCAGCGCGCGCACGCCGAAGAGTTGCGTGCCCGCGGCTGGAATGCGTCCGGCGAGCAGATCGAGAAAAAGGTTGTTCGTGCTCGGCGTCGAGAAGGCGCGGTTGAACGTCGCGCGGATGTTCTGGCTCTCGGTCGGCTTGAAGACGAGCGCGACACGGGGCGAGAACACGTTCTTCTCGAGCCGGCTGTGGTTGTCCAGGCGCGCCGCCGACACGAGCTCGAACTTGGGAGTGAGGCGGGTGACCGAATGCAGGTATCCGCCCACTTCCGTGATGTCGTCGTCGTCCTCGTTGCGGCCGTTGATCGACCCCTCAGTTTTGGGAATGGTGTGCTGGTAGTCGAGTCCGTAGATGAAGCTTTGCGGCAATCCCAGATCGAACCCGTGCTGAACCTGACCGACGAGCTGAGTGGACTTGTCGACGATCGGTTGGAGCGTCCGGAGGAGGAACGTGTTTCCGGCGTCACTCGTATTCACGAAGGCCTGCGCGAACAGGCGGCCGGTGCGGGCGCGAAGCTGGTAGCTACTGAACTTCCAGTCCCGCACCTGCGCGGGCCCGAGTCCGGTGGGCTCGACGGCGTTGCCGGCGACGGCCCGCCCGTAAGTGGCGGTGATCTCGCTCGCCCTGGTCGGACGGAAGTCAACGCGCGCTTCACCGCCCTGGCGGCGAAGACGGAAGTCGCGCGGCACCCTCTCCAGGGTATCGCGCTGCGCGGGCCTCCAATCGTTGCCGCGGAAGGAATCGAAGGAGAGTTTGTAGCCGAACCTTTCCCCGAGCGCGCCCGCCGTGCGGACGGCGCCACGGAAAACGTCGCGCTCGCCGCCGTCCACGGTGAGAGTCGTTGCCTGCGACGTAAACGGCGATTTCGTGATGAGGTGAAGCACACCGCCGGCGGCGTTCGGTCCGTATAGAGCCGCGCCCGGCCCGAGCACGACCTCGATCCGCTCGATGTCCTCGTTGCTCGTCGGAATCAGATAGGGAATGTTGACTCGGAGCGAGGGTACGTAGGCGAATCTGTTGTCGGTGAGCGTGAGCAGCGCTCCGGAGAAAATGTTGTTGAACCCTCGGGCGACGACGTTGGCCTGCATCAATCCGCCCCTTGCGACGTCGATGCCCGGGAGCGTGGCAATGTGGTCAGTCACCGTAATCGATGGCCGTTCGTTGATCTGCTTTTCGTTGACCACGGAGACCGAAGCCGGCGCGTCCAGTATTTTTTCTGGCGCGCGCGAAGCGGTCGTCACGACCTGGTCGAGAATGGACGGGAGGGGAGACATAGATACGTCGGCCGTGACGATGCCCGTTCCGACCTGAACCCCTTCGACGCGCTGCACTTGGTAGCCGATCCGGGCAGCGGTGACGGAGTAAGACCCTTCGGCGAGGTTCACGATCCGGAATTGGCCGTTGTCATCGGTCGTGGCGCTGCCGGCCGTCTTGCCGGAGACGCTCGCCTCGACCCTTGCGCCGGCGATAGGCCGGCCGCCGTCCCCCCCGGTTACTCGTCCGGTGATGGATCCAGATTGTGCGGTCGCGGGAACTGCGAAAAGCGTGAGACCCAGAACGATGAACAGACGTCGGAGCCAGGAAGCGGACATCAGGTACCTCGTGAGTTGGCGGTTCATAGCCGTCGATGGCAGAGAAAACAATCCTTCAGTACGGCTGCGCCATTGGTATGGCCGCCCACGCCATACGTCAAGACCGAGCGCGGCGCCGGCTTGAGAATTCCACGCAGCCGTCATCGGCCAATTCTCGGGGCTGGCGAAAAGGTCATCCCGTCGAAGGTGCTATCCCCCCCGGCCATCTCCATGAGCGTGACCCGGAGGCGCTCGAGAATCTCCTGGTTCGTCTCCCGATCCTTCACGGCGACACGCACTGTACGTGCGTCGAAGCAGCTTCCCATGTTCGCGACATCCCGGATGAATAGGCCGCGCCGCCGACATTCGGCAACGAGGCCCGCGGCCGCCGGCTGATCCGGAGGCAGGTGGCAGAGAAGGAAATTCGCGCAGCCGGGGACGACGTCCCAGCCGAGGGCTGCCAGTCCGGCTGCGAGCTGGCCACGAAGCGCATGAGTCTCCTCCCAGCGCTTCTCGTAATACGACGTGCTGCGGAGCGCTTCACAGGCCGCGATCTGCCCGGGAAGACTGACTGACCAGGGCGGGGAAATCGCCCGAAGCTCGTCCATCATGTGCGCGGGACCGCACAGATACGCGCACCGGGCGCCGGAGAGCGCGTAGACCTTCGACATCGATTTGCAGATCACGACGTTCTTCGACGCGGCCGCGAATCGTTCGAGTGAGCGCGAGTTGCCTGCGTACTCGACGT
>JALYKM010000353.1 GCA_030774785.1 Gemmatimonadota bacterium
GCACTGCTCACCGGAGCGGGAGGGTTCCTGGTCGGCGAAATGTCTCGTGCCGCAGGCCGCGCGGGGATGAAGGTCGTCTGCTGCGATATGCGCGCTGTCGACGCCGAGCAGTCCGCGCAGGACATCCGCTCGGCCGGCGGTATGGCGATCGCTTGCTCGCTCGATGTGCGCAACCCGGCGGCGTTCGAGGAAGCGCTCGATACGACTCTCAAGACCTTCGGCCGCCTGGACTGTGTAGTGAACGGCGCGGGAATCAATTCGCCAACGCCTTTCTTCGATATCACCGTCGACGAATGGAACGACATCCTCGCCGTGCAACTGACTGGGACACTCTTGAGCTGCCAGATTCTAGGCAAGTATCTGGTGGGGCAAGGGAAGGGCTCCATCGTCAACATCAGCTCCGCCTCCTCCGGTCCTCCACTGTCGAAGGCCTTCACCTATTCGGTTGCCAAGGCCGGCGTGAAGAATCTCACCCAGAACCTCGCCCGCGAATGGGGAACGCAAGGGGTGCGGGTCAACGTACTGCGCCCAGGGTTTTTCCCAACTGAATGGTCCATGAAGAATTTCATCACCCCGGATCGCGAGGCAGCAATCCTCGGGCACACTCCAATGCGGCGCTATGGGCGACCTGACGAACTGGTAGGCGCGGTGCTCTGGCTGTTCTCGGAGGCCGCCAGTTTCGTCACGGGCGCGGAGATCACGGTGGATGGCGGTTTCACGGCGATGACGATATAGGGACCAGGTGACGGAAACCACACGGGCAGTCATCGTTACGGGCGGGGCGCGGGGAATCGGCGCGGCGATTTCCCAAGCGTTTTACGAAGCGGGATACTGGGTCGTGATCGCGGCACGCACCGACTCAGGGTTAGCGTCGACGCTTGGTGAGCGCGCACGGTTCATCGCGACGGACGTGCGCCGCCCGCAGTCATTGCATGCCATGGTTGAGCAGACGATCGACTGGGCGGGCCGCCTTGACGTGCTCGTCAACAATGCCGGGGTCTCGGGCTGGCGCCGACTGGCGGACATTGACGAGGAGTTCTGGCAGGACATGGTCGATACGAATCTCAAGAGCATGTTATTCGCGTGTCAGGCGGCGGCGCCTCACTTGAGGAGCGGAGGATCCATCGTAGCTGTTTCCAGCCTCGCTGGAAAAAGAGGGAGCGCGAACAACTCGGTGTATTGCGCGACCAAGTTCGGCGTGAACGCCGTCACGCAGTCGCTGGCCAAGGAGCTGGGTCCGACCGGCGTTCGCGTCAACGCCGTCTGTCCCGTGTACGTTCAAACCCCTGGGTTGGAGGACGCGCTGGGCGAGTCCGAATCGCCAGCCGGCGGTGGAGACATCCCGAGCTACCTCGCGACTTTTGCAGCGACCCAGACCGCACTGGGCGTCTTGCCCACCGCCAGTCAGGTGGCTGCGGCTTGTGTCTTTCTCGCCTCACCAGCGGCAGGCGCGATCACGGGGCAATGCCTCAACGTTGATTGCGGAGCCTTGCCGCAGTGATGGAGGAGCCTGGTGGATCGCCGGCGCTCTAGGCTCCGACCTCCTGTCGAAGGCCCGCACACGCAATCCAAAGTCATGACGACCGTTATCATTCCTTCCCGGATGGCCTCTTCGCGCTTCCCAGGCAAGCCTTTGATCTCGATTCTAGGCCTGCCCATGATCGAACACGTGCGAAGGCGAGCCCTTCTCGCCTCCGGTGTCGATCTCGTCGCGGTAGCGACCTGCGACGAGGATATCAGGAGGACCGTCGAAGCGCATGATGGAACAGCTATCATGACAAAGGACAGCCACGAACGGTGCACCGACAGGGTCGAGGAGGCGATGCGCACTCTGCCTGGGATAATCGTCGCGATGGTGCAAGGTGACGAACCGCTACTGATGCCCGACGCAATCTCTCAAGTCGTCCAGCCGCTGCTCGACGATCCGACTCTCGAGGTTGTGAATCTGCTTTCTCCGCTCGAGGGCGCGGAGGACTACGCCAATCCGAACATCGTCAAGGCGGTTTGCAACCGGCGGGGCGATGTTATCTTTTTGACTCGCGCGCCGGTGCCTTACTTTCGTCAGCGGCTTTCAGTGCCGGTGTTCCGTCAGACCGGGATCATGGCCTTTCGTGCCTCCTTCCTGCCCCGCTTCAGCTCGCTTCCGGAGACGGCGCTGGAAAGAGCCGAGGCGGTCGACATGTTACGCGCGATCGAGCATGGCATTCGTATCGCAGGCACGGTCGCACTGTATCCGACCGTGGGCGTTGATCGCCCTGACGATGTCGCGGTGGTCGAAAACGCTCTGCGAACGGATCGAACGCAAAGAGAATTGTTCAATCGCATCAGTCAATAGGAATGAATCGGCCCAGCGATCCACTACGTGCCGGTATCGTGGGTTACGGCTATATGGGCCAGATACGACACCGGAACATCAGCGATCACCCCGATCTGCGGTTGTCGGCTGTCTGCGACCCGGCCCGATCGGAAGAGATCGCGAAACTGAATGTCCCAGTCTACGCTGATTGGAGGGACCTCGTCGCTGCTGATCTCGATATGGTATTCGTATGCACGCCCAACAACCTGATACCCGAGGTCGCGATCGCGGCGATGCAATGCGGCCGAGACGTCTTTTGCGAGAAGCCGCCGGGGCGGAACGTCGGCGACATCAGGCGTATTCGTGCCGTGGAACTGGCGAACCCCGAACGCAAGCTGATTTTCGGATTCAACCACCGGCACCATCCCGGTATCACCGACGCCAAAGCCATCATCGATTCGGGTGCGTTAGGAGAGATCCTCACCTTGCGTGGCGTCTACGGTAAGGGAGGCGGCTACGATTACCACACTTCATGGCGGAACGACCCGGAAATCGGCGGCGGCGGGATCCTCCTCGATCAGGGCCTTCACATGCTCGACCTTTTCCACTTTTTTGTCGGAGAGTTCAGCGAGGTGATGGGAATGAGGGGTATCGTTCACTACGACATTCCCGTTGAGGACAATGCCATGGTCCTGCTCAGAACGCCGAAGGGGCAATTGGCGCAGCTGCACTCAACGGCCACGTCCTGGAAGCACACCTTCCGTCTCGAGATCGGATGCTCGGCCGGATACGTCGTGATCAGCGGGCTTCTGTCGAAAAGTGGAAGTTACGGTCGTGAGACATTGATCGTGGGACGACGATCCGGGCGTGGTGAAAGGGTCGCGGTCGGTAATCCTCGTGAGGAAACGACGTACTACGATGCGGATCCATCCTGGGACATTGAGGTCGCGCATTTTGTGGAATGCATTCGCGAGGACAAGCCCGTCGAAAGGGGAACCTCCCTCGAGGCCCTGCGCGTCATGGAAGTTGTCGACCGTGTCTACCGCGAACCGATATCTACGATGAATTCGCCAAACCGGGCCGAATGATGAAAACCATCGTCTCCGTTCAGGAGATTTCCGAGTTCGACATCAAGCCGCGTGTGCCTGTCGATCGGTGGCGCGAACTCGTGGAAGAGGAAATCGGACGGCGCTGGAAGGATCGCTCTGGATGGTCACGAATTGTGTGGCCGACGTGCGAGGCGAGCGAGGCGATTCCGGCTTTCGATCGCTACGGCGTCTCGTATGTCGAGTGCCCCGACTGCGGCTCGCTCTATGCGCCACTTCGCCCGAGTGAAACCGACCTGTGGTCATGGTACCGCGATGCGAAACCGTCGCGTTTCTGGCGCGAGGAGATCCTGCCCGCGAGCGAATCGGCTCGGCTCGAGAAGATACTCCGCCCGCGCGCGGACTGGATCCTCGATGGCGTAGCCGAGTACCATCCCTCCGCCCGCAGAGCGATTGATGTCTCGCCGCACAGTCGTGCCATGCTGGACCTGCTGGTGAGCGGGGACGGCAGCCTCGAAGAGGTAGTAGCCGCCGGCGTCACAGCCGATCTCGAAGGCAAATCCGCACCACGCGTGAAGGTGGAGCCGACACCGATGGGCGACTTGCCAGGACTGGGCGAGACGGACGTAATCATTGCGATGGATGTCATGAACCGGGCGGCGGACCCGCGCGCGTTCCTTCAGAATCTCGAGAAGTCTCTCGCGCCGGGGGGAGTGGTTTTTGGGACCGCCACCGTTGCGAGTGGATTCGAGCTGCAGACTCTCTGGGATAGATCGCCGACCGTGATCCCCCCGGACAAGCTGAACCTGCCCACCGTAAACGCTATCCGGAAAATGTTTGCCGAGCCGACGTGGGAGATTCTTGAGCTGAGCACGCCGGGGATGTTCGACGTCGAACTCGTTCGCCAGGTAATCGAGGAAGAGAGTGACAGGTCATGGCCGCGCGTGGTGCGAGCTCTCGTTCAGCGCACCGATGCGTCCGGTCGAATCGCGTTGATCGAGCTCCTCCAGTCACTCCGACTGACGTCGTTCGCTCGACTCGTCGTAAGAAAGAGACGCTAATGCTCGCCAGAGAAATAAAGGACAAAATGCGCCGCGGCGAGGCCTCCATCGGCTCGTGGATGTCGATGGCCCACCCTTCGATCGCGGAGATCCTCGCCATGGCCGGCTACGACTGGGTCGTGGTCGAAACCGAGCACACCGCAATCGATGTCTCCGAGGTTCTGCGAGTCATCATCGCCATCGAACAGCGTGGCGCCGTTCCATTGGTCCGGCTCGCATGGAATGATCCGATCCAGGCAAAGGCGGTTCTGGATTCCGGTGCGGCGGGCGTGCTGGTCCCGATGGTCAACACCAAGGCCGACGCCGAGCTGGCGGTCGGAATGACCAAGTATCCACCGCTCGGCTTTCGTGGAGTGGGACTCGCGCGCGCCCAAGACTACGGCGAGAAGTTTGATGAGTACGTAAGGAACGCAAACACCGACACGCTGCTGATGGTGATGATCGAGCACAAAGAAGCGGTGGCCAACATCGACGAGATTCTTTCTGTCCCCGGTATCGACGGCACATTCATAGGCCCGTACGACCTCTCCATGTCGCTCGGGATCCCCGGCGAGACCGGGCATCCGGAGGTAATTGAGGCGAAGCGAAAGGTGCGTGATGCAGCGTTGTCGCGGGGGCTGGTCGCGGGCGTGCACTTCGTTCAGCCGCGGAACGCCGCCGAGGAGTGTGCTCAGGCGATCAAAGAGGGATACCGATTCATCGCTTTGGGCACCGATATCCTCTTTCTGGGAGACAGCGCCCGCGCTCTTCACCAGGCCGTCCGCCAGGCCTGAAGCGATGGGGCAGAGCGCGGCCAACCTCAGAGTGTTGATTCTGGATTTCGACGGCGTAGTGATCGATTCCAACGCGGCCAAGACACAAGCCTTCAACGAAGTGTTTTCCCGGTTTCCGGAGCACGCGGGGGCGATGATGGCGTATCACCACATCAACGTATCGGTGAGCCGCTTCGACAAGTTCGACCATTTATTGACACTGCTGGGTAGATCCGAAGACACGGAATTGAAGGCGAATGTCGCGGACGACTTTGCGAGACGAGTCGTGGAGCGAATGAAGGAGGTGCCTCTGGTCAGCGGTGCGACGTCGTTCCTCGGCAAGGTGACGCAGCGCGTGCCGGTGTATCTCGCCTCGGTTACGCCCGCCGAAGAACTCGCCGGCATTCTGGAGAAACGCGGACTCGCGCACTGGTTCCGTGGTGTGTATGGGTGCCCGCCATGGTCCAAGCCTCGTGCCATTCTGGACGTGTTGGCGAGAGAACGCGTCGCGCCCCGCGAAGCACTTCTGATCGGTGATTCCGCCGGCGACCAGCGCGCCGCGCGAGCGACTGGAGTCGAATTCCTGGGCGTGGACAGCGGACTCTCGTTCGACGAACCGTTGCCACAGCAGTTTCCCGACTTGACCCGGATCGCGGACTACCTTGACGAACGACTTCCGTGAGTGACCTGATTTTCATAGCGCTATCGACATTCGGCGCGGAAGACCGGCGACCCTTGGCGATGCTGGAATCCTCCGGCTGCCAGTTTCGCATTCATTCGACGGGGAAACGCGTCACCAAGGAGGAGCTGGCCCGCGACGGGAGCGATGCGACGGTAATCGTGGCGGGAGTAGAGCCATACGATGTGGCGACGCTCAACCTATTGCCGGTCCTGCGCTGCATCTCTCGCTGCGGCGTGGGCGTAGATGCGATCGATCTCGATGCTGCTCGCGGAAGAGGAATCGTCGTCGCAAACACGCCAACGATTCCCATCGATGCGGTAGCCGAAATGGCGCTGGCGATGTTTCTTTCCATCAGCCGAAATCTTCGTCCTCAGGCAAATCTGATGCAGGCCCGGCGGTGGGAGAGGCTTTCGGCGCATCTGCTGAAGGGCCGCACGGTCGGATTGATTGGATTCGGTCGCATTGGGCAGCGGGTGGCGCAGCTGTGTCAGGCGTTCGGCGCCAATGTTGTCGCGCACGACCCAATGGCTGATCCTGCCGTGGCGCGGAAGGTCGGGGTCACGCTGCTCGATAAGGCGGAGCTACTCGCGGCGGCTGACATTGTTTCGTTGCACGCTTCGCGGAATGCGGGCCAGCCCGTGCTGATCGGATCGTCGGAAATGGCGTTGATGAAGCGAGGAGCGGTTCTGGTGAATCTGGCGCGCGGGGAGATGGTGGATGAGGAGGCGCTGGTGGCCGCGCTCAAGTCGGGCCACCTGTCCGGGGCCGGGCTCGATGTGTTTGGCAAAGAACCATATCAAGGGGCGCTGTGCGATTTCGAGCAGGTGATTCTTACGCCCCACTCGGCGACCCTGACGGCGGAGACACGAGCCGCGATGGAAATACAATGCATCGAAAACGCCCTGGAGTTTCTGAACGGCAAGGTGCCGGCTGACCGGCGCGTAATCTGAATCGGACCGGGGCCAACACTCGACGAACGTAGACCAGCGGAACGTCGCGGCGCGCGGCGAACCATGAAATACCAATGACCACAACTACACTCTTTTCGCAGCAATATCTGGACGAAGCCCGGACAATAGTGGATCGGATAGACTGCTCCGCCGTGGAGAGCATGACTCGCCTTCTCGTGAAGCTGAGGGAAACAGGAGGACGTCTTTTTCTCATCGGCGTAGGTGGGGGGGCCGGGCACGCCGGGCATGCCGTCAACGATTTCAGGAAGCTCGCCGGGATAGAGTCGTATTCCCCGAGTGACAACGTAAGCGAGCTCACCGCGCGCACGAATGACGAGGGTTGGGAGACGACCTACGCTGCATGGCTCAAGGTGAGCCGTCTTCGTAATGCGGATATGCTTTTTGTGTTCTCGGTGGGAGGTGGCGATCTGGAGCGCAATATCAGCCCGAACATCGTTCGCGCTGTCCAGTATGCCAAGGAGGTTGGAGCTGCCGTGATCGGCGTGGTTGGACGGGATGGAGGCTATACTGCCTCGGTGGCTGACGCCTGCGTTATCGTTCCGACCGTCAATCCGAAAATGGTGACTCCCCATACTGAAGCAGTTCAGGCACTCATCTGGCATTTACTAGTTTCTGATCCGCGACTGCAGACCATGCCCAACAAATGGGAATCGAGCTCAAAGTGACGCCTATGCCGAATGCCACCGGGATGAAAGTGAAGCCGCAACGAAGGAGCGAAGTGAAGTCAGCGGTGAGCAGGAAGGCGACTACCCTCGCGGATCTGCGGGTAAAGATCTTCGCTGACGGGGCGGACAAATCGGGAATGCTCGAGATGGCCGCTAAGCCGTTCATTCAAGGCCTGACCACGAATCCAACGCTGATGCGCAAGGCTGGTATCACTGATTATCGGGCTTTCGCCGTGGATATTCTCCAGGTCATCCCGGATAAGCCGATCTCATTCGAGGTTTTCTCGGACGACTTCGGTGAGATGGAAAAGCAAGCCAGAGAAATCGCGAGCTGGGGACACAACGTCTATGTGAAGATTCCGATCACAAACACCAAGCGGGAGCCTGCGTATGGTCTGATCGAGCGTTTGGCGAAGGAGAACATCAAGTTGAACATCACGGCGATGATGACGCTGGCTCAGGTTCGCGGTGTCGTCAAAGTGCTCGATCCCGACGTCCCGAGCTATGTGTCCGTCTTTGCTGGTCGCATTGCCGATACCGGACGCGATCCGGTTCCCCTCATGGCCGAAGCCGTGGAGCTGCTCAAGGTCCGGCCGAGGGCCGAGTTGATCTGGGCCAGCCCGCGGGAGCTTCTGAACCTCTTCCAGGCAGACACGATCGGCTGTCACGTGATAACGGTAACCAATGACGTCCTCAAGAAGCTGGATCTTGTCGGCAAGGACCTCGATGATTACTCGCTCGAAACCGTAAAGATGTTTTACGGCGACGCGACGTCGGCGGGTTTCAGGATCTAGGGCGAGTCATGTCGTTGGGCTCGCGTAAGCGTTTAATCGGGTCTGATCCGATGGCCTGGTAGCGCACAGTTTCTCGATCATTGGTAACGCTAAGCGAAGCGGAGTACGAGGAGCTTTGCTCGACGTGCGATCGTCTCCTTCTGGCGCCGGATGCCACCCTCGAGCGCATCGCAATTCCGTGGTTGCACGTCCTGAACGAGCATCCATCGAATCTCCTCAAGTATTCCGCGCTGTTTACAAAGGCGTCAGGCATCCGGCTGCTGCGAGTCGGATCTGGACTATCTCAGGTCGGACGATGGCTCAAATCCCGGATCAGGCGCCACGATTCGGGCGATCTCCCCCGCCAGATTGACGTACTGTTCATCTCCCACCTTCTGAACGAATCTCAGATCGGGGCGAGTGAAGACTTCTATTTCGGACCTTTGCCCGAGCTATTAATGCGGCAGGGAGTCTCCAGCTGCGTCGCATTGATTGACCACACCCATGCGCCGCACCGCGTCAAAGCTGGATGGTCATCGGAAATGGCCCCGCGGTTTGTGCTCGCGGACATCCTGGCAGCTGGGGAGGAACTCGTCTTACGAAAGAGACTTCGACGAGAGGCCCGTCGTCTTCGGATTCAGTCCACGCAGTCCAAGGATCCGTGGCAAAGAAAGATCGTCAAGGAAGCAGCCCGTCACGCAATGGCTGGTTC
>JALYKM010000354.1 GCA_030774785.1 Gemmatimonadota bacterium
CTGGAAGCGGATACCTCACTCGAGGTCGGGGAAAGCTTTGCTGGGGTGACGGCCCGCTACTTCGAATCGACTCGCCGGGGCGAGGGACAGGTTTCGACGCGGCTCTCTGCGGAGGAGTTGGCGCGCCGGTTCGATGAAGACTTTCCTCGCGAAGGCCGCCCCGTGGCGGAAATCATCGAGCGACTCGAGCGTGAGGTGCTGGCGGACGCCAACAAGTACTACCACCCGATGTACATGGGTCACCAGACATCGGCGCCGCTGCCGGTCGGGGTATGGATGGAGAGCGTGATCGGAGCGCTGAACCAGTCGCTGGCGGTGTGGGAGATGTCACCGACCGCAACTGTGATCGAGCACCAGATAGTGCGATGGCTGTCGCGCCTGGCGGGATACGGCGAAGGCGCGGGCGGGACTCTCACGTCCGGCGGAACCGAAGCGAATTTCACCGCGATGCTCGCGGCGAGAAACTCTGCGGTGCCAGGCGCGTGGGAAGATGGAATCGGCGCCGATCCTCCGTTCGTGGTATACGGCGAGCACGCTCACTACGCTGTTACGCGAGCGATCGGGCAGTTGGGAATGGGCCGGCGGAAAGGAATCTCGATTGCGTCGCGCGATCAAAAGATCGACGTCGATCTCCTCGTTGCGGCGCTCGATCGCCTGCGCCAGGAAGGGAACCGCGTGATGGCGGTCGTCGCGACGGCGGGAACAACCGCAACCGGCTCATTCGACGATCTGGAGGCGATCGGTGCGCTCTGCGCCGAGCGCGGGATCTGGCTCCATGTGGACGGCGCGCACGGTGCGAGCGCGCTGCTTTCCGCGCGCCCGCCGCGAGCGCTGAGAGGCTTGAGCCACTCGCGATCGCTGGCTTGGGATCCTCACAAAGGGATGCTTCTTCCGCTCGCGACCGGGATGGTGCTGACGCGGGACGAGCGCGATCTCGAGCGCGCGTTCGCGCAGCAGGCGCCGTATCTCTTTCACGCCGGCAAGTCCACTCGCATCCTCGACCAGGGGATTCGGAGCTTCCAGTGCTCCCGCCGCGCGGACGTGCTCAAGCTCTGGTTCGCGATCCACCGCTTCGGCTCGCGCGGATTGGGAAGGCTCTACGACCACCTCTGCGATACCGCTCGCCTGCTGTACGACGCCATTGAGGAGCGCGGCGACTTCGAGAATCTCCACGAGCCGGAGTCGAACATTCTTTGCTTCCGCTATCTCGGTGGGGACAAGGAGAAGCGCGGCGGAAGGAATGCACCCGCGGCCGAGACTGAGCGGGTCGACGCGCTCAATCACGAGCTTCGACCACGCTACAACAGGGAAGGCACTGGCTGGATCACGGCGACGGTCCTCGACGGCCGGCCGGTGCTGCGTGTGACGATGATGAATCCGCGCACCGGAGCCGAGCACGTCCGGGCACTGCTCGACGGACTCGTCGCCAAAGCGAAAGAGATCGAATCAGCCTGAGCCCAGCTCACGCAGCATGGTCGCTGGTTTGGTGTGCGCCGAATTCCACGGCATGATTCTCTCGCCCTGCCCACGCTATGACGGCGGCGGAAGAGAAAACCGTTACGGCTACGATAGCCATCGATTGCGCGTAGCTGGTGCGCGCGGCGAAGAGTGCTTCGAGATACGCAACCGAGCTCGCGATCAGCACGCCGCACTGGTAGGCGAAGCCAGGCAGGAAACCGCGCACCGAATCCGGCGACAGCTCCGTTATGTGCGCCGGAATGACCCCCCACGCCCCTTGAACCATGAATTGCATGGCGAACGCACCGGTCACGAGGCCGGTGAGTGACGGCGCGAACGCCCACAGCGGAATCATGAGGATCGCGAGCACGAGCGCGATCACGATTGAGCGACGCCGACCGATCCTGTCGGAGAGATAGCCGAAGGTGACGCCGCCGATGATCGCGCCGACCATCGAAAAAGCCGTGAGCACAGCCCGCTTCTGGGGCGAGAATCCCCAGTCGCGCTGCAGGAAAGTCGGATACATGTCCTGCGTTCCGTGCGATACGAAGTTCATGCCCGCCATGAGCAGCGTCAAATATAGAAAGAGCTTCCAGTGAGACATAATCCCGCGGCCGAGACTGCTCCAGTCCTTGTGCTTCGTGCGCTGCCAGACCTCAGACTCCTCGACGCGAAACCGGACGAACAGAGCGAGCAGTGCCGGCAGACCGCCGATGAAGAACATCGGTCTCCAGCCCCAGCGCGGGAACACGAAGAAATAGCAGATGGCGGCGAGCAGATATCCCGTCGCGTAGCCTTCCTGCAGCAGGCCGGAGAGAACGCCACGCCGCGCCTTGGGCGCTTTCTCCATGGCGAGCGAGGCTCCGACGCCCCATTCGCCGCCCATGCCGATCCCGAACAGCGCGCGCAGAATGAAGAAAGTCGTGTAGTTGGGCGCGAGCCCAGAAAGAACTTCGACGATCGAGAAGAACACGAGATCGATCATCAGCGGCAGCTTTCGGCCGTACCGGTCGGCCATCAATCCGAATATGAACGCGCCGACCGGCCTGAACGCGAGCGTCACGGTTATCGTGAGCGCGATCTGGGCGTCGGTCTTGTCGAACTCCTTCGCGATCGCAGTGAGCGAGAACACCACTAGGAAGAAGTCGAATGCATCGAGCGTCCAGCCGAGGAAGCTGGCGAGGACGGCGGCGCGGTGACCACGCGGAGCGGCGTGCGCGAGTGAAGAAGGGCTTATCGCGTCAGAGCTAGCCATGCAAAAATATGCGCCAGGCGAGATGTCACAGGAATGCCTCGTGACGGCGTGCTGGTCGTGGTTATGTTCCCGAATGCGAAAACTCCGCTCGCTGCTCCTGGGCGCACTGCTGCTTGGATGCGTCACGCCGCCGGTCGCCAGTCCGCCTGCGCCAGTCGCTCCCCCGATCAACACCGCAGAAACGGAGGTCGCGCCGGACGCCGCCGCCGACACTCTGCTCGCCGAAGTACGATCGCTCGACTCAACGATCGTGGTGGACCTGCGCTACGCTACGCCGAACAACTTCACCGGTGCGCCGCTGCCGGGCTACTTCGCCAACCGGGCGTATCTGCGGCGGGAAGCTGCTGCATCACTCGCACGCGTGCAGCGGGATCTCCGGAGCCAGGGACGCGGGATCAAGATCTTCGACGCGTATCGTCCCGTCAGTGCCACCCTGGCGATGGTTGATTGGACCGAGCGCGTAAAACGGCCCGATCTCCTCACGGACGGCTACATCGCGAGCCGCTCGCGGCACAACCTCGGTCTTGCCGTCGATCTAACCTTGATCGACCTCGCGACTGGTCGAGAGCTCGAGATGGGCACGCCATTCGATACGTTCTCAGCAGCGGCTCATACGGCGAACGCGTCGGGCGAGGCAGCGGTGAACAGACAGATGCTCAAAGCCGCAATGGAGCGCGAAGGATTCGTGAACTACGACCAGGAGTGGTGGCACTTCAGTTTCAACGCGCCGAATCCTCTGCGGTTCGATCGGCCGATTCGATAGCTGGCTGAGACGCGCTGCGCCCCGCGGTTTGCGTCTCGTCTTCTGCCCGGCGACTGGGCATCGTGAAGAAGAATGCGGTGCCTTCCTCTCGAAAATCGGCCCATGCCCGCCCTCCCAAAGCAGCGGCAGTCTCGCGCACAATGCTCAGGCCGAGGCCGGTCCCCTCGATGCCGCCTTGCGTTTCTTCGTGCGCGCGGAAGAATCGCTGGAAGAGGTGCGACCGTTTCTCCTCGGGCACGCCGAGCCCGTTGTCGCGCACTTCCACCACTGTCTCCGCCGGTGCCCCGTCCTCCAGCGAACCCTGATACGCGCGAACCTCGACCCAACGCTTGTCCTTCCCGGGATCTGAGTATTTGATCGCGTTCGCGAGCAAGTTGGAGAGACAAAGTTCGAACGCGGCAGCGCTCACGTCGACAGGTGGTAAATCGGAGGCGAGTTTAATCTCTACGCCGCGCGCGCGCGCGGTTTCCCGGAGCTGCCGCGCGACTTCTGCCGCGGCTTCGGGAAGGGCGACATGGCGCGACTGGCGCGCGTCCTCGTCGAGGCGCGAAAGCTCTACGAGGTTATCGAGCGCGACTTTCATGCTGGCGCTATTGCGAAGAATCACAGACACCATGGTTCCGCGCTGATCCTCCGAGCTCGCGCCCAACTCCAAGACTTCGGCCGCGCCCCCGATCGTTCCAATGAGATTTCTCAGCTCATGGCTGAGAGCCCGGTTGAAGTCACGGAGGCGCTGTTCCCGCTCGCTCAAGCGCTCCTTGACCAAACTCAAATAGTGCGTGAGTGTGGCCTGCTGGATGAGAGCAACGGCGAGAAAGAGCCGGTGCGCGCAAGCAAGGAGTTCCCCGCGACTGCATGGCTCGTCGATTCCATCGGCGATTCGTGACAGAAACGAGAAGAGGATCCCGCCGAAGATCTCATACTCTTTGAGGAGCTCGTACTCGTCGAACCCCTGAGAGAAACGAAGCTCACCGAGCTCCATCGCCTTCGCAACGACGGGTACCTCGGAGAGGATCACTTTCTCCGGGTTCTCGATGTAGTCGGCGATCCCGAGTATGAGGAGCGGAACGTGATTCAGGAGCGCATCGGTGGGGAAGATGCGGTTGGGGTAAAGGGTCACCCGTGCGCTGATCCGTTGGAGCCAGCGATGCGTGAGATCGTCGCGATTCGAACGCATCCTGTCGGCCAAAACCTTGGCCAAGGTGCAGCTCTCGACTGGAAGATCCGCGTCTGCGGTGACAAATCCGGGCGACACAGCCATTCTACCTTCTTGGAAACAGCCTAGTTGGGAACCCCTGAAAATAACGCAATAAACGCTCCCGTCAGAGCCGACAAGCGAGCCGCAGTTGACATAGGGGAGGGGGGTATACAAATTCGTCAGGTAAGGAGGCGCAGGCGTGGCGACCGGGCTTGTAGCAGAAAAGGAAAACTCGATTTCGTTCTCGGTAATGGGGATGACGTGCGCAGCATGTCAGGCGCGGGTTCAGCGTGCGCTCTCCGCTGAGCGTGGCGTGATCGACGCCTCGGTCAATCTCCTCACGAACAGCGCTTCCGTCCGCTACGACCCCGCGAGCGTGACTCCGCAGCATTTGATCGAGGCAGTGCGCGCGACCGGCTACGACGCAGAGATGCCGGCGGCGGATGAAAGTCCGCTCAGGACGGATTCCGGACAGGAAGAGGCCGAGGTGCGCGAGGCGCGCTCGCTCGCGATCAAGGCGACGGTCAGCGTCCTCGCTGGAGCGCTCGCCATGTTGCTCTCCATGCTTCTCATGGGGAACGCGCTCGTCAACTACGTGCTCCTCGCGCTCACGAGCGGAATTCTCGTGTGGGCTGGCCGCGACATCTATCGCCGCGCCTGGAAAGCTATTCGCCACGGCTCGGCCGACATGAATACGCTGGTTGCTCTTGGGACCGGCTCCGCGTTCCTCTATTCGCTGGTCGCGACCGTCGCGCCAAGCCTTTTTGCGCGGAATGGGATAGCGCCCGACGTCTATTACGAAGCCGTCATATTCATCATCGGGCTGGTGCTCGCTGGCCGCGCAATTGAAGCCCGCGCGCGGCGAAAAACCTCTGCCGCTCTGAGAAAGCTCGTTACACTTTTGCCGCCGAGCGCTCGGGTAGAGCAGGGCAGTGCCTGGATAGAGAAGCCGCTTGGTCAGGTCAGGTCGGGAGAGACCGTGATCGTCCGTCCCGGCGAGCGAATTCCTGTCGACGGAATCGTCATCGACGGTGCAACCGACATCGACGAATCCATGCTCACAGGCGAGCCGCTACCAGTGACGAAGACTGCTGGCGACGCCATAGTCGGTGGAACTCTGAACACGACCGGAGCGTTGCGCTATCGCGCAACGAGCGTAGGCGCGGACAGCGTCCTCGCGCGGATCGTAACGCTCATGCGGGAAGCACAGAGCTCCCGCGCTCCGATTCAGCGCCTCGCCGACAGGGTGAGCGCCGTATTCGTTCCTGTGGTCGTGGCAATCGCGATCATCACGTTTCTCGCATGGTACTTTCTCGCGGACACGGCCGCACTCCCCCGCGCGATCGCGGCGGCCGTTTCAGTGCTGATCATCGCCTGTCCGTGCGCGATGGGTCTGGCGGTTCCCACCGCGGTGATGGTTGCAACCGGGCGCGGTGCCGAGCTAGGCCTTCTGATCAAGGGTGGAGAGATCCTCCAGCGCGCCGGGGATGTGGACACCGTAGTACTCGACAAGACGGGGACCGTCACGGAGGGAGCTCCGACAATCAAGCGCGTGATCGCGCTCGCGTCAGTGGAGGAGAGCGAGATTCTCCGCGCCGCGGCATCGCTCGAAAGACATTCGGAGCATCCAGTCGCAGCGGCGGTCGTGCGCGCCGCGTTAGAGAGACACGTTTCATTCGAGCCCGTGAATAATTTTCGCTCCCACACCGGCAGTGGAGTTACCGGCATCATACGCGAGCGCGAAGTTGCCGTCGGCAACGTCCAACTGATGCGCGACCTGAAACTCGACGTCGACACCGTCGCTCAATCGGTTGACACGCATCTGACAGACGGCGGGAGCGAGCTTTACGTCGCCATCGGCGGCCAAGTCGTTGGACTGATCGTCGTCTCCGACTCTCTCAGGCCGTCGTCGCGCGAAGCGGTAGAAAAGCTCGACGCGATGGGCGTCGATGTCGTGCTCTTGACGGGGGACAGACGGTCGACGGCGGAAGCCATTGCGAGGGAGGCGGGAATCGGCCGCGTCGTCGCCGAGGTGCTGCCGCAGGACAAGGTTCAGGAGATCCGCAGGTTGCAGGCGATGAATCGAGTCGTGGCGATGGTCGGCGACGGTATCAACGATGCGCCGGCGCTCGCTCAATCGGATGTTGGTATCTCGATGCCGAAAGGAACGGACATCGCGATCGAAGCCAGCGACATCGCTCTGATGAGAAGCGATCTTCGGGGAGTACCGACGGCGATATCGCTGTCTCGCAGGACGATGGCGACGATGAAGCAGAATCTGTTCTGGGCTTTCGTCTACAACGTGATCGGGATTCCGATCGCGGCCGGAGTCCTGTTCCCGGTGACGGGCTTGATGCTGAGCCCGATCATCGCCAGCGCGGCGATGGCGCTCAGCTCGGTGAGTGTGGTGACCAACAGCTTGCGGCTGCGGCGGGCCCGCTTGGCATGAACCAGAGGAGAGATGAGATGACGACGAACGCGAAGGGCAGCAAACGGGTGGAGGCGACAGACGGAGCCGAGTGCGGGTGCGCCGTCCGCGATGCGTCGCCGGCATCGCGCAAGGCAACCAGTGTCGATCCCGAGGTCAAGTCGCGGAACCTGAAGCGGCTACGTCGCATCGAGGGACAGGTTCGTGGTCTTCAGAAGATGGTCGAAGAGGATCGGTACTGTGCCGACATTCTCACCCAGATCTCGTCGGTACACGAGGCGCTGCGCGGCGTTGGTCGCGAGCTGATGCGGAATCATCTGAAGCACTGCGCGACAGGGGCGATCCGCACCGGCGGCGTCAAGGCGGATTCCATGTACGATGAGATTGTCGATCTGATGTACACGCACAGCAGGTAACCGCAAGGGAACTGCACCTCACATCTTGTTCCGTTGCCGTGACTTGCGCGCCTGAGGGACTTTGGCGGAGCTGATTGAAACCCCTCCACCCTTGCGCCCGTATTGTACCAATGTGATAGTACAAGCAGACAATGCCTACTTTCGTCGTGGATTCAACCAGCCCCACCCCGATCTACGCTCAGTTGGACAGATCCATCAGAGCGGCGATCGCGACAGGGGAGCTAGAGGCGGGGGCGCAGCTCCCGACCGTTCGGCAGCTCGCGGTGGACCTCGCGGTGAACGCCAACACGGTCGCGAGAGTCTACGCCCAGCTCGAGCGCGATGGAATTCTGGAGACTCGACGCGGGGTCGGCACTTTCGTTCGGGAATCTCCGTCGCCGCAGGCGGCGCGGGCGCACCGTGAACGAGAGCTGCGCGAGCTGATCCGACGCTTCATTGGCGATGCCGCGCTGTTGGGATTCACTTTACCAGAGCTAATAAGTCAGCTCAGAAACGAGGAGAAGAAATAAATGCCTGGCATGGACGAAGTTCTCGCAGCACGCCGCGCCGCGCGGGCTTCACGGTCGCAGAGTCGTGCCAACGTAGTCTCAATTTTCATTCTGCTCGTCTCGTTCCTCGCTGGGATTCTCATGACGGCCGCGACACAGAATCCAGGCTGGCTCGTGATCTGGGTGCTCGCGGGAATTTTCTTCTCGCAGTCGCCCAAGATCGCGAAACAGTGGGAGCGCGCCATCGTACTCCGCCTCGGAAAATACACGGGAATGCGTGGCCCCGGCCTCTTCTGGATCACGCCATTCGTCGAGACCATCTCGATCTACATCGACCAGCGCGTCATCACGACGAGCTTCGCAGCGGAGGAGACGCTCACCTCCGACACGGTGCCGGTAAACGTCGACGCCGTACTCTTCTGGATGGTGCACGACTCGGAGAAAGCGGCGCTCGAGGTTCAGGATTACACCCAGGCGGTCAGCTGGGCGGCCCAGACCGGGCTGCGTGATATCATCGGTCGCACTTCGCTGAGCGAGCTGCTTCGCGGACGCGAGCGGATCGAGGCGGAGCTGCAGGCGCTGATCGATCAGAGATCGAATCCATGGGGAGTGACCGTGCAGTCGGTCGAGATGCGCGACATTGTGATCCCGACTTCGCTCCAGGATGCGATGTCCCGCGAGGCGCAGGCGTCGCGCGAGAAGGCGGCCCGCATCATCCTCGGCCAGGCAGAAGTGGAGATCGCACAACTGTTCTTCGAGGCGGCGAAGTCGTATCAGAACAATCCGACAGCGCTGCACCTGCGCGCGATGAACATCCTGTACGAGGGACTCAAGGAGAAGGGCGCGCTGATGCTGGTTCCGAGCACCGCGGTAGAGTCGATGGGATTGGGCGGCCTGATGGGCGCCGCGGCCCTGCGACAACAGACGTTGAGCGAGGGGAACACGAGAGCCGGTCCCCCAGCGGTTTAACCCTGGCGAACCGACTCGGCCGAACGCTGGCCAGCGCCGAGCATCGGCGCTGGCTGGCTTTCGGACAGGAGCTTCGTTACGAAGCGCTGGCCCTCAGAAATCCGCTCGATCTCGAGGGCGATCGCGTCTACCGCGGCCTCCATTCTCTCCAGACGCTGTGCGGCCTCATTGAAGATCGCGGGCGGGAGGGCCGGCCGGTTCGATCGTTTGAAGAGCGTGCGAGCGAACCCGATCGCCAACGGACCAAGAACGAAAACGATGCTGACGATGGACAACGCGAGCAGTTGTCCCGATCCCAGTCCAGCGACGAGCGGCGCGGCCGAAGTGCTGGCTATCAATCCAGCGGCGCCGCTCGAAAGCTGTTGCCCTGTCTGCTGAAGATCCGATTCCAGCTGCAGTTGTCGCGCGTCGAGCAGTGCGAGGCGATTCTGGAGTCCTTTGGTCGCCGTCGGATCGCCGGTTTGTCTCAATTGGCTAAGCAATTTCGAGCGCCGGCCATCAACTGATTTAAGCTGTGTCGAAAGCTCGTCGCGGCGCGCGTTGAGCGCGTCGATGTCTGCGGCTGTCCGCGGAGCGGCAATAGTGATCGTGCCTGACCCCGGAGCACCCTCGATGACTACCACGGGTTTTGGAGGCGTCGTCGGCCCTTGGGGGGCTTGTGTTTCTTCCATGGGGATCTCTACGAACCAAGAGGCTTTGAGGTTACAGAAACCACACTGATAAGATGCAACGGTGGCTGCAGCTAGTCGAACTCGAACGGGCTCTTTGGCTGCTCGGTTCCCAGCCGCCCCGCCACGATGTCAGAGCGGGCGTACGACTCCGCGCGCACGGGAGCGTCCGCTTGCCGCCGCAGCATCGCGATCTGTCCGACATGCGTGAGCGCGTCGGCAATCGGGCCCTGAAATAGTTTTTCGGTGCTGATCCCGAGCGGAGCGTCGGACGCGAGGTAGGCATCCAACGCTTCGAGCGAAGCATGAAACCGCGCTACCTCCTTTCTCCATTGCAGGGCGGCAGATTGTTCGTACTCCCACTTTCCGTGTACCAGGCTGAGTGCCCAATCAAAGAGATCACCCATGTGGGCGAGGATCTGGAGCGGCGTGCGCGCTCCATGTCCGATCTGGAAGTCGCCGAACCCCGCCGGCGCGTCGCGCTCCGCCTTCGCCGCGCGATACGCGATCGTTGCAAGGGTATGCCGCAGGAAATCGCGGTTGGGCTCTCTCAATGCCAATCCGGTTCGTCCCTCAGCGTGTCTACGTGAATGCGGCGCGATGAAGCCTTTCCGGAGACGCGCTGCCACACACCCGAATCGTTATTGGTGTGCGCCACGGCGATCTCGAAGCTATCAGGCGCAAACCAGCGGGCGTGATTGAAATCCACATCGCAGTCGCAACCTCCGCCGCCCGGGCCCTTGGCGACGACTTCGCGCGTTGCGAGGTCGCGCACCATTCCATAAGTCCCCGGGTTAGCCGGCGTGGTGTCCTCGCCCACGTACGCCACGTATCGGCCATCGGGGGAGATGAGGACATCCTGGTACGACAACCACACATCGTTGGGAATGGGACTGGTCTCCACCCGGTGCTGGCCGAGGCGAAGTCGAAAGACGTAACGCTGAGGCGTCGACGAATCCTCAGATAGCTGGACCAGGCCGACTATCAGGCTGTCTCCGACAACTATCGGAGCTGGCGGAATGACGTTGCGTACCGTGTCGGCGCCCAGCGGTGACACCACCTCGATCCTGTACACAGTGCCCGTGTCTTCCATCGGCTGCCATGATTGGGTGTAGGTCGAATCCAGCACCCGTATTCGCGTGCTGGATTCACCGCCGTCGTCTCGGCAAGCGCCGCTCAACGCGACCGCGACCGCGCCGGCGAGAAGGAGTACGACGCGTGCGCGCATATGCGCTACTTGTCGACCTCTTCGTCGTCCGAAGCTCGCGTTGACGAGGCTCGCGGAGGAACAGTCTTGATCTCGTCTGCACTCGGGACGATGGACGGCAAACCGGCATCCCTGAGCGTCGCGTTGATCGACGGCAGGACAAGCAGCGCGCCACGGATCGCCTGCAGCTGCCTGTCGAGCTGAGACGAGAGATCGTTGAACACCGTGTAAGACTGGCTGGTTGGTTTCCCAGCCATTCCTCCCACGACGCCGGAAAGCGCCGCGATCTTGTTATTCAGCCTGATGGGATAATTGAGCGGATCCTGGCCGGATTGGTTCCTGACCTGGTAGATCTCGCCTTCAACGGCAGAAAGCTTCGTGGTCAGCGCGTTTACTGCGCTCGAGAACGCGGCTCGCTTGTCGGCAGGCATCCGCTTCTCGCGATCGGCGACCTGTGTCTTGACGCTGCGAATCGTTTTCACAGCATCGTTTGCCTGGCTCGTCCTGTCGCGAATCCGCATCAGGAAATCGAACTGCTCGCGCAGGTCGGCATCGCTGGCGGTGCTGCGAGGATCTTTGACGATGACGAGCGGCTGCGTATAGTGCTGGCCATTCACGTTCATGCGCACGGAATAAGTTCCCGGCAGAGCGACGGGACCTGAAGTTCCGCCAGCCCAGAGAATCATATTCTCGAACACCGAAGCATCGGAGTAGCGGAGATTCCAGGCGAACATGTTGAGGCCTGCCTTGTTCGCGACACGGGGCGGCGGCGGCCTGCGCGGCGGTCCCTCTTCTCCGGGTGGGGTCTCCTCACCCCGTGCCTCAGCGCGGATAACAGTGTCAGGCGCTAAACCCGCGCGCCGAAGGCTGTCGTTGCGCGCCGTCCGAATGCTGTCGCCGCGAATCGAATCCACCGCGACGGTCGGGTCCTGCTGGCTGGTGAAGGTCCGGATGACTTTTCCCTGGCGGTCGAGGAAGTCCATCGTTACCACCTGACGCGGTTGCGCCAGCCAGTAGTAGATGACGCCGCCCGCCGGTGGATTGGCTCCGTTTGGATGTCCGCCCGCGGCGCCGGTCCCGCCGCCGCCCCCGAAGGCGGCGCGATAAACCTTCCGTGACTTGAAGAGATGCGCTGCGGTACGCGGGATCTCGGGACTCAACTGCCGGAGAGACGAGAGATCGTCGAGAATCCAGAACGAGCGGCCGTGGGTTGCGGCGATGAGATCTCCTTCCTTGACGGCGAGATCGTGGATGGGAACGATCGGGAGATTCTGCCTCAGCGATTGCCAATTGGCGCCGTCGTCGAACGAGACCCAGACGCCACGCTCGGTGCCGGCGTAGAGAAGGCCGGCGCGCTCCGGATCTTCACGAAGGACACGCGTGAATTCGGTCGCTGGAATCCCCCTGGTGATTGGAGTCCAGCTCGCGCCATAATCATTGGTCTTGTATAGATACGGCCGCATGTCGTCCAGCTGGTATCGGTTGGCGGCGATGTAAGCGGTCCCGGTCCCGAAGTTGGAAGGCTCGATCATCGAGATGCGCGCCCATTCGGGCAAACCCGCCGGTGTCACGTTCTTCCAGGTCTTCCCACCGTCGCGCGTAATGTGAACCAGACCATCGTCAGATCCGGCCCAGATCACCCCGGCCGTGCGCGGTGATTCGGCGATCGTGAATACGGTTCCATAGTACTCCACCGAAGTCTGGTCCTTCGTGATCGGTCCGCCGGACCCGCCCAGCGTTCTCGGATCGTGCCTCGTCAAGTCCGGGCTTATGGGCTTGAAGGTTTGTCCCTCGTTGTCGGTCTGAAAGATCACGCTGCTGCCGACATACATTCGGCTGGGGTTGTGCGGAGAAATCACGATCGGGAAAGTCCACTGGAAGCGGTACTTGGCATCCGCAGCGTCGTGACCCATTGGATTGTTGGGCCACGGATTTACGTCCCGCTCGAACCCGGTTTTGATGTCCTTGCGGGTCAGAAACCCACCGTAGGAGCCGGCGAACGCAATGTCAGGCGTGTCCGGACGCACCGCGATGTAGCCGCTCTCGCCGCCGCCCACGTCGTACCAGTCACTGATGGCAATTCCGCCGCTCTTCCGGCTCGGCCCGCACAGAGTGGAGTTGTCCTGCTGCGCGCCGCAGATGCGATACGGGAAATGATTGGTAGTGGTGACGTGGTAGAACTGCGCCGTCGCCTGGTCCTGCTCCGTCCACGACCGGCCGCCGTTGAACGACACGTTGGCGCCCCCATCGTTCGACTCGATCATCCTTTGTGCGTCGTTCGGCGCGATCCAGAGGTCGTGGTTGTCGCCGTGAGGAACCTGGATCGATCGGAACGTCTTGCCGTCGTCGGATGACCGGTACATGCCTGTATTCAGCACGTAGATGGATTTCTCGTCCTTCGGGTCGGCGAAAATGCGGGTGTAGTACCATGCACGCTGGCGTAGCCTGCGATCGCTGTTGGTGCGGCTCCAGCTGGCTCCGCCGTCGGTGGACCGGTACACTCCACCGGAGTCTGCTTCGACAATCGCCCAAACCTTGTTCGAGTTCGTTGGAGAGACGGCGAGCCCGATGTTGCCCAAGACACCCTGCGGCATCCCGGGATTTCGGGTGATCTCGGTCCAGTGCTCCCCGCCATCGGTCGATTTGAAGATTCCGCTTCCCGCTCCGCCCGACACCAGCTGCCACGGAGTTCGCCACGCCTGCCAGAACGCGGCGTAAATCGTCTCCGGCTTGTTGGGGTCGAGGACCAGGTCGGTGATGCCCGTCGAATCGTTGCGGTAGAGAACCTTTCTCCAGCTTTTCCCGCCGTCGGTGGTCTTGTAGACGCCGCGCTCGCTATTGGGGCCGAACACGTGGCCCTGTGCTCCTACATATACGATGTCTGGATTCGTGGGATGAACCCTCACCCGCGAGATCTGTCGCGTATCGGAGAGGCCGAGCGACGCCCACGTCTTTCCGCCGTCGCTCGTCCGCCACACTCCATCACCGTGTGAGACATTTCCGCGGATCGGGTACTCGCCAGCACCGACGTAGACGATGTCCGGATTCGATTCACTGATGCCGATCGCGCCGATCGTGCCGCCAAAATATTTGTCCGTGACCCCGACCCAGGTAATTCCACCGTCAGTGGTCTTGAAGACGCCGCCGCCCGTCGTCCCGAAGTAGTACTCGTTGGGTCGCTTGCTCGACCCGGCTACGGCCACCGATCTGCCTCCGCGGAACGGTCCGATCTCGCGCCAGCGGAGCGCGGCGAACGCGCTGGTGTCGTACAGCGCCGGTGAGCTTGGAATCGCCGGCTGGGTGCTGCCGGGCAGCGGCTGCCTCTGAGAGCTAGCGGAGCAGGGAATCAATAACGCGATCGGCAGGGCTGCGCCGACGACACAGCGAGGTGCGCAAAATCTCACGAATCAGTTCTCCGGGACGAGCGAGTCGGTGGCCGCTACTATGTAGCAGACTTCAAGTGGTAGGCAAGTGGCGACGCTTGCCGAGGAGCACTCTCGCGGATTCTTCCCGTGCTACCTCAGGAAGCTCGTTTGCCCTCGACGAAAGTCACTCAATGTCGCAGCTTTCACGCGCTATCACGAGACTTGCAGGTCATTCCTGCAACCCGACCATGTGGAGGCTGGATGAGAGAGGAATCCTTTGAGGAGCAGCAGGAGGCTCTCGACCCGCACCGGCGCGAGGAGCGAAACGCAGCCGCCGTCGAGCTCGCGGGTCGCATTCGACAGAAGGGCCTGCTCCTCACTGGGCGCGAGACGAGCGCCCAGCTCGACGACCTGATGACTGCCATCGATCGTTTCGAGGCCGCGGTGATCGCGCGAGGAGGAGACCTTTTCGTGAACATGCCGACCTCGAATCCGCCGGAAGATCCGGAGTTCGTCATTCCGCGTCGCTTGCCGGGAGAAGACGCCGAAGCATACGCCGCGCGCATCAATGAGGCCGCCGGGCGGCTGGAGAAGGTCGACCTCTAGCAGGCCGATGCCGCGGTGAAAGACGCGACGAGCAGGAGCATTCGCTGGGCGCAGGCTGGCCTCCTCACTAACGCGCTCCTGGTGCTCGTCAAGCTCATTGCCGGAATCATCGGGCACGCAAACGCACTCGTCGCCGACGCGGTAGAATCATCGGCTGACATTTTCTCCTCCCTGATAGTGTGGATGGGGCTGAGCATCTCGTCTCGTCCCGCCGACGAAGATCATCCCTACGGCCACGGCAAAGCGGAGCCGCTCGCGGCAGCCGTCGTCTCTCTCATGCTGCTCGGCGCGGCAATCGGGATCTCGATCATGGCGATTCGAGAGATCATGAGGCCGCATCACCTTCCGGCGCCGTTCACGCTGTTCGTCGCCGCGGGTGTGATCATCATCAAGGAGATGCTGTATCGCCGCGTTTCGCGCGTCGGCAGGGAAGTGGGCAGCACCGTGATAGCGGCGGATGCGTGGCACCACCGCGCCGACGCGATCAGCTCTCTGGCGGCGTTCATCGGGATCAGCATCGCGCTGTGGGGCGGCCGCGGCTGGGAAGCCGCCGACGACTGGGCGGCACTGGTGGCCGCTGTCGTCGTCGCCGTGAACGGTATACGGACTCTTCGGCCGGCCATCTCGGGATTGATGGATGAAGCGCCGGACCGCACGGTGAAGGAACGTGCGCTCCACGCAGCCACCGAGGTGGATGGAGTTCGCAGCGTGGAGAACCTCAACCTCCGCAGCTCGGGACTCGGCTACTACGTCGATCTTCACGTGAAAGCCGACCCAACATTGTCGCTGGAAGAGGCGCACGAGATTGCCGCGAAGGTGAAGTACGCGATTCTGGAGGCGATCCCGAACGTTGTGAGCGTGCTGGTGCACATGGAGCCGTACAAGGGGACCAGCAGCCTGTCGGAGGATCCCGTCCTCAGCTTGCCGCCGGTCTGACTCCCCGGCCTCGGGTCAGCTTACTCCCGCTTCCAGTCTCCGCTTTTTCCGCCGCGCTTCTCGATCAGCCGAACGCCCGATATCGTCATTCCGCGATCGAGCGCTTTCGCCATGTCATAAACGGTAAGGAGCGCGACCGTGACCGCCGTGAGCGCCTCCATCTCGACCCCGGTTCTTCCCTGCGTCGACGCCCATGCAGTTGCGCGCAGGCCAGGAAGTGCGCGATCGACGGCGATGTCGACGCCCGCGTCGGTGAGCGGCAGCGGATGGCAAAGTGGAATGAGCTCCGCGGTTCGCTTTGCCGCCATGATGCCCGCAATGCGCGCGGCTGCTATCACGTCGCCTTTCGAGAGAGCGTTCCGCTCGACGGCATCGAGCGTCACTGCGCTCATCGTTATCGATCCTTCAGCGCGCGCGGTGCGTGCGCTCGCCGTTTTCGCGCCGACATCCACCATTCGCGCGCGCCCCTCGGCATCGATATGAGAGAGATCTTTCATTTGAGAGTCGTCGCCAGCTCACGAATCAACTTTGCGGCGATGATCTGTGGGCTCACATTTCCGTTCGAGTAGGTCTGTGCCCGAAGCACTGCATCGACCGCCTTGCTCGCCGACGCAGCACTTGCCTGATCCTTCCGGTGGAGCGCATCTCGGGCGCGCTCCCCAAGCAGCTCCACGAGCGCGTCGAGCGTATCTGTGAAGGCGCCGCGAGCGCCCGCGGCACCCTGAGAGAGTGCCGTGGAGTAGACGGAAGCCCGACGCGCACTGGTCGCGGCGTCAATGATCCTGCGAGCGTTCATGGTGGCCTTCGCGTCCCCCGCACCACTGAGAAGTCTGCCCGGCGCACCCGCGGCGGCACGAACGCGTTCCGCCATTCCCGACTTTCCCTCCTTGTCCAGTGCTTTTCTGACGTCGGGATTCTCGACAAACGCGCGGACCGCGGCATCGGGGACGAGCGGAACACGCACTGCCACGACCCGGGAGCGAATGGTCGGGAGCAATGCGCCGGGCTCACTCGAGGTGAGGATGATCGTCGTATCTGCCGGAGGTTCTTCGAGGAGCTTCAGAAATGCGTTCGCCGCCATGTCCGCGCCTTCCTGCGGAACCATGCGCTCCGCGTCTCCCACGATGAAGATCTTGCGCTTCCCCATCGCCGGCGTCATCGCCGCACGCTGCACGAGCGAGCGTACTGTAGCGACATAGATGCCTTCGCTTCCCGAAGGCGCAGCATAGAGGCCGCTGTTGCTCGCGCGCTCCACCGTTGCTTCGGCGTAGTCGTCCCGGACCTGCTCGAGATCGGGATCCGCGTCCTTGAGGCGCGGCCGGGGAAAGACCCAGTGAAGATCCGGGTGGGTCAGCTCACGAACGTAGCGACAGGCCTTGCACGTTCCGCATGGGGCGTCCGCTTCAGTGCAGAGGAGTCGCTCCGCGAGCCAGAGGGCCAGCCGCTGCTTTCCCACTCCGCGCGGTCCCTGAAGCAGAAGGCTCGATGGGAGCGTCCCGGCCCGGATGCTTTCGGACAGGCGCTCGCGCACGAACTGATGTCCGTAGAGGTCGATGATCGGCACGTCGAAATATGGTCACTGCCGCGTCATCGGTCAGGTGTCTGATATCGCTTGGCGGTGGCACAATTTCTGACGCGAATGTCGGGGTCGAGCCTGAAGCAAACCGCTACCGGAGATTCTCATGCCGAGCCAGCTCAAAGGGCGCAAGGTCGCCTTCCTCGCCACCGACGGCGTCGAAGAGGTGGAGCTCACCGCGCCATGGAATGCGCTTAAGCAGGCAGGCGCCGAGGTGAAGCTCATCTCGGACCATCCGGGCGAGATCCAGGCGGTGATCCATGACGAGAAACGCGGCAGCTTCCCGGTGGACGCCGAGGTCTCGAAGGTTACCGCCCGCGATTTCGATGCGCTTGTGCTCCCCGGCGGCGTTGCCAATCCGGACAAGCTGCGCACGAACAAGGACGCGGTGAATTTCGTGCGCGAGTTCATGGAGGCCGACAAGCCCGTGGCGGCGATCTGTCATGGTCCCTGGCTGCTGGTCGAAGCCGACGCGGTTCGGGGCAGGACCATCACCTCGTGGCCGAGTCTGGAAACGGACATCAAGAACGCCGGCGGAGCGTGGGTGGACAAGCAGGTTCAACTCGATCAGAAGCTGCTCACGAGCAGGAAGCCGGAAGATCTCCCCGCCTTCTGCGCCCAGCTGGTGGCGCTGCTCGCCAACTCCATCGACGAGCGGCGGCTGGACAAAATGCTCGAACAGAGCTTCCCGGCCAGCGACCCATTACCCGGTCCGATCGCTTTGGGGTAGTACGGTGAGCGCTACACCGACAGGCCGCGCTTTACGGCGCAAAGTACTTGACAACGGTTAGTTCCCGGGATAATTTCGGACCCATGGCATCAGTCACGCCCCTTCACCGCCCACCGGCAACAGAGCCACCCGCGCTTCATGTACGCGCGATGGACAACCTTGCTTTCATCCGCGATACGATGGAGGCCGCCGGATCGTTTACGGCCGTCTCGGGGTGGGGAATGGTAGCCGTCGGGATAATCGCGACCGTGGCCGCCACCATTGCATCGGCCCAGCACTCGGTACTGCAGTCGCTGTACGTCTGGATTGTTGCGGCGGTTCTCGCGCCAGTGGTGATGCTCTGGGCGATCGTCCGCAAGGCGCGGAAAGCGCGCGTGCCGCTGCTCTCGGGGCCGGGCCGGAAATTCGTTCTGAGCTTTTCGCCACCGGTGCTCGTCGGAGCTCTTCTCACAATCGTTCTCTACCGGGCTGGTCTGGTGGCGACGATTCCCGGGATGTGGCTGCTTCTCTATGGCACGGCTGTCGTCGCGGGCGGCGCGTTTTCGGTCAAGGTCGTGCCCGTGATGGGATTCTGCTTCATGCTTGCCGGAACGCTCGCGTTGTTCGCTCCCCAATCGTGGAACGACTGGATCATGGCGGTGGCGTTCGGCGGCCTGCACATCGGCTTCGGAATTCCTGTCGCGCGGAGGCATGGTGGCTAAGCATGGAACCGCGCGCGACGACCGGCGGCCCGGCGTGACTGGCGACTTGCGGAGGGTGCGCTCCAAGTCGGATGGGGGCCCGATCTCCTCCGCCCGCGCCGATGCTCTCGACAGGCTCATTCACGAGCGTCTCCGTCTGGGCATCGTCAGCGCCCTGGCGGTGAACGACTCGCTCAGCTTCAGCGACCTCAAGAAGCTGATGAAGACTACCGACGGCAATCTCAGCGTTCACGCGCGCAAGCTCGAGGAAGCCGAATACATCACGTGCACCAAGTCGTTCGAGGGACGGATGCCGAAGACGGAGTACAGGCTCACTGCCGCCGGTCGTCGCGCCCTCGAGCGTTATCTGGACCACATGGAGGCGCTGATTCGCGCCACGCGGGAGCGCTGAGAAAGTGTCGCACCACCACACCGTGAAGCACACGCACGCCCGGGCACCGCAGCCGACTTCGGCACAGTCGGGGATTCACGTCGCGATCATCATGGACGGGAATGGCCGGTGGGCCAATGCGCGCGGCCGGCCACGTACCGCCGGCCACATCGCCGGAGCACGTGTGGTGAGGAAGATCGTGGAGGCGGCGCCCGATTGCGGAATCGGAATGCTCACCCTCTACGCGTTTTCCGCGGATAACTGGGCGCGTCCCTCGCGCGAAGTCGCGCTCCTGATGCGCCTTTTCCGCCGTTATCTCGTCTCCGAAACCGATCGCTGCGTCACCAACGACGTCCGGATGCGGATCATCGGACGTCGCGACCGCATTCCCGCCGAGCTACTGCGCGCTATCCGCGTGGCAGAAGAAGCGACCAAACACGGGAGGTGTCTCGATCTGCGGATCGCGGTCGACTATTCCGCGCGCGATGCGATGGTGAGAGCGGCGGAGCTTCTTCGCGGCAGTGACAGAATCACGCGCGAAGACCTGGCACAGGCGATGTGCAAGGTCGATCACTGGACGGCTGAGTGCCGGGACGTGGACCTCCTCATTCGCACCGGCGGCGAGCAGCGTTTGAGCGACTTCCTTCTCTGGGAATGCGCGTACGCCGAGCTGTACTTCACGGATCGCCGCTGGCCGGATTTCAGTGCCGCCGATCTCGAGCACGCCGTGAATGAATTCCACTCGAGAGAGAGAAGGTTCGGGACCGTTCCCGAAGCGGCAGCCGGTTAAGTTGGGTCGGTGGGCTGAGGGCTGGCATCCACAAAACTGAAGCAGGGAGCTGCAAGGCAATGCCTTAGCTCAGCTGCGAGCGATAATTAATAAGAGTTCAGGCGAGCGCAGCGAGCAAGCAGATTCCGATACGCCGCTCGCCAGCTGTAGCGTTTCGTTAGCCCGTAGGCGGTGACATCGAGCGCCCGGGCGCTAACGCGGGCCGTCCGAATCCTGTAAGGAATCCGTCAGACTCAAAAGCGCCACTGCCGGTATACAATGCTCACGTCCCCCGTCTGACTCGGCACGATGTATGGCGGACGCGGGGGAATCGTCACGCCGGGAACTGGCGGAATGCCGGGCCGTCGCGCTGCAAGGTCGAAGTCTATATGGCCGCCTATGGGAATCGACAGCGCGACGATCGCGCCGGTGTCGGGAACGGCCCAGTATTGCATGACCCAGTCCCGCGCGCGATTGCGGTATCGCGTCGTGTCGACGACACGTCCGTCGATCGACGAAGTGAGCACTTTGGCGCCGCGCGCGCGCATCACCAACCCAATGGTTCCCGCGGGCGCGCTGACACGGAGCACGACGCGCCTGGCTCCGTTGATCTGCGTGTCGCGAACCAGCGTGGCGTTCGGGCCGCCGAGCGCCACTCGTGGGACCTTTCGGCCGGTGAAGTGGCCTGCGTTCGCCGACAGCCGCGCCGTCCACGCGGGACTGGGCCCGGGCGTTCCTTCCCCGATCGCGTCGCGCGTCCACGCATTTGTCGAGCTGCCGAGCGTACCGAGCCAGGCGTCGCTCGAGTCAGCGTTCTCGGCGTACACTAGGGCGGTGCGCAGAGGATGGTCGGCGCTCGGATGCACCGTGAGAGCGGCGATCACGAGACATGCCACACCTGCGCCGGCGAGCCATGGCGCGGCTGCCCAGCGCGCGTCGCCGGCGATGAGCTCGAGCTGCGGCGCGAGTAGAAGTGTGACGAGCGACGCTACCACACACAGCGCGATCGCGCCGGTACCGGCGACGCCGAGCGTCACCACCGAAACACCGTAGATGAAACCGACGAGGATGAGCAGCGTAACGACGGCGGCCGCCCAGTCGGCCACCTCGCGGCCGCGCGTGAGGAGCGCCGCGCCCGCGGCGAACAGGAGAGGCCAGGTGAAGAGGTAGCCGACACCCGGGACTCGCATGCCGAGCGCAAGCGCGAGGACCAGCCACACGATGAGCGCGCCGACGTGGAGCCCGCGAGGAGTGGACCATCGCTTGGCAACCGCATAGCACGTAGCCGTCACCGATAGTGCAAGCAGCACGATGGCTATCGCATACAACCCGTTCCACACCGCGGGACCGTCGAGCATTCTGCCGACGACCCACCCCACGCCGCCTGACAGCACGAGTGCGACGAGCGCCGCGAGCAGTCCTGTGCCCACTCCCTTTCGGTCGCGAACAACGAGCGTTCCGACGAGCCCCAACGCCAGAATCGCTAGGGGGAGCTCGAGTCCCTGCGGATAAACGACGAGGCCGACGATTGGCAGGTCGAAGAACACGCCATCGCCGGTACGCGCGCGCGGCAACGGCTCGCTGCCGAACGTACGCGCCATCGCGAGCATCTGCGACCCGTGATGCTGCAGACTGCCCGGATTCAGGTGCGCGACATCGTCGTGACTCGTATGGTAGCGCTCGACCCCGTCGGCAAACGCGAAGTTGAGCGCGGGAAGGTCGAGCACGGCGAGCTCGGAGAGGTCGGTATCGTTGGGCAGTGTGCGATAGATCGTCGCGTAGACCGATCCCGCCGTCGCGTCGCGGGCGCGGCGCAGCGCTCGAGCGGCGTCGAGATTGCTTGGGCCCGTCTCGAACATGAACGAACGCCCGCTGGTGCCGCGGGCCTCGAAATTGAGCACGACGGCGACGTCCTTCGCCCAGGGATGCTCGCGCACGAACGCGGCGGCGCCGAGGAGCCCCGATTCCTCGCCGTCGGTGAACAGCGCGACGATGTCGTGCGCCAATGGCCGGTTGCGCGTCCGCAACGCGCGGAGCGTTTCGAGCAGCGCGGCGGATCCGGCGCCGTCGTCAGACGCTGCCGGTCCAGCCTCGACGCCGTCGTAGTGCACCATGACGAGCACCGCCTTGCCGTTCGGTTCGCTGCCCGGAAGCCGGGCGAGAATGTTCTGAACGCGCCCTGCTTCACGGTAGCGCGTGCCGATCGCGGTCGCTTGCTGGATCTGCGAGCGAAGCCCGAGCGCGGACAGCTGGTCGACGATGTAATCGCGCACGCGATCGTGATCCGCGGTTCCCATCGCATGCGGCCGCTGCGCGATTTGCTCGACGTGCCGCATCGCGCGCTCGGCAGAGAACGCCGTATCGGGGGCCGTCGCCGGAACGGCACGCGGAGGCCGCGCAACACGGAGAATCGAGGCCGCGCAGAGGACGAGGAGGCCGAGGGCGACACCAATTCGTTTGAGCATCGCGAGTCGTCGTCGGCTCCAACCGAGGGTTAGACGGCGGCGATTCTAGGCAGTTTGCCAGCCGGGATTTGTCACGTCACGCGGGTCGAAGTGGTTCTCTTGCTCAACTATTTTGCCGCTCTCATTTACGGAGAAGCGATCGGCGACACGCAACGTCACGGATGGCTTAACTGCGGTGATGGTGAGCTCAGCCTCAGTAACGATACCAGTCATTTGTTCGTTGATGTAGTGGTCGAGGATTTTTACTCGAAGGCCTTCGAGCGCTGGTTGTAACGGCTGCCACCACTTCTCTTGGAGAGCACGCTTGCCGACTAGCGGCTGGTTGACGCCGCCGGGCGCGAGAGGTGCCCGCAGCCGGACGTCTTCAGCATATGGAATTGACGCGAAGTCCTTCCTCTGAAGCGCCTGAAAATATGTTTCAGCTATTGATTCGAGTCGCTTCCGTCTTTCAGACTCATGTGCCCTGCTCATAATTTAACCTCGTTCTTGAGACGAAATCGTAAACCATCTCTTCCGAAGATCAGCCGCCGTCTAACACCCAAGTCCAGCTGCAAGCACGCTACAACCATTGCGGCATGGCCGCATCCGAAAGGTGCTTGCCAGCTGCAACGTATGTTAGGCGGTCGGGGGCGAAGACGGTGGATCGGTGATCATATCGCATAATCTGCGGAACGGATGGCCGACGCTGAACGCTCGCCGGAAGCCTGCCCACACTAATTCCACGTATCAAAAGCCCAGGTTTTCCGAGGCCAAGCGCGTACCGGCCACACGGGCACGAATCTTTTCAAACGCAGTTTCTCGTGCGGTGGAGGTGTCGTCGGCAAAAGGAGAGAACCCACAATCGTCGGTGGTACCGAGTTGAGCCCTGGGAACGTATTCGGCCGCTTCCAGAACGCGATCTCGGACCTCTTCAGGCGTTTCGACTTTGGGATTGATGGGATCGGTAACCCCCACAAAAATCTTCTGGTGGGGTTTGGCAAGCTGCCTGATGAGTTTCAAGACCTTTACTCTGTCTTTTTCACTGGCCAATTGCAGATAAAAACGGCCAACGTTTAGTGCAAACAGGTCCGGCAGTAAGTCTGAATAGTCTATGTCAGCACTGTGGGTCGAATCCTTGTCGCCGCCTGGGCAAGTATGCACGCCGATTTTCGTTCTTTCTTCTGCCGTGAAGCGGTTCAGTACCTGGTTATTTAGCTGCACGAAACTCTTCAAAACCGCTTTGCTGGGATCGAGCTTGACAGAAAGACGGCCTTCGGTGAAATCGATCTGCACATTGTGCGCGCCGCTCGTAAGACAACGGCGGATATCCGATTCGGCTTGCGACAACAGATCAGCGATGAAAGCCTCTCGGGAATACCCTTCGATACCACCTTGGGGATACAACAGGCTCATGGCCGAAGCCGAAATGACTGCTTGCTTAACCGGGACATGAGCGTGTTTTTGTGCTTCCCGTAGATACTGATCGGCAAAGGTCTTATACCGAAATGGGCCGGAGGTGAGCCGCGGTAATTGACGTTGATGGCCGTCAGCAAATGGAATAGCCATGCCATCGGAAGCAAGATTACCAAGGCCGTGAATGGGATATGTGGCGAAACTGGGTTTGGTTTGTTCGCCATCAGAAATCACAGGCGAACCTGTGGCTTCGAGGCGGCTGATGGTGTCCCGCAGAGCGGAATCATAGAGTTTGTTCATTTCACCCTGTGTAATCCTTCCGGCCGCTAACTCCGCCATCGCTTCGATGAGAGCTTGGGGCCTGGGAATGCTTCCGATGGGTTCGGTTGGGATCATAGATCCTCTCTTTGTCGGGCTAACGCCAATTATGTAGACTGGCCGCCTTGTATCTAGCTCTTTCCAGAGTTTGCAGACATTCTGATCGGGGCGCCAGCTAACGCCCGAGCTAAGCTGCGAGCGTTGTCAAATAAGATGCGGCGGCGAAGCCGCCGCAATTCAATAGCGAACGCTCGACAGCTTCAGCGCTCGTTAGACAGGCCGATTGTAGTCGTTCGTCGGCCTAACCGTAAACACCTGCGCCTCGATCCGGGGCGCGTCGCCGCCCCCGGACGTCAATGTAAGGTCGCTGCTGGGCAGAATCACGACGACAATAACTCCCAGCGATCATCAAGTCGGCCAGTTCAGGCGTATCGGCGGAAGGCGGCGAGCGTCGCCGCTCGCTGGCTCAGAATCCTTCGCCGCGAGACGCCGCCCGCTGCGCGCTCGGATTGGGGTGCGTCGGCGTCGACTCGGCCACGAACACGATCCCGTCGTAGAACTCGGCGATGGCCACGTGTTGGTAAAGCTCCGCAGGATCCGAATATCCCCAGTTGACCGCGTGCATCAACCTCCGCGCGTGCAGCCACTGCTCGACGGTCGAATCGCGCGCCGTAGAGCGGAGATCGAGAAAAAATCGCTCCCGGCCGGTGCGAGCCAGGTACCAGGTGACCCATCCCGCAGGCGCCGGCGGTATCATGCCGATCTTGAACTCGCCCGGCGGCGGCATCAATCGCGAGAGGTAAGATCCACGATCGAATTCGAGCCCGACACGATAATAGGCGTTGCCATAACGACGTCGCAGAACATAGCCGGCCGTCGGATCGCCCAGCTGGGTCTCGTGCGACGCCACGTGCCAGTTGTGCGCCCAGAGCACGAATTTCGTTCCGGGTCGTTCGTGATCGACGATGTAGCCCAGATTCTCGGCCATGGTGCTGGACAACCGCTCATACGCCGACTGCCGCATCACGCGCAGCAGCTGCATATCGTCCTCGTATTCCGAAGGACGCGACCTGCCAAACGCGCGCGACCGGCGTGACTCGAGCACCTCGATCAGCGCGGCGAGCTCGGGCCGAGTCTTCGCGACGACCGTCGTATCCGAGAAGGGCCATTTGGCCTCCTGGGCGGCGAGAACATGGAAGAGTGAATCGGTGGTCGTGACCCTCTCCGGTGCTACTCGCCTGACGAGGCTTATGACGCGCGCGCGACCAACGCGATTGCGATATGAGTCCATCCCATAGAAATGCACACGCTTCGCTTCGGGCACCGTCTTGTTGTATGCGCGGAGCCAATCGATCATGGCCCCCATCTCCTCGGTGTCCCAGCCGACGTATCCCTGTCCGGTGAGGACCGTCGCACGGTCGCCAGTTCCGTGAACGATGTAGTCGTTGATAGGCTGCGCGTCCGAGTATGACGTCTCCATTGCGAAGGCGGTGAAGCCCATCTGCGTGACGAGAAACTCCAAAAGGCGATGCTTCACCTGCGAGAACTCGCTCGTGCCGTGCGATGCTTCGCCAAGGCCGACGATTCGCACATCAGCGAGCACCCTCTTCAACGGTTCGAGATCGGCAAAGCCGGTTCCGGCTTGTAGCGATTGCAAGGGGACCGCGTTCTGCCGGATCCAGGCGACGATCGAACTGTCGTTCGCGGATGACGCAGGTTGCGGAGTCTGGGCGGCGAGAAACGCGGGGTGAGCGCACGCCATCATGACCAGCGCGAACGAGATTCGTAGACGCGTCATCGAGTCTCCGGAATCGAAATGGACAAATGGTGGTGCGTTCGACATGAACCTACGCAGATCGGCCGCAGTTGTAAGACATGACGACGCAATTATTGTTTCATGCTTCGGCGGGACAGCCACCGTCACGCCGCCTTGACATTGGCTCGGTCCGTCATTGCCTCGGTGCTTTCCCGAGCACCCTCCGTTTGCCGGCGCAAGCTGCAGACGCACGCGAATACGCGAATGTTCAAGTCTCAACACGATGTGTTAGCGTGGCTCGTGACCTCGGCCTGTGAAGGCGTAGATGAGTGTCATGGTATCACTCTTGACGGCACCTCGGCGCGAATGCCCATGAGTTCTCCCATTCCGGTGCCGGGTACGATGTAGCCGAACGGACTCGCTGGAAGTAGAGGTGGGAATCTCGTATCACGGGCGGCGCGAACGGCCTTCGCTGCGCACGGTGCCCATTCTTCACTTAAGCGCTGTGGCTGTCTAACGCCCGCAATTCTGCTGCGGCGCGATCATACAAAATGCGGCGGACGAGCGTAGCGAGCCAGCCGCTTCCGCGGCGTGCGCCGTCAGCAGCAATTGCTCGTTAGATGGCGGTAGCGCGTAAAACCGTTAGCGCTCGATCGTGAAGCGCATCGAGACATAGTAGAGGCCTTTGTCAACTGCGTTGGGAGAGCTGTTGCTGATATCAAAGAGGCGGCCAATGCTGCCCGGCACTAGCGTCGCCTCCCACTTCGTTTCGCTCACGCGGCGTATCGTTCCGCGAGAAGTCCCGGCCCCATGTACAGCAGTACCGTCGGAGAAGCAGTGTCCCCACGGCTGCGGACCCATCTGGAGCGCGTGGAACGTGCCATTGATGTGGAAGCCGACCTCCATTTGCTGAGCAATGACTGTCGAGTCAATCGGGATGTCAAGGAGACTCCTGGTGATGTACGCTGAATCCCGACCCCATTGCGTAGAGACCTCAATGCCCCGACTGTCAGAGATCACACCGAGCGGAACCCCGTTGCCACCCGGAACCGGGCGGCTGAGATCGACCTTCACCGAGCGAGGCGGCATTGAGTCGAATGTGAAGTCAGCGAGATTCAGGACCGCAATGCGTGCGATATAGACGACGCCCACGTTGGATGAGCGACGACGATATGGCCCACGACCGTCGCTTGTTACTGAAAAGGGTGCATCGCTGATGGTGAATGTTTGGGCTCCAACCCCGGGCCTGGTATCGACGCAACGGTTAATGCTGTTGTCGCAATTGCGCTCACCGGATGGGCCACTACATGGGATCGGAGGAACGCGGCCAACAAGCCGCGTGTACTGCGACAGCTGCGCATGCATGGCCGCCCAGTAGGCCGTTGCTAGAGTCATAGCGGCGATGCGTGTTCTTGGTGGAATGGGACCATCCGGGCCACCAAATCGGACGAAGACCGTATCCCCAAGCCTGGAGTCGAGGAGCGACGCGAGTGCCTCGGTGCAGAAGTGCGCCGTAGCGGCAAGCCGCGCCAGCAAAGAATCCTTGGGAAGTGACGCGCTCATTGGTGAACGCGCAGGCGGCTGAGCCGGCGCAATCTGACCGCAGATCTGATCGTTGCGCTGAACGAGATCAGCCACCAACCCAGCGAACGTACGCTGCGCCGCCGTTGCGCGAAAAGCGTAGTTTCCGGCGGGCAGCGCCTCTGCGACGAGTGTGATGCGTTCTAAGGCCTCACGAGCGTTGTCCCGAAACGCTTGTGTGGCTGAGGACGGCAGCTGGGCGCTAGCCTGAGTGGTGCAACTCGCAGCAAGTACAATTGCAGCGGTCAACGTCGATTGCCTTGGACGACAAAGCAAAACTTCGAGCATGCCTGCCTCCGAGGAAATCCGTCTCGCCATCTAACGCCCAAGTTCAGCTGCAAGCACACTATCACCATTGCGGCGAAGCCGCATCCGAAAAGTGCTTGTCTGCTGCAACGTTCGTTAGGTAGCGCGCCTACCCGCTCCGACGCTGCTTTTTCAAGTCAGACGCACACAACAGGGCCCGAGCGCGTGCAAATTCGACTCCTGGAATCCGCTGTATCTCCGGAAGCGCGCGATCTGGCGCAGTGGCATAGAGAATCGGTCTGGTAGGGACTTGTCCAATCTCCGTTACGCCGACCCGTTGGAGAGCTGTTCGATCGGCTTCGGTTATCGGCCGCGTAAAGAAGATCTGAACCGGTATATCGTAGAGACGGGGATCGGGCACGTTAAGGACATAATCCGCCATGCCTTTCTCGCCGACGATCTTCGGTAACGTCGCCGCATCAATCTCGACTCGGATTACAGCGACGTTAAACCGATGCAAGACAGATCCTCCGAGAGCAGTAACGGCGCGGACGTCCTCATCAGTCGGCACACGATTTTCGTTCTTTGAGCGTAGACGAAGGTCCACCAGGACCATCCCCGACGCGGGTAGGTGTGAAAAGTCTCCGCCGCACATGTAGTAGCGAACACCGCGAGACGCTGAGTTGCGCGGGGTTGGAGCAACGGGCGAATCGACAGCATCAGCTCGGGGCACCTGCCTACGACGAGGTTGCGACACGTCGGGTGCTGAGTTCCGACATGCGCCGGCGCTCAGCGCCAAGCCGAGAATCGAGAGAGAAAAATATCCGGACATGGTGTGGGGGCTGGTCTACCTAACGCCTTAGTTCAGCTGCAAGCACACTATCACCATCGCGGCGTAGCCGCATCCGAAAAGTGCTTGGCAGCTGCAACGTATGTTGGACAGCGAGGGCGAAGAACGTAAGATCGATCAGTTATTCTCCCGAAGCACGAAGTGCTTCAGTTCTCCACCACTTATCAAGAGCTCCACTGTCGGTAAGAGCAAGCGCTGATGAGATCCCGCGAATTAGGGTGTCCGGATCCCCCTTCAATTGGTAGACGCCACGAAGCCCAGCGATGCCTTGCCGACGATAAATGGAGTCAGCGATCAGCGCCCCAGTTGCATACAGAAGATTGCTCGCACGATCCGCGTCGGCAACTTGAAATCGGCCGCGAATTAGACCGGAGAGCGTGAGCGTTGAATCAGACTGCTGGTAACCGTGTAAGAGTGTATACATCTCGCGCGGTGTGCGGCCTCGAGATCCGCCGAGCCATGTCGCCACTCCCTCTGAGAGCAATTCGCTGCCTGCAGGAAGCGATGGGCCCAACACTGAGTGGACGAACTCGTGTAAATACGCCTCTGCGATCGCCGGATTCCCGCTCAATATGATGGAACCGAGATTCAGTCCGCCGCTGCGTTGACCCGGGCCTGAGGGCTCAGGGAAGAAATCGAGGCCGATTGCACGCTCTACATCGTCCATGGATGTGCCCACGATCACATCCAAATGTCGCGGCACCGGTACGTTGAACAGTCTTGCGACTGAGTCGACAAACCGAGCTGCGCGATTAATCCGTACCGCATCGGGACGCTGTCCTGGAACGTACCAGAACGTGATTGGGCCTTTTGAGCGC
>JALYKM010000355.1 GCA_030774785.1 Gemmatimonadota bacterium
TCGCCGGGGAACGCTTCGCGCCCGGGAGGACGGCGAAGCACCAGCGAGAGCTGGCGATACGCCGCCGCTTGCTTCGACAGATCGTCGTACACGCACAGCGTCGGCAGTCCTTCGTTGTACATGAAGAACTCCGCCATCGCGCACCCGGAATAAGGCGCGATGTACTGCATCGGCGCCGGATCGGACGCGCCGGCGACGACGACGATCGTGTACTCCATCGCGCCGGCCTGGCGGAGCTTCTCGACAACGGAAGCGACGGTCGAATTCTTCTGGCCGATCGCGACGTAGACGCAGATGACTCCGGTGCCCTTCTGATTGATGATCGTGTCGATGGCGATCGCGGTCTTTCCGGTTCCGCGGTCGCCGATGATCAGCTCGCGCTGTCCGCGGCCGATCGGGATCATCGAGTCGATGGCCTTGATGCCGGTCTGGAGCGGCTCCTTCACCGGCTGGCGGACGATGATTCCGGGCGCCTCCGATTCGACCTTGCGTGTGTGCTTGGCGTCGATCGGACCAGCGTCATCGAGCGGACGTCCGAGCGGATCGACCACTCGGCCAACGAGCTCGTGCCCGACCGGAACCTCGAGCACGCGGCTGGTGCGGCGGACCTCGTCTCCTTCCTTCAGCCGGAGGTAGTCGCCGAGCACGACGGAGCCGATGTTGTCTTCCTCGAGATTGAGCGCGAGGGCGGTGATCTTCTCACCCGTCTCGGACGAGGTGACCTCGAGCATCTCGCCCGCCATTGCTTTCTGAAGTCCGTAGATGCGCGCGATTCCGTCCTTTACCTCGAGGATAGTTCCAACCTCTTCGACATCGAGCTCGTGGAGATCCGCCGCCTCGATCTCGCGGAGGAGTATGTCCTTGATTTCGCCGGGGCGAAGAATCGTTTCAGTGGCCATGTTTTCTGTGCTCTCGAGCCTGGTCTGGGGGAGGCGAAAAACTGCCCCGCCGGGAGGAGGAATTTAGCTTGTGAAATTTATCACAAGCTCCTTTCCGGTGCAACAATAGAGCTTCTGGAAGACTCGGGCCTCGGCGAAAAACCATCGCTGAGTGGGAAGATTCCCGAAACTGCAGTTTTCAGTTGCAGTTCCGTTTCTCATGTGCGGCTCCGCGTTCTCCCCTGCGCGAACCGATCGATGAGATCGGTAGTCCGGAGCCGCGCCAGCGAAGCCGGTCTTGTTCCGAAGATCCTTTGCGCGGTCACGGCCAGGTGCGACGACGATGCAAAGTCGAGGATGCGCGCTATGTCCCGGATGTCGTGGCCGGGATTCTTGGCGAGCTCCGCGGCGGCGATCAGCCGCACGAGATCGATCACGCGCTTGAGGTTCGGCGCCCCCGGCTTAGCGAAATTTCGGCTCAGATGCTCTCTGCTCAGGCCGACCGCTTTCGCGAGATCCTTCGTCGTCACCGGCCGTCCCGAGTACGCAACTATCACTTCCCAGGCCGTGCGCTGAAGCTGTGTCGTGAGTCCGAGGGCGTGGGGCGGCTCGCCGAGCGCCTGGCGGAAGCGCGTCGAAAAAGCGTGGGGCGCCACCAGGTCTCGTGCCGCGTTGTCGTCGATTCCCTCGACGATGAAGTCGATAAATCCGAGCGCGGCGCAGCGCGCGGCGCTGGGCGTATCGGACGGCCGAAGCGGCATGATCGCGAAGAATGGCGCGCTCGGAAACTCGGCGGCGAAGGCAGCAGCCTTCCACGTGTCTTCATCGGGCGCGCCCAGATCGACGAGCGCAGCGTCAACGAGCTCCCTCCGGAATACTGCTTCGAGCTCCTCGGCCGAGCGCGTCGAGATTATCTTCCACCTCCGCCGCGAAAAAGCAGCGCGCACGAGTGCGCGAGCACGCTCCCGCTCGAGATGAACCACGAGCGCCGGCAGCGTCGACCCATTCGCCGCGGATGCCACGCTCAGACCCCCGCTTCCACTGTATCCACGTCCGGCTTGCCCTCGATGAACTGCCGTACGATCGGGTCCCTGGTGTGCTGGATCTCGTCGACGGTCCCGACCTGCCGGACACGACCCTCGTAGAGCATGGCGATCCGGGAGCCTACGGTGTACGCGCTTCGCATGTCGTGGGTAACCACGATGCTCGTTACACCAAGCTTTTCCCGCATCCGGATCATGAGCTGGTCGATGATCGCGCTGGTAACAGGGTCGAGCCCGGTAGTCGGCTCGTCGTAGAGGATGTACTTCGGCTGGCGCGCGATGGCGCGCGCAATGCCGACGCGCTTTCGCATCCCGCCGGAGAGCTCGGCCGGATATTTGGACTCGACCCCTGGCAGGTCGACTAGCTCGAGCGCTTCGCCGACGCGCTTTATGATGTCTCTCTCAGGGAGGCGCCCCTCCTTACGCAGACCCATCGCGACGTTGTCGCAGATGGTGAGCGAGTCGAACAGCGCGGCGAACTGGAAGACGTAGCCGATGTGCGAGCGCAGCGCGTACAGCTCGTCACGCGGAAGCTTGGGGACCTCCTGGCCATCGACCCACACCGTCCCGCGATCCGGCTCCAGCAATCCAACGATGTGCTTGATCGCGACCGATTTGCCGCTCCCCGAGAAGCCGATGAGGATCATGGTCTCGCCCTCGTCGACCTTAAGCGAGAAGCCCTCGAGGACCTTTTTGCGGCCGAAGGATTTGTGGACGTCGATCAATTTGATCATATCACAAAGTTGAAATTACGCGGGGAAGGCGAAAGGGCTAGCACTCAAATAGGAACTGCTAACTCGCTGCTGCCCGCTCCCCGCTGGAAGCTGTTAGCTAATTGCTGAAGGCGACGGGACAGCGTTGTTCGCGAGACGGGAAAAACCTTCGGAATCGCTCGGTATCATTCGAACTGCGCTGGGTGTTGTCATGGCGCGAGCGAGATCCGTCCCGACGCCTTTAGCGAGCAGCGGGTAGCTTTTAGCGGGCAGCGGGTGGCAGCGCAGTTAGCAGTTAAAAAAAAGGACGAGCATCGCTCGTCCTTTTCCTTTGCTTTTCCGAAGCTTTACGCCGCGAAAGAACCCAGCGCACGGCCGACGTCTCCTTCACGGAGCCGCTTGAGCGCCCGATCGCGAAGTTGGCGCACCCGCTCACGAGTGACACCGAGCAGCGAGCCGATCTCTTCGAGCGTATGCTCCCTCCCACCCTCGAGACCAAAGTACAAGCGCAGCACTTTGGCATCACGCGGAGGCAAAGTGGACAGCGCCGTCTCGATCTCGTCGTTGAGGAAGCGGTTCATCGCCTCCTCCTCGGTGTCGGGCATCTCGTCGGCGACGAAGCGCTCGATGAGCGAGCGGTCGCCTTCCGGATCCATCGGAGCATCCAGACGCACGTCGCCCGTGTTGAGCGCGGCGAGCGACTGCACGACATCCACCGACAGTCCGGTGAGCTGCGACAGCTCCTCGGGCGTAGGCTCGCGGCGCATCTTCTGGCGCAGGATCTCCGACGCCTTGATGATACGCGAGAGATCGGCGGTGCGGTTCAGCGGAACGCGAACCGTCCGGCCCTGGCGGGCCAGAGACGACAGAATCGCCTGGCGGATCCACCACACCGCGTACGAGATGAACTTCACGCCCTGGTCGGGATCGAACTTCCGCGCAGCCGTGAGCAGCCCGACGTTGCCCTCGCCAATCAGGTCGATGAGGGGCATGCCTCGGTTCTGATATTTTTTCGCTACGGAGATCACGAAGCGCAGGTTGCGCTGCACGAGCTCCTGGAGAGCGTCTGGATCGCCGGCGCGAATCCTACGGGCAACATCGATCTCCTCGGTACCTTTGAGCAGCGGATAAGTGCTGACCTCATAAAGGTACTGATCGAGAATGTCCCTCTCGGGCTCACTCGGAGCGATTCCGGCGACGGCCGTCTTCCGGCGACGCTTTACTTCAGCCATTGGTGCATACCTCGGGGTACTGCTAGTGAAAGCCTATGCGAATGCAGCCCTTTTGAGGCCAGCAATTGCGAGCGGATTAGTGTTGTTCCGACAACCTGTCAGCGCGACAACAAAAGCGCTTTTGAGTAATCGAAAAAGTCAGGCTGTCGAAGCGCTGCAAGATACTGGCCGTTGGCGTTTTAGCCAGACCGAATTTCTTGACATCGATACTACCCTTGGATATCCTTCGCGGTTCCTGTCGGGCGATGTCCAGACCGTCAGGGAAAATGCCGGGGGTGTAGCTCAGTTGGGAGAGCGCTTGAATGGCATTCAAGAGGTCAGGGGTTCGATTCCCCTCACCTCCATGGCTGGCGTGGCGGCCCAGAACGGCTGTTTGTTCGCGGGAATAGCTCAGTTGGTAGAGCACAACCTTGCCAAGGTTGGGGTCGCGGGTTCGAGTCCCGTTTCCCGCTCTCCGGTGCGAAGAGGGGCGGTTAGCTCAGTTGGTTAGAGCGCCACGTTGACATCGTGGAGGTCACAAGTTCGAGTCTTGTACCGCCCATGCTAAGGCAGCGAGAAGAGGATTAAGTGGGTGTGGGCGCCCGTAGCTCAATTGGATAGAGCATCTGACTACGGATCAGAAGGTTGGGGGTTCGAGTCCCTCCGGGCGCGCTTCGGAAGTCGCTGCATTGACTGGAGATAGAAGCACGGCGCCGGGTCCAGTGACCGAGCGCCCTTCTTCGTCTAGCATCACGAGGCTAATCTCGAAGATCCACCCGAACCTCGCCCCAGTTCGGAAACGCGTTGATGCCTGGCGGGTAGCTCACCTGGAATGGGACCCCGTTTGCGGTGCCATCTGCATTCAGGTTGATGACGAAAAGCTGGAAGAGACCCGAGACGTTTCTGTGGAACATGATCTGCCGTCCATCGAGCGACCACGTGGGCGTCAAGTCGGGCATGTTATTGAAGGTGAGCTGCACGTGTCCCGTGCCGTCCGCGTTCATGACGCAGATCTCGAAAGTCGGAGTGAGAACCCCGGCTACCAGAACGGGCGTTCCACTTCTGCACATGAACACGATCTTGGTCCCGTTCGGGGACCAGGAGGGACCCCGCTCCTCCTCGGCGTTGTGCGTCAGCTGAAGCAATCCGGTACCGTCCGCGTTGATCTTGTAAATCTCGGCCGTAACGGAATTGCTGTGGCTGTCAGTGAGAAGGTGGCTCGTGAACAGGATCGTGTCCCCATTGGGCGACCAGTCCGGGTCATCGTCAACCGCCAACGGGTTGTTGGTGATATTCGTCGCCGCCTCCACCCCGTTCAGCAAATCCTTCCCGTGCGTCTTCCCTTGCACGTTCCGCCTTGCGCTATTCGCAAAAGACACGTTTAGGACGAAGATGTCGCTGTCTATTGTGGCAGCACCGGGGTCGGGTTTGATCGGCTGCCCCGTCCCTGACGCCGAGGCATGGTACGCGATCTTCTTGCTGTTACGAGCCCAGCTGCCGGAGCTGCCCCGTATCAGATGCGTCTGGTTCTCACCGTTTGGGTCCATGATGAATAGATCCGACACATTCAGGGGTTCCCCCGCGGCCCGCAGGCGGTTGCTGTCGAACACGATCTTTTTTCCGTCCGGCGACAAGGCAGGGAAACCGTCACCAACGGTGTTCACCGTCACGCGACGCGGGCAGCCCGCGCTCAGCGCCGTTCGCGTGGCTTGACCGAGGACAGAGCTAAGCTGCAGGCAGTTCGGGTCCACCAGATAGATCTCGGCAGCATTGAACACGCGCTCCGCGGTACTCCCCGGGCCAACGCCCGTGGGGTTGTCGCGCGTACTTAGGAACGCGATCGCTTGCTGAAGCTCGAAATTGACCGACAGCGCGACGGAGCTGGGGACGTTCGGTTTCTTGTTTTCCGTCGGCATCGCACAGGCGTTCAAAAACAGAATGCCCGCGGAAAGCGGCGCCAGAACTCCGTATCGCGAAACTGACTCTCCCATGGGTTTCATCTCCGGGTGTTCTTCTGTTTCATGGCTTGCTCGGAGATTTCCAAACATCCGAGTAGCATCGATGCTATCTGAATCTCGGTGAAGCTACAAGAGTGAGTGATGGGCCTGTACCGGGCCGGGGCCGCTGGCGGTTCCATTTATATAGAAGGCCGGGTACGCGTCCGTTCTTTTTGTCTCGTCGGTCCAGTCGGCCGCTTCAACATGTGAAAGGCGACCCCGTCCCACAGCTCAAACGGCCGTTCGCCAGCGACCAGGACGTCGAAGCCATTTTCCGCCGCCAACGTCCGCACCTCCCTTCCATCGGCCTCGTCGTCCTCCGAGTAGGAGTAATTCAGAATCACCAGCTGGCCGTCCGCTCTGAGAACGCGCGCGGACTCCGCGAAAAAGCGCTC
>JALYKM010000356.1 GCA_030774785.1 Gemmatimonadota bacterium
TGTCCATTGCTTCTGCTGCGGCCGCAGGAGAGAGCGGCGCGGGGTTTGGCGCCATCGTGCCACCGCTGTGGTCTGCATCGCGAACCTTGGTTGCCTGCGCGGGGGAGTCATCCGCGGAGCACGCAGCTACAACGCCCCCGACCATTGCGGTGAGCGCGGTATTGCGCAGAAAGTCCCGCCGTGATCCCGCTTTCGCGAATAGCGCTATCGCCTTGGGTGCTCCGTTACTTTCAGACATGCAGGGCTCCTGGGTAGCTCGTTTCTCGTCTCACGAAAACTACGATTGAGAAGCGGCTCGCTCTGTCGTGAGATGGAGGATTATTCCGGGAGGAACCGCTACATTTTCGGTAAGGAAACCCCCTACACAGCATGCCCGATCGAATAACCCACGACATACTTGCTGAGATCGTCGGGATTGCGGCGGATGCGATCATCTGCATGGATGATCTTCAGCGCATCACATTCTTCAACAGCGGCGCGGAACAAATCTTCGGCTGGTCGTCAGAGGAAGTCCTCGGGCAGCGCATCGAGATGCTCCTGCCAGAGCGCCATCGGGCGAGTCATGCGAGCCACGTCGCGGATTTCCGCCGATCAAAGGTCACCGCTCGCCGAATGGGTGAGCGGCGGGAGATTGCAGGCGTACGCAAGAGCGGAGAGGAGTTCCCGGCAGAGGCCGCCATTTCGCAGGTGCATCAAGGCGACAGCGCCATTTACGCTGTGGTGCTCAGGGATGTCTCGGTTCGAAAGAAATTCGAGCAGCGCCAGGCATTCCTTGCGTCGGCCGGAGAAAAACTGGCGTCTTCATTCGGCTCGGGTGAGGTTCTTGAGAATGTCGCCCGTCTCGCGGTTCCAGTCATCGCTGATGGATGCATCCTTGAGAATCGAATCGATGATGGGTACCGGGCAGGCGCTGTGGCACACTTGGATCCCGAAATCGACGAACTGCTGCGGAGAATAACTTCGGCGGGAGTGCGACATCCGCTGCCGGCTCACCCGCTCTCCGAGATACTCAGAACTCAGGCTCCGATCCTGCTTCGATCGAATGCCGCGGCACGTATCATCGAGGCTAGCGCGAACACGTTTTACGTCGCGGGTCTGAAAATGATGAATCCCGAGACTGCGTTATTTCTGCCATTGATCGCCCGGGGACATCTCATTGGGGTGCTCAGCCTTTTCCGCACCAGACGCGGCTTTGATGCTGACGAGCTCGCCTTTGCGGAGGATCTTGCGCGCCTGGCGGCTCTCGCGCTGGACAATTCCCGGCTGCTCGACACCGTAAGAGCGAGTCTTCGCTCCCGCGAGGAGATAGTGGGCGTCGTCTCGCACGATCTCAGGAACCCGGTTGCAGCAGTGAAGATGTTGAGCCGCGCGGTCCTAAGTGAAATGAATCATGGCGGAACCGGACAGACCGGAAACATTCTCCTGATCGCGAAGGCAGCGGAGCAAATGGATGGCTTGATAAGGGATCTGCTCCTTGTAAGCAGACTCGACGCAGGAAAGCTGACGATCCACCAGGAGCCGACCGATCCGTCCTCTCTGTTGACCGGATCGCTGCAGACGCTCCTCCCGCTCGTAGAGGAAAAGGCGATCAAGCTGGACATGCAGCTGGAAGTGGGCCTGCCCAAGGTGCTCGCCGACCGCGAGCGAATTCAACAAACGATCTCGAATCTCGTCGGAAACGCGATCAAGTTCACGCCATCGGGTGGCAAGATCATCGTCCGCACCCAGTCAGGCGACGAAGAGGTAATTGTTTCTGTGATCGACAACGGAACCGGGATTTCCGCAGAGCAGCTTCCGAATGTGTTCGATCGCTATTGGCAATCGTCCCGTACGGACAGGGAAGGAGCGGGACTCGGCCTCGCGATCGCGAAAGGAATCGTCGAGGGCCACGGCGGCAGAATATGGATCGATAGCACACCGGGCCAGGGAACGACTGCATCCTTTACCCTCCCGGTGACGCGGAGTGACTGAACGTAGGCCCTCCAGTCACTCCGCCGTCCAAACGCCCTCAAGAGGTGTAGACGCCCTGCGCCTGTTTCGGACCGCGGGAGCTTCTGAAGGCCCAGAACGCAAAGACGCCCGCGATGATCGCGCCCACCAAAGACACTGAGCGGGGCACAGACCACGCGCCTATCTGGAGCGGGAGATCGAGCGCGAAGCGCCAGATGTGCATGAGCGCGACAAGCGCGAAAACCGCCGCTGATGCCATGCAATAGTTCCTGCTACTCATAATTCCTCCTTAGTCAGGGATCATTTTGCTCGACTGGCCGCGCCTTGGCCTCGCGGCCGCGTGCATCGCCGACCGCGATTCGAAAGAGTGTGTGCCGGAACCCAACCGGGTCGCTGTCCGTCAGCGCTCCCGGAACGATTTTGGCTACGAGCTCCGCGGCTTTTGTCCACAGCTCCTCCGCGCGCGGACTGCCGCGGGGATGGATTATCCAGAAGCTGCCGTGTATAACGACGCTTCTCCAATCGAACACGTCGGCGACCTCATCGATCTCGAAAGCGATCCACTGATTGTGCTTGAGGGCCGAGATCTTCTCCCCCTCTGATGTACGGCCGTACAGCCAGCCTCGCTCGTAGATGTAGTGAATCGGTTGGATGTCGACGCGGTCATGAAAAGAGAAGGCGAGACGTCCCACCCTGTTTCGCTGAATGATCGCCTCGGTTTCCTCTCTGGACAGATCCCGTATCTCGACGTCGCCGGGCCGCGCAGGCGGTATCGCGTCCTTGGGCTTGCGGCTCAATCCGCGGCGTGGTTGCCCGCCCGCACTTTCCCGAGGGTCCTCAATGGCTGCGCACATGTCACACTCCCGCGTATGGCTCGGCTACAAGCCGTTCGCTGTTCTTCGTCCTGGCCACTGCTCTTTTCGGGTGGAACACGAGCAGAGACGTCTGAGATTTTCTCGTTACCTGATCGGCAACGCTGCCGAAGACAAAGCGCCCGATTCCACCCGCTCCACTCGACGCAATCGCGATGAGATCTGCGCGGGCCCGAGAGGCATAGTCCAGAATTGCCGAGGGAATGTCTTCGCTCAGCAGCACATCCTTGCTGACCGGAAGGCCAGAGTCGGTGAGGTAGCTCGCTGCGCGCGTCAGATATTCATCGGCGATCGCGATGTCCGTATCCCACCAGGGCA
>JALYKM010000357.1 GCA_030774785.1 Gemmatimonadota bacterium
GACTCGATTCGGCGTTGCCAGCATCACGAAGGCGTTCACGGGACTCTCCCTTCTCAAGCTTCGCGAAGCCGGACGCATCGATCTCGATGCGCCGATCCAGCGCTACGTTCCCGCATTTCCAGTCAAAACGGGCGGAGTGATTACGCCACGGCTATTGGCCGCTCACCTCGCGGGCATACGCCACTGGGGACAGGAGCGAAACGCCGCGCTGTACGCCCGGCACTTCGACGATGTGAACGACGTGCTCGCGTCGTTCAAAGATGATACCCTGGTCGCTCCACCGGGCACGAAGGAGAGCTATTCCAGTTACGGATACAATCTCCTCGGCTCAGCGATTCAGTCGGCGTCCGGGGTGAAGTACCAGGACTACGTGAATCGCGAGATCATCTCACGGCTAGGTCTCAAGAACACTGGCTTCGATGACGTGCGGCGCGTACTGCCGAATCGAGCGAGACGATATTCATATTTTGACCCGTGGACTTTCGCCGTCGACTCGACCGCCGTCTATCGAGTGCCGGACTGGGACTACAGCCACAACATGGCTGGTGGCAACATGTACTCTACCGCTGCAGATCTGACGCAATTCGGCAGAGCGATCGAACGGCCCGGACTACTTTCGAAAGAATCGCTCGATCTCCTCTACCGACGACCGAGAGTTGGCGCGGTACAAGCGAGCATGAGTTTTGGCTTCTTCGTCAGCGACTCGGCCGCGCCGCACCGGCTTCTCAACATCGGCGGCTCGAACGCGGGCCTTCAATCAGGGTTGTTCATCTACCCCGATGAAGATCTCGTCATCGTCGTGCTGGCTAACACCTGGGGAATAGGATCCCGCTCGGGCGAGATGAACGGGGTACTGCTCTCACGACTGGCCGCAATCTGCATGGGATGGCCGGAGCCACCGCCGGTGAGGTGAGCACTGCCTGCTCGGGCGGACCACAATGACGGAAGTTCATTAAGAGCCGCTCGGGCCGGCCACCGAGACGGAAGGTTCGTCCGGATTCTGCGGATTTTCCGGATTGCTCGGATCGCTTCGAGGAGCGGTTCGGCTCCGCTTGGCGGTCCATGTTTTTTTGTTCACTGCCGCTCGGGATGCATCAGGCGGCTCGCGGAGCTCTCTTAACAAATAACAAAAAGAAGATCCGCGTAATCCGGTGAATCCGCTTCATCCGGATGAAACTTCCGTCTCGGTGGCTTGTCCGAGCGGCTGTTACAATCCTTACTTCAGCGCCCGCCGCAGTACGACGCCATCGATTCGCTCACCCGGCTTCACACCCGCGATCTCCGCCAGAGTGGGAGCGATATCGACGGTTCGTACGAATTCCGGATAACGGCCTGGCGCGAACCACGGACCAAAAAAGATCAGTGGGACGTGCGTGTCGTAGTCGTAAGGTGCGCCGTGCGTTGCCACGATGCCGCTGAAGATGCTGAAGGGCGTCAACGTGATCACGAGCTGGACGTTGGTCTGAGCCGGGAATTGATGCACCCAACGACGGGTGATCGCGTCATTGATCGTGTCGCCACGAAGCAGATCCTGGAACCGATCTACCCTGCTAACGCCGGCGAGGGTTCTCGCCTGCAGCGCAAATGCAGCGAGCACGCTATCGAGGCTCGCCTCTCGCTTCTTTAATGCGTTCCGATCGGCCAGTACGATCTGTCGATCAAGCTCGACGAGATTGGAGTCGAAGTTGGCGGCCGCGACCAACCGGCGCAGTATCGCGTCAAGTGTCGAGACATCGACACGCACCGGCGTCGGCTTTACCGATCTGGCGGCCAACTCGGGAATCGTGCCGACTCCGTGGTCGCCAGTAAGAGCTATCGCGACATGCGAAGGGTCGCGGAGCTTGAACAGGGAATCGAGAAAAACGCCGAGGCTGCGGTCGAGGCGCAGAATGTTGTCGTGCATCTCCTTTGAGTCAGGACCGTAGCCGTGACCGATGAGATCCGTGGCGGAGAGGGAGATTGCCAGCACGTCGGTTCGCGGGCCTTTGCCGAGTGATAGCGCGCGCAACCCATCGAGGGCGAAGGCGAGCGTGATCTCGTCCATCCAGGGAGTGACTCTGACCAGACTCGCCGCCTGCACGCCATCGTCCGGAATGCGGTGCGGGAAAGTGAAGTTCACGCCCCCCATCTCGACGCTGACGCTGTCTGCTTCCTTGTAGGCGCTGTTGGGCAGGAGCGGTGACCAGCTCTTGCCGGCGAAGCTCTGTGGAAGCCGGCGTGCATTGAATCGCTGTACCCACTCCGGGAGCGAATCGCGGTAGTAACTGCTCGTCGTGAAGCGGCCGTCGGCATAGTACCAGTAAACGTCCGCTCGTGCGCGGCCCACCGGGAGAATCGCTCCGCGATCCTTCATCGAAACGGAGAGCGTTCGCGACTGGGAAGCCCTCGCGCGCAGCCAATCCACCAGCGTCGTTCCCTGAAATCGGCTGGGCGATGCGCCACCGGCGCCAGGAGCGCCGATAAGCGGGGCGGTAGCGTCGTCCACACCAATGCGATTCGCCATGATTCCGGTCGACCGTGGAAACCGTCCGGAAAGCAGTGTGGCGTGTCCGGGAGCCGTTTCAGTGATCGCGTGATCGTGGTGGGCGTTGGTGAACCAGGCGCCGCCACGCGCCAGCCTCGCGAGACCACCGTCGAGCTGCGGGCCGAACCGATCCAGATAGTCGCCCCGGAACTGGTCGACCGTGATCAGAACAATGAGCGATGGAGGCGTGGCGGGGCGCGTATCCGCCCGGGAGACGGATTGGGCTCCGGCGCAAGCGCCCGCACAAACGCAAAGGAACAGTAGAAGGGTTTTGGCCGGCCGCAGCATAGGTCAAATCATACCCCGCTCCCGCGATGCAGCAACCTATGGCGTGAAACGCCTGGCCAGATGATATTCGAGCGCCCCTCTGCATGGAGAGTCTTATCGCGACTGAGACTCCTCGTCCCCGCCCGGCGCCCGTGACAAAGGCGCTGACGAGAGTTGTCCTCTACTACGCCCTCCTCTTCACGGTTGGCGCGTTTGCTTTGCGCGCCCTGCCCACTGGCGGGCCTTTCGTCGAGACGGTGGATCTTCTCAGCGGCACTGGAGCACCGCTTCAGGCCGCACGGGGGGCGCCGCAAGTTCACCTTGGCGAGCTCGATCTAGCATTCACGGTCGGGGCGGCGATGCTCTCTGCCGTACTGCTCTCGCTCCCGG
>JALYKM010000358.1 GCA_030774785.1 Gemmatimonadota bacterium
GGTCATCATCTCGATGCCGTTCTGGGCGTTGATCACGATCGCCGCGGTCTCCACCGCCGCCAGCGCGGGAAGCGCGTGGCCGGCGAAGTCCGGGTAGCCCGGAGTGTCGAGCAGGTGGACGCGGGTCGGCTCGTCCTCGACTTTAGCTTCGAAGGTCGCCACCGCGAGCTTTAGGGAGTGATGCAGCTGCTTTTCGCCCGGGGCATAGTCGCAGACGGTAGTGCCGCGCTCGACGCTGCCGGCGGCGTGAACCGCTCCCGCTTTCGCCAGCAGCGCCTCGACCAGGGTAGTCTTGCCGCTGCCCGCCTGGCCGACGAGCGCGATCGTCCTGATGCGGCTGATGGAATTCGCCACAGGCCTTCCCTCCACGCTGCCTATTTTATAGCAGGAGGACCGCGCTTGGGGAAGACGCGCGCGGTGCGTCCAGGCGGCTGGCTTCACCAATATCTGATCAGTTCTGTGGCGACGCGGAGCCTATTCGCGGAAGCCGAGTATTCGCGCGAGGCCGCGCTGGCGATCGTCGACCGTGACAAAACTGATTGTTTCCGGCTGCTGCGCCAGATACAGCGCGGTCGCCAGATGCCAGCAGTCCGCGCCGCGCGCGTAGCCGGCATCGAGCACCCGCGCAATTTCGTCGGTGAGGGGCCGCTCGGGAAGGATCCACGAAACAGATACTGGCAGATTGCTGTTGGCGGGCGGTCATGGCCCACCAGGCCTTGACGAATGATGACTACAAGACATTCAAGGCCACTCTGATAGGCCAACGTTTCCTGTTTCTGGGCGTCCTGCTATTTGTCATTGGTGGTCACGTGTAGCGACGGTTAACATTCTTCACCTCTCGCTCGTACCCGAGCTTACTCAATTGTCCCGGAGAGCGCCTGAAATGATCTGGATCCGAAGTCTAACGGTGGCGACATTCATCTCGTTCGCGGGGATGGTGCAGGCACAAACCATAACCGGGACTGTGCGTGGCGCCCACCGACCCGTGGTCGGCGCTACGGTGCGGCTCCTCGAGCTCGACCGGGTCGCGCGCACCGGCGCGCAGGGCGAATTCAGCTTTTCCGATGTTCCACGCGGGACCTACAGAGTATTCGCCGGTGTCACGGGCTTCGCCTCCGCGATCGATACGGTCAAGGTAACCGGAGAGAGCGCGCGAGTCGCGTTCGATCTCTCGGAATCGGCCATTTCACTGAAGGAGGTGGTGGTCTCGGCGTCGCCGACGGCGCGCACATCTGACGATCAGTACCAATCGACGGCGTCCAAGTCGCAGCTCGAGCTTCTGCAGAGTGCGGGGACGAGCTTCGCCGAGCGTATCTCGGACTTGCCGGGCGTCTCCGCGCGCAGCAACGGCTCCGCGCCGGCGCGACCGATTCTGCGTGGATTGGGGGACAACGAAGTGCTGGTGCTCGAGAACGGACTGCGCATGGGTGACCTTGCGACCTTCGACCCCGCCCACGCCACGCCGATCGAAGCGGTCGGGATTACCCAGATCGATGTCGTGCGCGGCCCGGCAAGCATCCTCTATGGCTCGAGCACGATCGGCGGATTCGTGAATCTCATCACCGACATCGTGCCGTCCGTGGCGGATCATCCGACTTCGGGCACGCTGGCGCTGGAAGGAAATACGGTCAGTGGCCAGGGCTCCGGCTACATCAACAACATCTATAGCCTCGACAATCAGGCATTCCGCGTTTCAGTCGGAGGTGTGAGGGGCGAGAACATCCACATTCCCGAGGGCAACTACGCCGATCCTGGCACTGGCGCCGTCTTCAATCTCGACCGCATGCCCCAGACTTTCGACCACAGCGCTGAAGCGGGAGTGGGCTACGCTCTTCAAGGTGGCTTCGGGACGATCGGAATCGGCGGCAAGCATTTCGAGATGAACTACGGAATTCCCGGCGTTCCCCCCAACCCCGATTTTGCCAACGTTCCGCCGACGACGTCGCGCATCGCACAGAAGCGAAACACCCTCGAGCTGCGTAGTCTGTTCAACGGCGGCTTCTCGTTCATCGACAGGGTGAAGCTCAACGCCGCCTATAACGACTACAACCATTCCGAATTTCCAACGGCACAGGACGCGAGCGGAGTCTCGGATCCAGAAGCTACGCATTTCCACAAGCGCGAATTCAACGGAGTGCTGCAACTGCAACATCAGCCATTCGGCAAACTCGTTGGGACGCTTGGATTGTGGACGAATGTCGAGCACATGACAATCCGTGGTGACGAGCCGCTTGGACCGAATTCACTGACGACGGGATTTGCCGGCTACGCGTACGAGGAATTTCAGGCGGCGCCGAGCACGCGCCTGCAGGCGGGCATCCGTTACGACTACAACAGGATCCACACCCGTCCGGACCCGCAATCGACGGACCCCGCGTTTCAGGCCCTCGATGTCTCCCGGAACACCAACGCGGTCACGGCATCGCTGGGCGTACTCCAGCAGCTGACGTCGAGCCTCACGGGAACGTTGAGCTTCGCGCGCTCATTTCGTGCGCCCACTGTGCAGGAGCTGTTTGCCGATGGACTCGACGCACCGAGCGGAACGTACACCATCGGGACGCCGGAACTGGACCCGGAGATCGGATTTGGAATCGACGCATCGCTCAAGGGCAACTTCGCGAAAGCGTCGTTAGAGGTCTCGCCTTACGCGAACAACATCAGTCGTTACATCTACGGTTTTTTGCGGGGCGATGAGATTCAGGGATTCCCGGTGCGCCAGTTCGGCTCGACGAACGCTCGCCTGGTCGGAGTCGACGCCAGCCTGACCGTGGAACCGGTTCAGCACGTCGCGCTGAGGGCGGGTGTCGACTACGTCAACGCCGAGGACACCAGGCAGGACGTGCCGTTGCCGTTCACGCCGCCGCTGCGGGGACTCTTGCGGGCAACCTATCAGAACCAGACCTACATGGGGCTGATCGAGACGCGCCTTGCGGCGAGTCAGAAGCGACTCGGCGAGGGCGACACCCCGACCGCCGGTTACGCCGTCGTGAACCTGGGTATCGGCTACCGTTTTGCCCAGAAGCGCCTGGTCAACAACATCAGCCTGCGCTGCGACAACGTGTTCAACCGGGTGTACCGCGACAATCTGTCCGTCATCAAGGACTTCCTGCCGCAGCCGGCGCGGGGCTTTCGACTGGATTATCAGGCGGCGTACTAACTCTAGCGGGGGCGCACCTGGCCGTGCGATCGCCCGACTGCATCGAGTGAATCGTAAAGCGCGCGCTTAACCATGGTGCGCGCGGCGATCTCCGGTCCGATCTCGAGCAGCGAATCGGCAGACGCAGAGTAGCGCGGCCACCGCGGCCATCTGCCCACCGTCGGCGCACCATTCGGATCGCCACTGTTGGCGGAGACGGTGATGGATACCGTCACTGCGAGAGGCGTCGACGCGCGGACATACGTCTCGAAGCTCTCGATTCCGGAATTGTGGCTGTTCGGATCGGACGACAACAGCGTACCCACCCGGAAGAGCGTTGCGGTCCTCGACGGCCTCAGGAGCGCCGGCAAGCCGGTTACGACGCGGATTTTTGCCCAGGCCGGCCACATGCTGTTCACGCGGGCCGGCGGCCTCCCGCACGTAGTCGATTACAGCTGGCAGGTTATGCCTGGCTCCGCAAAGAGCTTCCCTGCGGGTCTTCCTCGCGTAACAGCGCGTAGGCCAAATCGTCCTATGTGAATGAGCGACGAGGCTAACGGGCCCAATCCGAGAATCATCGCGGTTGTAGCGTCGTTGCTATCGGCGACGATCATCGCTTGCATGTACGGCGTCATGTATTTCCGGGCGCGATATATCCCGGCGCCTCCGTTCTGGTACGCAATCGCGATGATGGTCCCGCACCTTACCGTCGGTGCGCTGTACATGACGGAGGGGCCGAGCGATTTCGCGGCGGGATTGGCCAAAGGTGTGGCGATCGGTACCGCGGTAGGCGCGTTCGGGGCGGCGGTGATTTTCGCGGTCGGGACCATATTGAGTCTGGCCTTTTGGCTTCCCCCGGTCACGACTCTGGCGGCGACCGCGGGTGAAATTCTAACGCTCCTCGGTCCTGGGCTGGGGCTTTTGTTCCCTCTCCTCGTCCTCCAGATCTTCCTCGTCTACGGCGCGCGATACAGGTCGAAGGAGCCCAAGCCCGCGTCGAGGACAGGCGGGATGATCTGTGGCCTGGCGACAGTGTTGATACCTCTATCCCTCGGTCTGCACGACACCACGATCGACAAGGGGGCCGCCGTTGGGGAGAGGCTCTTCGAGGAATCGCAGAAGTACGCGGCTGAAGCCCCGAAGCGCGAGGCACTCGCGCGGCGCCAGAGGATAGTAAAGGATGCTCTGCTGACAGGCGTGCCGCTGTGCCTGCGCCGCGGATGCATTGACTCGCTGCTGACCGCTCTGAGATCGGCTGGTTACACCGTCGTATTCAAGCGTGAGCCTGCCAGTCATTACTGGGTTGCGGCGACCGACGAGGGTTGGTCCGACTCCTATTTCACCGACGAAACAGGTACCGTACTCAGCTGGCCGGTGGGAGCTCGAAATCTTCCCTCGGCCGCTCCGTACTCGGGCCAGATGATGAGAGTGGTGGATAGCGCGGGCTGGGATGCCGCGCGCGACATGAAGTGTCTGTCGGCAATGTTCGAATCCAGGAAGATGGCCGGTCCGACGCGCATCATCCAGCCGCACTCCTGTGGACTTGCTTCAGATACGACCACGAGGAAGTTTGGCGATTCCGCCCCGTATCACGTCGTCTACTTGTCGCGCGAGAACGGGTTTTCTCTTAGCGCGCGCCCGGTTACTTACGGAGATGGAGCCGTTCGGAGCTTCCTTTTCAATAGCGATGGCCGATCGTACGTCACCCTCGAAGACCGCGCTGCGACAGTGTCGGATCTACGCGTGTACCCGTGCGAGCTGATCTACGCCTTCTGCGAGTACGAGAAGAGAAACTTCGACCGCTAATCTCGCGTCCGCCGCGTACGGGATTGATCGCCCATGGACCGCGGGGATCGGTGAACTGACTGTACGAACCGCCGGAGGCGAGCTCGCGCGATGCCGTTGTGCGAATCGGCGGTGTAGCAGGAAGACCGGGCTCTGGGAAGGCGCGGTCGATCGGGTCTTGACCGTTGATAGCTAATTAGCTATCATCCATTTCATGACCGGCGAAATCCTCGAGGCGTCCAAGCTCCTTCAGACCGCGCGCGAGCGCGCCGGGCTGAGCCAGCGCCAGTTGGCCAGGAGGGCCCGTACTGCCCAGTCGGTGGTCGCTCGCATCGAGCTGGGGGAAACGAGTCCGTCGTGGTCGACGCTGGCGCGACTGCTCAAGGCAGCTGGCTTCAGCCTCTCCGCCGGCCTGCGCCGGGTGAGCGTCGATCCACAGCTTCTTGACGATGTACCTCGCATTCTCGCGCTCTCACCCGAGCAGCGTCTGCGCGAGGTGGCTCAGGTGAGCCGCTTCCTCTCAGCGGCGCGACGTGTCTGAAGTCGCGCCGTTCGATCCGGAGCGCCTTTTGGAGACGCTGAGTCGTCACAGGGTGCACTTCATTCTGATCGGGGCGCTCGCGGCGCGGCTGCACGGGTTTCCCAGACTCACCGCCGATGCGGATATCACGCCCGCGGGGGACAAGCCAAATCTCGACCGTCTCGCGGCAGCGCTGAATGAGCTTGATGCAAAGGTCTATACCGAGTCGGTTCCGGAAGGGCTCGCTTTCGATTGTTCCTCTGCCACGCTTGCGCGCGCGAGAATGTGGAACCTCGTTACAGGAGCCGGTCGCCTGGACATCGCTTTCGAGCCCGCCGGCGTGGAAGGCTACGACGATCTGAAAAAAGACGCCGAGCGTTTTGAAGCGTTCGGCGTCCGTTTTTTTGTCGCGTCGCTCGACGACATCATCCGGTCGAAGGAGGCAGCCGGTCGACCGAAAGACCTGGACGACGTCGCGATAATGCGGGCGATGAAGCGGATGAAATAATGCCGGCGCGACTCGGCCTCGGGCTTGCAGCTCCTTCAGATGGAACTGACGCTCTCAATGCTATCACGGAGCCGTGGGGTCCCGAGTGAGTCGGACGCTTAGGGTCTGCCTCTCTGCTTTGCATTCAACTTCTCGCTAAACCAATAGTATCCCGGGGCGTATGCGTCCAGGTAAGGATTGTTGATACAACGGGAAGAAAGCGTGTAATGACCCTCAGAGTCAGCTGCTAATGAAAGAGTTGGGAGCCCAAAACCAACACTCTCCCGATCATCGTGGTTTTGCGCGCTGAGCTCAAGATCCGGGTGCTAAACAGACAAGCGTTGTGCGGCTACCTTTCAGGTATTCACAGGTCAGAGGGTGCCGGTATGGTAGCCAACGTTCAGATGGAGAAGACCAAAAACGCGGGTCCACGAATTCGAGAGCTCACCCGCGCCGAGATAGACGCGCTCCTGGCGCGAAATAATGTCGGACGGATCGCGTACGCATTTAAGGATCGCGTCGACATTGAGCCCATCAACTACGTCTATAAGGACGGGTGGGTGTATTGCCGGACGTCGGAGGGGAGCAAATTCGAAACGATTGAGCACCATCGTTGGGTCGCCTTTGAAGTCGATGAAGTACAGGGGCTCTTCGACTGGCAAAGCGTGGTGGTGCGCGGCTCGACTTATGTGCTGCGAGGTGACTCTCCTGACGACGAGCGAAAGGCGTTCACGCCAGGGCTTGAGCTACTCAAGCAACTGATGCCTGGCACGTTGGAGGGGGCGGGAAATGACCCAGTCCCGTTTCGTCAGATCGTTTTCCGGATTCATCTGGACGAAGTCACTGGGCGCGAGGCGAAATCGGCCACTAGTTAGCGGGGGTGATGGCGACTTTGAGAACGCCGTCGCGCTGATGCGAGAACAGATCGTACGCTTCGACGATCTGATCCAGCTTGAACCGATGGGTGACGAGGGGACGAAGATCGATCGCTCCCGATCCAACCACGCTCATCAAGCGCCGCATGCGCTCCTTGCCTCCAGGGCACAGAGTGCTGACGATGGAGATGTCGCCGAGGCCGGCGTGGAATGCGTCTAGTGGCATCGTCAACTTTCCGGAGTACACGCCGAGACTGGATAGCACGCCACCCGGACGCAGGACCTTGAGACAGAGCTCGAAGGTCTGCTGAGTTCCGAGCGCCTCGATGGCGACATCGACACCACGACCGTTCGTAAGTCGCATGATCGCGGCGACCGGATCTTCTGACGTGTGATCGATCACTACCTCGGCGCCGAGTTTCCGTGAGATCGCCGCGCGCGCGGCTACGCTTTCGATTGCGAAGATGCGGGATGCGCCCTTGAGGCGTGCGCCGGCTGTTGCGCACAATCCGATCGGACCCTGAGCGAACACTGCGACGACGTCGCCGATGCGGACATCGGCGCTCTCTGCGCCACCGAAGCCCGTGCTCATGATGTCGGGACACATCAGCACTTGCTCATCGGTGAGGTTGTCCGGCACGAGGGACAGGTTCGCCATCGCATCGGGAATTCGCACGAACTCTGCCTGACAACCATCGATGGTGTTGCCAAGCTTCCAGCCACCTATCGCCTTGCCGCCGCATTGTGAGGTGTGTCCATCGAGACACGTCTCACACTGCCCGCACGGCGTGATCGCGCCGGCAATCACACGCTGACCGACCTCGTAACCAGTAACAGCAGTGCCGAGCGCGGCGATGACCCCCACTGGCTCGTGCCCGACGATCCGGCCCGGAGGCACGGGGTACTCGCCTTTCAGAATGTGGACGTCCGTTCCGCAGATGGTCGTCGTGGTGACGCGAAGAAGCGCGTCAGTGGGACCGATGGTGGGGACCGGTCTTTCCTGGAGCTCAATCTTTCCCGGCTCGACGAATACTGCGGCTTTCATCGTCACGGGCAGGCGGGATGTCCTGCTTCCGTTAAGCGGCCGGGCGACCGGCATTTCGAAGGTGATCATGCCTACTCAAGTGCAAGAACGTCTCCGTATGTAGCTCTTGCGGCTGCGCTACATCTGTTGGCAGACACCGCTGCCGCGGCAGGGCACCTAGCTCGATTGTGCGGCTAGCTTTCACGTCAATGCCTGCGCAACTCGGCCTCGGGCTCGCCGCACTTGGGCGGCCGGGCTACGTGACGTTGAATCATGCCAGTGATCTGGGCGGACAGTACGACCCGACGACTATGGAATTACGGGCGCACGTCGTTTTGGATGCGGCGTTCGACGCCGGAATCCGCTACGTCGATGCAGCGCGGTCATACGGTCGGGCGGAAGAGTTTCTGGCGTCGTGGCTGCGGAAGCGGGAGATCCCGCCGGGCGAAGTCTTCATAGCATCGAAGTGGGGATACACCTACACCGCCGGGTGGTCGACGAGCGCCACGCAGCACGAGGTCAAGGATCACTCGCTGGCATCGTTTGAGCGCCAGCTCGCCGAAAGCGTCGAACGCCTGGGACGACATCTATCGCTCTATCAGATCCATTC
>JALYKM010000359.1 GCA_030774785.1 Gemmatimonadota bacterium
CAGTGAGGAGGGAACTCACCGCTTGGCGAGCGCGGTCGCTGCTGAACCGGATGAAGAGGAGGATGGGCAGGCCTCGCTGTTCACCGATGAAATCCCAGCTCCGGCTCGCAGAGTGTCTCGCTCCGACTATCGCGAAGCCGACGAAGCGATTCTGCAGGACGTTTTTGCGGGACTCTGGGGTTTGGTGGAGGACACGGCGGCGCATAATCCCGGAATGGAGCGGGAGTCATACCTCGATAGTTACCTGGCGATTCAGGAACGACTCGGCGCTAAGTACGTGCTGCCGATGTCGATTGTGGACGAGAACGATCACCATCACTACTCGCTCGTGCACGCGTCGAAGAGCGGCAAAGCAATAGTGGCAATGAAGGAGGCGCTAAACAGCGCGATGAAAAAGCGCGCGCAAGAGATCGGCGGCCTCTTCGAGAGTTTCCATTTTGCCTCGCCCGGCCTCGGTCGCGTGTGCGACCAGATCGCGGAGCATTTCGCGGGAGTGACCGTCCGCTGGGATGAAAAAGGGGAGCGGGGAACGGTGAGACGCTACGCGCTCGAGGAGACTTGGGCGCTCCTGCCGGACATGCAGGAAATCAAGAAGATCCTCGGAGATCGCGGGTACACGATCAAGACGAAGCCGCTAACCTTCGAGTTTCCGCCGCTATCAGGCGACGGCGCTGGGAGCGAATAAGCCGACCTCGGCCGGATTCGGCAGGTCGACGGGGTACTCATTCCACTCCACTCCATCTAGCTCCCGCCCGCCAGACTTTGGGGTTCTACCACCCCACTGCTTCCAGAAGAACGCGACGCCTTGCGCGTCGCAGTTGTCGCGCAGCCCGCGCGCCCACTCGGGATCGCACGTGCGAAACCCTAGACCGCTCTCGCCGCCACCGATAACCCAGTGAATGCCCTCGAGGTTTATCGTGTCGAGCGGACCCAGTAGAGGCTCCGCTGAGATAAAGCGAACGTCGGCCGGCACGAGTCGAAGCGAATCGGCGCGCCGTGCTACGTCCATGTTTTCGATTGACGTGCCAATCCAGATATTGGGTGTGAAGATCAGATGCTCGGCGAGTCTGGCTGCGCGCTCCGGCCGCTTGGTCAGCACTTGGAACTGGTGCTGCAGGTTGTCGTTCATCACTTCGAACACCCGCTGTATCTGCTCGAGCGAGAAGTGCGCGTGGAAGACATCCGACATGCTGTCGACGAACACACGCTTTGGGGTCCGCCAGGAGTAGGGCCTTTGTAAACGCTCAGGCCAGAATCGTGGAGCGAATGGATCAGCGCGATGCTCGGGAGTGTCTTTTACCGGCAGCTGACGGAGGTATACGTCCCGGGTTTTTGTCTGTGCGAGCGTGTACGCGTAGCAGTTGTCGCACCCAGCCGAGATTTTCGTGCAACCCGTCATCGGATTCCACGTCTCGTCGGTCCATTCGATTCCAGTCGACATTTGCCACCCCGAAACATCCCGAAGATAAACCGAAATCTATAGTCGTTGCCGGGCAAACGGTAACTCTTGCCTAACTCTTCTGCAACTCTTCCGGCTAAGCGCCACGAAAGTTGGTCGCTGCTACGATATGCGAGTCGTACTAGCGCGCAGAAAGACGAGGCGTAACTGCTCCCACCGTTTGGGAAATGTCGATTCTCTATCACCGAAATGTCGATTTCATATCACGCGGATGATAGGCTCCGTGTTCCTCGTTTGCGGCGCTAACGGACCGGAGGTACCTTCGCAGATCCAGATTGGCTAACGAGAACGGAGGAAAGCCAATGCCGGCGCCCGGTGGCAATTCAAGGAATCCTTCCCTCGCCGAGATCCTGCATTCGAATCCCTGGGTCCCGTTAGAAGAGCACCTCGACCAACTGCGGGAGCGTGTCGACGCATCGATTGTCAGAGCGCAGGAACGACGCTCCGCTTATCGAGAGGAACTTCTGCGTGATCGACCGGAACTCGTAGCGTTGATACGGCGGCCCAGTGCGGCTGCTCTCGCGATCGCTGAAAGACTACTCGGTACTGGGACAGTCGCCGCTGCCGATGGTACCATCTCGCCTGTGCCGCTCTTAGGCGGATCGAAAATACAGGTTGGGGTTGTGATTGTGTTCAACTCCGGACAGGTCGTAGATCTCGTAACAAGGGTCTTTGAAGCGGAATTGACCTCTGCAGATGGCACTGCGGCGGAGTTTTTTGCTCAATTGAGAAGAGCCCGCTCGATATCCAATCTGCTTGCCCGCGCCATAATGCTTTTCGGTGAGCGCCGGCTACTGCTAGAACAACAAGCCGATTGGCGAATGATTCATGGAGAACTAATTCCGCACGAACTTCGCACGGGAGCCGGGCGTCCCCGAGAGAACCTCACCGCTGCATTCGATCTAGTTAACCGATATATAGCTACCGAACGCTTTATCGCCGTCTCAGAGGGAGCAGAGGACCTCGACATACTTAATGCGGCAATCCTCCTGGAGCCCGGAGAGTACATCGTTATCCGGCATCTGTCTGATACCCTGCTAACATTTCTTGACGGCGGAGAGGAAGGGCAACAACGGGCCAATTTCAACAACCACGACCGAGACCGATTCCGAGAATTTATTGGTCTTGCGGGACCTCAAGTGGCCGTTGTGCTCGTGAAGGCCGGGCAGAAACCGTTTCTGCTCGAATGTCACTCAAACAGGGTTGAGGAATCCGTCGCGCTTTTTCTGGCGGACTCGCTTTGGACGCGGGGACTACCATCCGATGGCTCGTCGGTCTCGCATCGGGGATTTCCCTTCCACATAGATCTAGCAGATCAAGTCGCCCGGACGCTCTTCAAAGGTGCCGATTTTCAGCGGTTCGTGGAAGCGCGCTTGTACGAATTAGGTACAGAATCAGGAATGTTTGAAATCGATCCCAGGAGAACAAGGTCATGACACCACCCGGCGAGGAAGTTCCTCGAGGCGATGAGGGGAATGGCGCGGCCACTCGCGATAACGCACAGGTACAGCGCGCACCTGAGGCTGGGAACGGAGCCCTCGAGCTGGCAGAGCGAGAAGCAGCAGAAGCCATTCACAACGACCTCGTCGAACTGGGATTCATAGCGTTTGACAGTCAAGGAGCGGGGAATCAGACATCCTCGGCAATGGTGTCCGAGCATCGGCGACGTGACTTTCGTCGGGACGTATACGTTGGTATTCGGGATCGTGAACAGGGGAAAGAGTTCCTTGGACGCGTCGTTGAGGGGCCCTTCCATGCCCCTCATGAAGTGGCTGCTGATTCGGCAATTACCCGAACCACCATACTCCATCCTGAGCGTACGCGTTTCAGACCGACGTACTATGCCTATGGCTCAATAGAGATTCTCGGCGAAGTGCAAGCCGGAGAGCGCGTCGTGCCGACTTCGACACGTCCGCGTCCGTACTCTGAGCTGTACATGTTCCCCCAGGATCGATTGCGGGAAATGTTGGGCATCGCCGGAACCTTCTATCTCGGTCACCTGATGGGGTATGACCGGGTCGAAGTTCATACCGACGTAACCAACAAGAATTTTCTACCGCGTAACGTTGGAATTTTTGGAACTGTTGGGTCGGGTAAATCCAATACCACTCAGGTGCTAATGGAGGAAGCGCTCGACGCTGGGTGGGCAGTTGTAACGATCGACGTAGAGGGGGAATACGTCCGCATGAACGAGGGGACGATCGATCGATCAATGGTACACCTTCTTGAGGAACGGCACGGCCTCCAACCTAGGGGAGTGACAGACCTTCGCGTTTACGTACCTTCTGCGGGCGATACTGCGGCCGATCAACCAATCCGCTTTAAGGTTCCGATTGCCGCCCTCGATCCAGGTGTGGTCGCCGATATTCTCGAACTGAGTGAACCCCAAGTCCGGATGTTCGGGACTGTTACCAGTAATGCGGCAAGACGTCCCAGACCGGCCGCGGCAC
>JALYKM010000360.1 GCA_030774785.1 Gemmatimonadota bacterium
TTCTCGGCTGCAGTAAAGCATCTCCGCCCCTCTCCGGCGCTGACACGAGCGCGAAGACGAGCACGTCGGCGGCGCAGATCGCTCCGTCGTTCGCCCGGGATCTCGCGGACATCCGCGAGCGGGATACCCTCATCGTCCTCGCTCCCTACAATTCCACCACGTACTTCCTCTATCGCGGCGAGGCGATGGGATACGAGTACGAGCTGCTGAAAGACTTCGCGAAGGACGCGGGGGTGGAGTTGCGCGTGGTGCTGGTACAGGATCGCGACAGCATGTTCAACATGCTTCGGGCTGGGAAAGGGGACATCGCGGCCGCTCGCCTGATTCCGCTCCCCGAGGATTCCGGGCGTGTCGCGTACACGAGGGAGCTTTATCGCTCCGAGCCGGTTGTCGTTCAGCAGAAGGGGCCGGTGTCGCAAGCCGTCGCGAATCTCCCCGCCGCGGTCGACACGATTCTCAAGAAGGGGCCGGCCGAACGGGCGCCGGGCCTTGTCGCCAGAGCCCGGTTGATCACCCGTCCTGGAGAGCTGATCAGCAAGCGCGTCGACCTGCCGAAGCAATCTCCCTACAAGCAGACACTGATGGAGATCGAGGACAGCCTCACAGGAGACATCAACGTAGTGGAGATCGACGCATCCGACGACAAGCTCGTTCGTGAGGTCTCCAAGGGGAACGTTCAGTACACCGTCGCCGAGGGCAATGTCGCCGAGCTCCAGCAGTCGTATTACAAGAACCTCGTTGTGCGGCCGATCATCGGCGCATCCAAGAAGGTTGCATGGGCCGTCCGACCAAACGCCCCCGTCCTGCTGAGCGAGCTGAATCGATGGATCGGGGACGAGAAGACGGGGTCGCTCTTCAACCGCCTTTACAAGAAATACTTCACCGATCGCCGCGGCTACGAGGAGCGGGTGGAAAGCCGTTACCTCACGTCGGAGACGGGCACCTTGTCGCCCTACGACGCGCTGCTCAAGAAGCATGCGTTGGCACTCGGGTGGGACTGGCGGCTACTCGGCTCCCAGATGTACCAGGAGTCGCGCTTCAAGCCGAACGCGCGCTCGTGGGCCGGCGCCACGGGCCTCCTCCAGCTCATGCCGTCGACGGGACGACAGTTCGGTGTTCGCAATCCGAAGGATCCGGCCCAGAATGTCGCGGGAGCAGTGCGATTCCTGCAATGGCTGACTCGCTACTGGACGCCGCGCATCCCCGATCCCGAGGAACGCCTCAAGTTCATCCTCGCTTCATACAACACCGGCGCTGGTCACGTCGAAGATGCGCAGCGACTGGCGGAGGCGAATAACGACAATCCCAAGCGCTGGGCGGACGTTTCGTACTGGCTGTTGCAGAAATCAAAGCGAGAAATCTACACACGCCCTATGGTGAAGTACGGCTTCGCGCGGGGGATCGAGCCCGTGACCTATGTCGCCGTCATTCTCGACAGGTTCGACCACTACAAGCAGTTCGTCGTCGACAGCGCCGCCACCCCTCGCGACTAGTGCTAATCGTGCGGACGCTGGTCCCCGGATCCGTCCTTTGTCGCGGAGGAACCCGTCAGTGCCGCGGCGCGCTCCCGCTCCTTCCGCTCCCTGATGCTCCGCACGGCCTTCATGAAATCGGCCTCGTTGATCGCCTGCTGCGCGTGCCAGTTGATGTCCCGGTTCATCGCCGCGTATGAGCGATCCCGCTCCATCGTCATCGGATTGCCCTGAAGGTTGAGCGGCAGCATTGCCAGCAGCGCGGTCGGAATCGAAACGGGGCCGAGCCTTATTGCGCGCTTGTCGATTCCCCACCTGTAGCCGCCCTTCTCGATGGTCCAGTCCGTCGGATCACGCTTTTGGGCGGCCGCGGCAACCGAGTCGTTGTAGGGTGCGATTGCGTCTGCGATCAGGCTGTCGATCGTCTGCGCAACTGTCTTTGGAGCAGCAACGATCCTTCCGGGCGGCTCCCACACCCGCGGGTCGGAATATTGGGGGCGAATTCCGCGCGCGGGTCCGCCCGTGCCCACCAGCGGACCAACCCCTTCGTCATCCGTCGTCTTCGCAACCGGAGCCGACGGCGCAGGCAGTGTGGTGGGTATCGCCGCGGGTGCCACGACGTGAATCTCGCGCGACTTGGCGGGGCGACCATCTCCTCCGCTGCGTCCGGGAGCAGGTGTCTTCACGCCGGGTCGTGGCAGCGTAACGAATCCCACCCGCTGCTCACGAGCCGCCGACGGCTTCGGCTTCGACGAGTAGTCGCCGTTCAGAATCAGCATCTGCATCAGGGCGATCGCCACGACGATGTGCACGCCGACAGACACGAGGAAGGAAGGCGATAGCCTCCTTCTCGAATCAGCGGGCTCTGACGCGGCGCGGCGGAAAATCATCAGGCGCGCGCCATCCCCGACCTCTCTTCCTGGCGGCGGCCGGGAGGAGCTTCTTCGCCTGACTGGCTCTGAAGACGCTTCAGCACTCGCCCCGCGCGCGTTGCCGCTTCGCGCAACCGCTCAGGCGAAGTGATGAACGAAACGCGGAAGAATCCCTCTCCGCCCGGGCCGAACAGCGAGCCGGGGAGCACAATCACTCCTTCGTCCTGCAGAAGCCGCTCGCCGAATACGGCGCTCGGAATGTTCTTGGGCAGCGGGCACCACAGATACATCGTTGCCTTGGGTCTGGTGCACGGGAATCCCGCTTCACAGAACGCATCGACCGCGGCGTCGCGCCGCCGCTGGAACTCCGCCACGTTCGTCGGAATCCAATCAGCGCATTTATCAAGCGCGGTTGCCGCGGCAGCCTGGATTGCCATGAACGTCCCTGTGTCGATGAAAGACTTCACTTTCGCTACGGCGCCAACGAACTCCTGCTTCCCGCACGCCCAGCCGCAGCGCCATCCCGTCATGTTGTACGTCTTGGACATCGAGTGGAACTCGATCGCGACGTCGCGCGCTCCCTCGAACTCGAAGATGCTCGGGGGGACGTATCCGTCGTAGGCGAGCTCCGAGTAGGCGTTGTCATACACCAGCAAGATATCGAGTTCCTTGCAGCGTCTGACTATTCCCTCGAGATATTCCTGCGGAGCGATCGCGGACGTCGGGTTATTCGGATAGTTCAGGTAGAGGACCTTCGTTTTCTTCAGCACGTCGGCCGGAATCTTGTCGAGGTCGATCAGGAATCCATTCTCCGGACGAAGCTGGTACTTGTAGGGCGTCGCGTCGGCCAGAAGAGTTCCGCCGAGGTATGAGTTATAGCCTGGCTCGGGAACGATGGCGTAGTCCCCCTTTGACAGGTACGCGAACGCGAGATGGGAGATTCCCTCTTTCGACCCTATTAGGGGGACGATTTCCTTGATCGGATCGAAATCCTGTCCGAATCTCCGCCTCATGAAGCGGGCGACGGCTTCGCGAAACTCGACCAATCCCAACGCGAAGCCGTACCGGCTCATCGTTGGGATGCGGACCGCCTCCGAGATTCGGTCGATCACGGCCGGCGGTGGGGAGAGATCAGCGTCTCCGGCACCCAGGTCGATGACATCGACGCCGCGCGCGATGAGCTCCCGCTTCTGTTCAGGGATCTTGGCGAGCGGGTACTCCGGAAGACTGAGCAGACGATCGGTGTAGGAGGGCACTATCGGCTCTCTCGGACGGGGTTGCTCACGCGGCTAACACCTGGAATCTCCACTTCGACGACGTCACCGGGTGTGAGCGGACCCACACCCGAAGGCGTTCCTGTTGCGACGAGGTCACCGGGCTCCAAGGTCATTATGCGCGAGATGTAGGCGAGGAGGGACGGGATCGAGAAGACCATCTCGCTGCTCTTCCCCCGCTGGCGTTCGACGCCGTTCACTCGGGTGACGACGCTCAGACTCTCGAGGTCCGGAAGCTTTGACGACTCCTCTCCCAGAGGACAAAAGGTATCAAAACCCTTGGCTCTAGTCCATTGTCCGTCCGTTTTCTGCAGATCGCGCGCGGTCACATCGTTCACCGCGATTATGGCTCGGATTCCACGAGCCGCATCGCCTTCAGACACCCGAGTCAGCGTTTTCCCGACCACGACTCCGATCTCGCCCTCGTGCTCGACTTTCGATGAAGCCGCCGGCAGCACTATTGGTTCCCCACCCCATACCACGCTCGAGGGCGGCTTGAGAAAGATGAGCGGCTCTTTGGGAACCTCGTTGCCCAGCTCCCTTGCGTGCTCGCGATAATTGCGGCCCACGCAAACGATTTTCCCCGGGCGGGGTCCCCTGCCTGGCATCTCAGTCGGTCACCCTTTGGAGTCGAATGGTTGCTTCGGACGTGCCAGCCAATTGTGACACGAAGTCACCCTCGGACGTTAGTGAAAATCAGCCAGTACACGCCGCCCACAATGCTGCCTACAATCACCACTGAAATAATCGAGATCGTCCAAAACACCGGGTCCCATCTCCAAAACGGTTGGCCGAAGACAGTGCCGATGATGGCGTAAAAAGGAAATGCAACGATGGGTCCTAGAAGAATGCTTCTGGACAAAGACGTAATTAGGGGTCGGCACACGCCCAGGACCAAACCGCACACAAGACCGCTGGCCAGGTAGCTCCCGGAAAGCCGGAACCAACTCACTGTCTGGTGGCTTGGACTGTCCGGTCTTACAAGGTAGCCGACGCTTACAAAGGCGATCAGCACGACCGCGAGAATAAGGCCGAACCGAATCCCCCAGCGAATGTCAGCTCCGGTCATAGAAGCTTTGCAATTGCTTTACGATCGTACTCCACGGGCCAAACACTCTCCGCGCGGGCGGCAGATCGCGAAGAAGTGATCTGCCGTAACCCTTGTTGACCGCGCGCGGATCCACCAGCACGATGACTCCGCGATCGGTCGCGGTGCGAATCAATCGCCCGAATCCCTGCTTGAGACGGAGCGCTGCGTGCGGCACCATGTACTCCGCGAACGCGTCTCCGCCACGCTCTACTATCGCCTCGCAGTGTGCCGCCGTCACAGGCTCTGAAGGAACGCGGAACGGCAGCCTCGCGATGACAAGACCACGGAGCGCGCGACCGGGCACATCGACTCCTTCCCAGAAGGAAGCGGTACCGAGCAATATGGCGCGGCCGGAATCGCGAAACTTTCCGAGAAGATTGTCGCGGGTGTCCTCGCCGTGAACGTACAGAGGTCGGCTGCGCTCGATTCCTCTCGCGCGCACCTCTGCGGCGGCAGCTCGTACGTCCCGGTGACTCGTGAACAGCGCGAAGACTCCTCCGTCCGACGCGGCGGTCACATCGATGATGCTGCGGACGACCGCCTGCATGTGCGCGGCGGGATTTTCGTTGGGGGCCGGCGCATCCGTCGGCACCATGAACAGCGCGTGCGTCGGATATTCGAAGGGTGACGGAAAGATCTCAGTCACCACGGTCGCGTCTATGGAGTCGAGGCCGAGCCGTCGCGACAGGAAGTCGAATCGGGCGTCGGTCGCAAGTGTCGCGCTCGTGAGGATCGCCGTCTCCACACGGTCGAAGAGGTCCTCGCGAAGAATGGGAGCGAGATCGAGCGGGACCGCCGACACTCCGACATTTCCTTCGCGGCCGCGCAGCTCGACCCATCTGACCATCGGCTCACCCTGCGGCGGCGGGCGAAGCGTGCCCTCGAGAGCGAAGGCGGCTCCTTCCAGGCGGCGGCCAACGGCAGTCATCTCGCTGATGAGCGGCAGCACCGCCTCGTCCGGCTTTTTCGCTCCTTCCATGCGCGTACGTATCATGTCGAGGCCGCTCTGCAGCATCCTGATCTCGCCAAGAAGATCCGTGAGCGCGACGGTGAGTCCTGCCTTCCAGATTGGGTCGTGCGAGAAATCCCCGGTGAGTCGCCGCACCGATTCACCATGCGACTGTAGATAGCTTTGCAGCAGATCGAACAGCAGCATTGCCTTTTCGCGCGCGGCGTCAACGCTCGGCATCAGCGTCTTTCGAATGATGTCGAGACTGGCGGTGCTGAGGAGATCCGGAGCGGCCATCAGGCGCACCTCAAGGGCGTGCAGCAGTCCGCGGCCTCCGCGCGTTCCCGCACCGTGACGTACAAGCCGGGAGAAAAGCTGCTGCAGTCCGCGTCTGCTGGCGGAAGTACCGAGGTGTGCCGCGGCGGCGTCCTCGATGTGGTGCGCTTCGTCGACGACGAGGCGCGAATATGCTGGAATCACGGCGGCGTCTTCCCAGTTCTGCTTGGCGCGCTTCACGGCTACGTCCGACATCAGCAGATGGTGATTGACCACGACAACGTCCGCCTGCTGCGCTTCGCGCCGCGCCTGGAAGAGGAAGCAGCGCCCATAGTGCGGACACGCCGATTTGCGACAGAGATCCGGCTCGGCAGCGATCTCGTCCCACACCTCGGGTCGCGGCGGTGACGACAGGTCGGCGAGCGATCCATCAGTTGTACGCTCCGCCCAATCGGCGATCGCCTCGAGCTCCGCGCCAGATTCGTCGGTGAGAAGACTCGACGCGAGCAGCTTGCTTTGCGCCAGGCGCAGGAGACACACGTAATTGCGCCAACCCTTGAGCAGCACGAACCGCACTTCCTGCTCGCCGGAGAGCGCGTCCGCGAGAAACGGCAGGTCCTTGCGTACGAGCTGCTCCTGCAGGTTAATGGTGTTGGTCGAGACTACGGTGCGATCGCCATTGGCTGCCGCCCAACGGAGCGCCGGCACCAGGTACGCCAGAGATTTTCCGATGCCCGTGCCCGCCTCGAGGAGACCTACTCCGCCATCGTTGTACAGGTCGGCAACCGCGCCTGCCATTTCACGCTGACTGGCGCGATCCTCGTACTGCGGGAGACGGCGCGCGATCGCGCCCTGCGGCCCCAGGTCTGCCTCAATCGCTTCGCGGTCGAGCGGTGTGTGCTCGCCTTCGGGCGGCGATTCCTCGAGCGCCGGAATCGCGGGCGTGTAGACGATCGGCGTATCCCAGTCGGGCCGGGCGATCACGAATCACCCTGGTGCGCGATTCTGTAGGCGAGGTTGCGGGGAGCGCCGAGTGCGGAGACCAGGTGGTCCATGACATCGCGCGGAGCTTTACCCGAGGCGCGCAGCTGGGCCGCGGCATCGTTTAGCTCGTCTTCCGTAACCACCGGCTTTTCCGCGCCCGCTATCACCAGCACCACCTCTCCCCTTGGATCCGCTTCCTTGTATACGTTCGACAGCTCGGCGACGCTGCCGCGCTTGAACTCCTCGAACTGCTTGGTCAGCTCTCGCGCGACGACTGCGGCGCGTTCTCCGGCGCCAGCTTCGACGAGAGCGTCGAGCGTCGCGACCACTCTATTTGGCGCTTCGAACAATACCGACGTTGCTTGCGAGGCGACGATGTCGCCGATTGTCTCGGTCCGCTCCTTCCCCTTGCGAGGAAGGAATCCAAAGAAAGTAAAGCGCTCGAGAGACATCCCCGACCCCACCAGCGCCGCCATCACAGCCGAAGGCCCGGGAATCGGGACGACCGGCACGCCGGCGGCGACCGCCGCATCCACGAGCCGTGAGCCCGGATCCGAGATGAGCGGCGTTCCAGCATCCGAGATCAGCGCGATTGAATCGCCGCGCTGAAGCCGCGCGACGAGCCGGGGCGTTTCCTTCGCCTCATTGTGCTCGTGGTACGAGTTGAGCGGTGTCGCGATACGGTAGTGATCCAGCAGCCGGCGGGAGTGGCGCGTGTCTTCCGCAATCACAACCGTCGCGGAGGAGAGAACCTCGACCGCGCGATGTGACATGTCTGCCAGATTGCCGATGGGGGTACTCACCAGAAAGAGAGTCCCCGCCTTTGCGGAGCTCACGAGGCGCCTGGGGACGGACTCCGCTGATTACGCGGCGTGCTGCTTGAACTTCTCCGCCAGCGCGGGCTTGCCCACGAATCCGATCACCTGATCGACGAGCTTGCCGTCCTTGAAGAAGAGAATCGCGGGGATCGATCTCACGTTGAACTTGGTCGAGGTCTTGATGTTCACGTCCACATCGACCTTTGCCACCTTGGCCTTGCCTTCGTATTCGATCGCAAGCTGATCCAGCACGGGAGCAATCATGCGGCAGGGCGCGCACCAGGTAGCCCAGAAATCGACGACGGCGAGGCCCTTGTGCTGCTCGATCTGCAACTCGAAATCGGAGTCGTTCACTTCCAGAGCATTCGACATTTTTGTAGTCTCCAAACCGCAGGATACCCCGCGAGGCTTCGTCAGTTAGTTTAGTGCGGGGACGTTGCCGCCCCCCATCGATAAACTTAATGACCCCATCAACCCCGCGTGGCACGCGCGTATCCCACATCGGAATCGCGGTCGAGGCCCTCGCCGAGAGCCTTCCTTTCTTCCGGGACGTTCTGGGGTTGCCGGAGGTCGCTCTCGATGACGCTGACGGCGCGAGCATAGTGGGCTTCAGCGCCGGAGAGCCGCTCGTGGAGCTGCTGGAGGCTGCCGATCCCGCGTCACCGATCGCCCGCTTCGTGGCCAAGCGCGGGCCCGGGATCCATCACATCTGCTTTGCGGTCGACGATCTCGACGCGATGCTTCAGCGTTGCCGGGAGGCAGGCGTGCTGATCATCGACGAGAAACCGCGCGTCGGGGCGGAGGGAAAGCGAATCGCGTTTCTGCACCCCCGGTCTACGGGCGGGGTGCTGGTCGAGCTGTCAGATTACTAACGGCCTGAACGTCCCGTGCCCGGGTTGCCGCAGAAGTCCCGCACTGCCGCGATGTCCTCGTTCTCGACGTACCATCTGCCGCCTGGACCCCTGATCGTATAGAAAGTTGTCTGCCGTTTCAGATTTCCCTTCTTCAGCTCCACGCGAACTTCACGGTGTCCCTGCGACCCTGCCATCTCGCCGAGAATGCGGGCGCTGTCGTGGTTGAAGTAGCACGCCAGAATGGTCAGGCGCTTCTCCAACTGCGTCCGGT
>JALYKM010000361.1 GCA_030774785.1 Gemmatimonadota bacterium
CAGACACTCACCGGTCTTGGAATATCACTTGGCACCCCGGCGTACATGGCGCCCGAGCAGGCGACGGCCGACCCGTTGGTCGACCACCGCGCTGACATCTACGCCTTCGGCGTGATGGCGTACGAGATGCTCACGGGAGCCCTGCCCTTTGTGGGCCGGTCCATCCAGGCGACCCTCGCCGCGCACGCCATAGAAAAACCGGAACCCGTCGAGCGGAGACGGCCCGGCATTCCGCCCGCGCTCGCCGCGCTGGTAATGCGCTGCCTCGAGAAGAGGCCGGCGGACAGGCAGCAGACCGCGGGAGATCTGCTTCACGAGCTCGATGCAGTACCCGTCGCTCTGGTGTCGCCCCCACAAGCGCTCGGGCGACGCACACTGATTCTCCCGGGCGCTGCCGCAGCCGTTGTGCTCGCGGCGATCATCGGCTTCAGAGTGAGTCAGCGCAATTCGGCGAAGCCTGATCAACCCGTCGGCCAACTTCTTTCGGTTGCGGTGCTCCCTCTCGCCAACGTTGGCGGTGATGCCCAGGACGAGTACTTCAGCGAGGGCATGACCGACGAGCTCGCGAACGCGCTGAGCAAGCTTCCAGGTCTGCGTGTCGCCTCTCGCACTTCGGCGTATGCTTTCAAGGGAAAGAAGGACATCGATGTCGGTGAGATCGGCAGAAAGTTGCACGTTCAGGCGATTCTGGAGGGAGTCGTCCGACGCTCAGGGGATCGATTGCGAGTCGGCGCCCAGCTCACGAACGTAAGCGACGGCCTCGCCATCTGGTCGGACACCTACGAGAGGCGCACCAGCGACGTCTTCACGGTGCAGGACGACATCGCCCGCTCGATCGCCGACGCACTCAAGCTCAAGCTCGGTGGGAAAGCCGCGGAGCTGTCCTCATCTTCTCGTGGCACCGGGAATCTCGAGGCGTACGACTCATACCTGCGCGGCCGTTATTTCTGGAATCGCCGGGGCGCGGCGAATCTGCGCAAAGCGCTTACCTATTTCGAGGAAAGCATCGCGAGGGATTCGGGTTTCGCCCGCGCGTACGCCGGACTCGCCATCACCCACGCCATTCTACCAGAGTACACTGACACGCCTCCCGCGAATGGACTGGCGAAGACGCGTTCCGCCGCGGCGCGCGCGCTCGCGCTGGATAGCTCCCTCGCCGAGGCACACACCGCGCTTGGACTGGCAGCCGTACACGCCTGGGATTTTCGGGCTGGTGAAACCGAGTACCGGAAAGCGATCGAGCTCGATCCCGGGTACCCGACGGCCCACCAATGGTATGGGGAGCTGCTCTATCACACCGGGAGGCTCGATTCGAGTATTGTCGAGACACGCAAGGCCATAGCGCTCGATCCACTGGCGCCCATGCCATTCGAGGCCCTCGGCTACGCACTGACGCTGGCGGGACGCTACGATGAGGCGATCGAGCAGTACCGGAAAGCGGATGAGCTGTCACCGGGATTGACGCTCACTCTACTGCTCCTCGGCGACGCTCATTTGCAGATGGGTCAGACACAGCAGGCGGTCGAGGAGTACGAGCAGGCAGCGCGACTGGATCGCGAGAGACTCCTCACCAAGGGCAAGCTGTGTCACGCCTATGGCGTGGTCGGCCGTGCCGCCGAAGCGAGAAAGCTGTTGAGCGAAATCGAGGCGCGCGCCGAGAAGGAACGTAAATCGTGGCTCACACGCGCTACCTGTCAGCTCGGTCTGGGAAATCGCTCTGCTGCTCTCGACGCGATGGAGACGGCGGTGAAAAACCATGAAATTGCGGTTTTCACCGCTTACTCGCTGCTGCTGGATAGGACGTGGGATCCCGTTCGTGCTGATCCGCGATGGACTGCGATACTACGCTCCTCGAATCTTGCGGATTACATGGGCAACGCGCGGAAGCCCTGAACGGGCAGATTTGCGGGCGATGTCTGAGGTGAGTCTGGGCAGAGGTGTCCTTAGGAAGGGCGTGGCTTGAACGGCGGTGACGCCGGCGGGTACCTATTGATTGAGGACGATCCCTCGAAGTTCGTCCCTGCGAACGAGAGTGGAATCGCCGTGTCGGCGGAGTGAGTAGCTAACTTCGGGAACAGTGGCGTCGGTCCCGCTTTGCTGATGACGAGGATTGCTCCGCCGGCATGACCCATTCCGGAAACCCCAATGTCGACGGCGCGGACAAACCGAATTTCGCGTACTGCGCTGGCGGGAATTCCGCGAAACCTGATGATCTGGAGCTGCATCCACCGGCGCAACGTTTTCCGCGCGCAGGGCGAGCTCGGCGCCGTGGAGCTGCTGGCGCCGCAGGTGCTGCACTCGGGTGGTGCACGGAGCCACGCGTCTCGGGATCCGCAAGAAGACCGTCGTCTTTACGGAGCGCACGCCATCATCGACATCGGGCACGCCGAAGGGTGGCTGTCGCACGTGATCGAGGCGCAGGTGCGCGAATTCCCCGAAGCCAGACTGGGAATCGCCGAGGGACTGCTCGCGCGCGCGGATGCGAGCCTGGACTACTTCGACTTCTGCCTGGCCGGCTGCCACGCCGGACACTGAGAGGTCAGCCGCGCTGAGGAGCGAGCTCCAGCAGCTGGATCTTCTGCCAGATCCTTCCCGAGAGAGCACTCGTGAGCGCTTCGATCTCGTTCACCTCCCCCAGCACGGCGTCGTCCTTGAACCGTTGAACCAACAGCGCCGACAGCTTGCCGGTCACGAGAGAAGGTCAGTGCAGTAGTCGAGGTAGCGCCCCAGTGACTGCGGGTTCATAGCCCCCTTTGGGCTTTTGGCGATTTCCGGCTCAGGCAAACGCCGCCCCGCGGGATCCTTGCTCAACTGATGCATGTCGACGACGTGAGCGAGACTTCGCAATTCGTGGAGGACTCCGTGCGCCCGTCTGCGCTTCAAGTTGGTCTCGAGACGGAGGAGGAACAGCACTGCGACGCCGACGATTGCAACAATGTTGAGGACGGCCGCGATCGATTGCACTCCCGAGAACTTGTGCGCACCAGTGGGGAGGTCCAGCGGAGGACTCGCCAGGTACAGCACCACGATCATTCCGCCGATCAACAATGCAGCGAGGATTCGTATCGGCCAGTTCGGGGAGTTGAGGTAATCGGCGCAATCGGCCACCTCGGCTCCGACCGCTATCAACTCATCCGCGACTCTCCCCAGACCGGAATCCGGGAACTGATTCTGTATCCGATCCCTCAATGCTGTGAGAGTGGC
>JALYKM010000362.1 GCA_030774785.1 Gemmatimonadota bacterium
GGAACTGATTCTGTATCCGATCCCTCAATGCTGTGAGAGTGGCGATGATCTTCGATTCGTCGAGCGTTCGATAGTGCGAGGTGGGCATCGGTGGGGAACGTAGCGCTCGCATCAACGATTGGGCAACGGGTACTACAAGGAGAAGCAACTACGCTTAGAACCAACTACGCTGCTGCCCGCTTCGCGCTGGGAGCTAGGCGCTATTCGCTGAACACGATTGGACAGATCCGTCAGGAAGCTATCCAGCGGAGGCGGGTGGCGCCTCTCAGCCATCCGGTGCTTTACGCCCGACATATGTGATAGTACATCAGTAACGGCTCGTGACGACTTCGCTTCCCACCCCGAAGAGAGAGGATAGGACGATGAAGAACAAACTGCTTGCGGCAACGATGCTGTTGGGAATATCCGGATCGGTAATAGCCGCCACTCCCGATCTGCACGGCTCCGCACCGCTGGCGTGTCGGGTGCAAGGCGTCTGGGACCTCGTCGCCAATGTCCAGGCGGGGAAAAGAACGGAATTCGCCAACGCCCACCAACGCAAGATCGTCACGAAGAAACACTGGATGTGGTTGGTCGGTGCGAGTCGGCGCGATACCCTGCCTCTCAGAACGCCGCTGGACACCGCGAACTATTACTCGATAGGAGGTGGCTTCGGGACCTATGACGTCTCCGACCACCACTACACCGAGCACATCGATATCTTCGTCGACCCAAAACTGCAGGGGAGGAGACTTGTGGCTTCGTGCCGCGTCCAGGGCAACCAATGGTTCCACACTTTCCTGCCGAGCGATCTCGCCACCGGGCCTTCTGCGACTCCCGCGTCGAGGGACAGTGTCACGGAGATCTGGCGGCGCGTCGAGTAGACACCGGGCGCTGGCCGGCCCTCTCCTGAGAGAGGGCCGGTTTTTTGGGGTGGGCCCGCGTAGCAGCGGGGTTTTCGCTCGACCGGCGGGCCGCAGATTGCGTCCACCGATTGCCATCGACAGATTCCGGCCTTAATCCCACCCGCAATCTTCCTGAGCGACGAATCATAAAGTTCGTCGTTTGCGCGACTCTCCTCGGCATCACCGTCCCCGTCGCCGCCCAGACGGGTGTCGATACGACTCTCGCTGGTATTCACTGACGGATCGACGGCGACCGTCAAACTTCCCGTCGAGATGTGGAACCTCGGCCCGAAGTTCGTCTATCGAGTTCCGGAGAAGAAACGCGTCAGGGACGCGGTGGTGGATCCGAGGCACGCTCTCCCGGATGTGGATCGCTCGAACAACGCTGCGCCGAGGGATCCGACAGTGCTGCTCCGCTAGAGTCTGGCCCGTCCCGCAGCCAGATGTCCCGCGGATCTTCGACCGCAACGATAGTGGTCACCCAGAATGGCGTCACCAAGGCACGAACCGTGGCACTGCCACTCGGGAAGTTTGCGCTGCCATTAGCAGGCGGATTCGTTGCGCACCCAGGACGAATTCGCAGCACTCTCAGTTCGGCAGATCCTCGCCGAAAGACCGGACTGAGAGTGTGTTGCTTTTCGTAACGTAAGCAAAACCAGCGCATCTACGGCAGCGCGAACGCGATAAAGGCGCCGCGTGAGGGTCCGCCGCTTCCTGCAGCAGCGCGGTTTCCAGCGTAGCCACCAAACGCCGCGATCACGACGAACTGTTTGCCGTTCACCTCATACGTGATCGGCGTTGCGTTGCCGGAGTTCACCATCACCGTTTCCCACAACAGTTTGCCGGTCTCCTTGTCGAAGGCGCGAAACTTCTTGTCATAGTTTGTCGCACCGATGAACACCAACCCGCCGGCAGTCACGATCGGCCCGCCATAGTTCTCGGTACCCGTTTCCTTCATACCTTGCTCGGCCAGCTCCGGATACTCGCCGAGTGGAATCTTCCAGGCGTACTCTCCCGAATTCAGGTTGATCGCATTCAACGTCCCCCAGGGTGGCGCCACCGCGGGATAGCCGTCGGGATCGTACCATCGATGGTAGCCCGTGAAATTGTATTTCATGTCGGTGGGCGAAGCTGCACCCGGCATGGCTTCCTTCGCTTCGCCGCTCGTCAGATACTGAACGAGCTGAGCCAGCGTCTCCGGTGATAGGGATGGAAAGCCCGGCATCCGACCCGATCCCTTCCGGATGACCTCGGCAATCTGCGCGTGGGTGCGACGCGCCCCGATGCCCACGAGCGATGGAAATCCCGAACCGCCCGACATGTTCTCTCCATGACACGCCGCGCACTGATTGAGATACGTCTGTCGCCCCAAACTTGCTGCCGGCACGGTGCGACGCATGCTCGACGTCCACGCGATGTCGTTGGCGTTCACATATAACACCCCGGTCGTTGGATCGAGGGCAGAGCCGCCCCATTCCGCCCCGCCATCGAACCCGGGGAAGACCACGGTTTCTTTGCCGACCATGAACGGGACAAACAACCCTTCATTACGGAACGTCTTGAACTGCTCGAGCGCCCACTGGTGCACCAGCGGCGTTCGGGTAGTCAACATGTCTTCGGTCAACAGTTGCCGGGCAAAGGCCGCTGGCTTCAAGGGAAACGGCTGGGTCCGGGCCGCGACCTCGCCCTCGACCGTGCTCGGCGGAACGCGACGGTACTCGATCGGGAACAGCGGCGTGCCGTTGGCGCGATCGAACAGGAACACGAAGCCGTGCTTGGTCGTCTGCGCCACCGCATCGACGCGCTTCCCGTCACGCTCGACCGTCACGAGCGTCGGGAGCGACGGAAAATCGCGATCCCAGATATCGTGCTTGACGGCTTGAAAATGCCAGCTGCGTTTGCCGGTTGCCGCATCAAGCGCCAGCAGGGTATTGGCGAACAGATTGTCGCCGACACGGTTGGCGCCGTAGAAATCCGCCGAGGCTGATCCTGTGGGGACGTAAACGAGTCCACGTTTCAGATCGACCGCCATACCAGCCCAGTTGTTGGCCGCTCCGGTGTACTTCCAGGCCTTTTTCGGCCAGGTCCCGTAACCGTACTCGCCGGGACGCGGAATGGTATGAAACGTCCAGCGAAGTCGTCCGGTGCGGACGTTGTAGGCGCGGATGTCTCCGAGCGACGCCGGCAGGCCTTCGGAAGTCCGGCCACCGACGATGTACAAATCCTTGTAGATGACGCCCGGCGTGGTCAGGCTGACCGACTGCTGCGTCGGATCCCGTCCCAAATCGTAATGAAGGTCGATGCGGCCGCTGCGCCCGAAATCAGAGAAGGGCTTTCCACTCGCGACGTCAATCGCGTAGATGTAGCGCCCAAACGCGGCGAGGAGTCGTTGCTCTTTCCCATCTGTCCAGTAAGTGAGGCCGCGAACCGAAGTTCGGTCTCCCGGATTCCAGGACCACTTGAGTTTCCCTGTCGCGCCGTCGAGCGCCACAACGCCACTCGCGGGCGTAACACTATATAGGATGCCGTTGACGACGATCGGTTGAGCCTGAAAGCGTCCGTTCGGCGGGCTTTCACCCGGATCGAATTGCCAGGCCACCTGCAACCGACCGACATTGGAGCGATTGATTTGCGTCAGCGGCGAGTAGCGTGTTCCTGCGGGATCGCCGCCGTAAGCCGGCCAATCGCGTTTGGAGGTGTCCTGTTCCTGCGCACTCAGAACAGTGCCAAGGAACAGGAAAGCGAGAGCTCCCGCGCTAACGGGGAGAAGCTGGCTGGTCATCGGTGATCGCAACGTACCGCCGGCTCACGGGTTGGGCAAATACCCTTCCCAAGGTTGACTGCGCTGCTGCCTTTGTCGAATCAACTACGCTGCTGCCCGCTGCCCGCTGATCGCTATTAGCTAACCGCTGAGGACGACGGGACAGGTCTCTTCGCTGAAGGTTGTTTGCCTGGCGATAGTCTGCGTACCAGGCCGTGCAGCATCTTCCTTACGTCGATGATTTGGCCGAGCGAAGAGCTGAAGTCAGTGTTCGTGATCGCTCGGACATCCCGCGCTACGATGAAGTGGTACTCCAATTCCGAGGT
>JALYKM010000363.1 GCA_030774785.1 Gemmatimonadota bacterium
AGCCCAAGCAGACTCAGCCGATCTCCTTCTCGTCTCCGCGTACCTCTCGCCCCGGGAGTTTACGGGGACTGTAGGGGCTCAGGCGGGTTTTTCCCAGTTCGTCGAGAAAATCGCGTTGTCCGGGAAGCCCATAATCGTCCTCTCCTTTGGGAGCCCGTACCTCCTCAGCGCCTTTCCTTCGGTGTCGTCATACCTGCTCGCGTGGGGAGGCTCTCCGGTCAGTCAGCGCGCTGCTGCACTCGCGATTCTGGGTGAGCGAGAGATCGACGGGCGACTGCCAATTTCGCTGCCGCCGGCTTTGCCATTTGGCGCCGGCATTCATCGAGCACAGACCGGGATGTCCAAATGAAGTTTCTGCCCGCACTCCCTTCTCTCCTCCTCTCGTTTGTAGCGGGCGCCGCGTGCGCACCACCACCACCGCCGGCTCGAGTCGCCGCCGCGCCGACACCGATCAAGTACGTGCCGCCGCAAATGGGGCTGAATGATTCGGGACTCGATACGGCGCTGCCGGCTGCGCTGAACAAGATCGTCAAGACCGCTCTCGAGGAGGCGGTAGCGCCGGGGGTCGCGATCGCCGTCGGACGGAACGGGCACATCGCGTACATGAAGGGCTACGGAACGATCGACTGGAACAGGCCCGGCTCGCCCGCGGTCGATACCAACACGCTTTACGATCTGGCGTCGCTCACGAAAGTCATAGCGACGACTACGGTCGCCATGATTCTCGAGGAAGGGGGACAGCTCGATCTCAACCGCACGGTTAGTTCCTATCTCCCGGAGTTCAACTCTCCGGAGAAGGCGCAGATCACTGTCAAGCAGCTATTGACTCACAGCGGCGGTCTCGAGGCGGGGGCTAACATCTACTCCACCTCGCGCGGTCGGGAGCAGTACCTCTACCAGATCAACGCGCGGCCGCTCGAGTACACGCCGGGCATGAACATGATCTACAGCGATTGGGACATGATCCTCCTCCAGCTCGTGATGGAGAGAATCACCGGCAAGACTCTCGATGTGCTGGCCGCGGAAAAAATCTTCAGGCCCCTGGGAATGACGGATACCCAGTTTCAGCCTTCCGTCTCCCTCCGATCCCGCATCGCTCCCACCCAGGTGGATGACGCCCGGGGTGGGCTGCTGTGGGGAACGGTTCACGACGAGAATGCGTGGGCGATTGGCGGGGTGGCCGGACACGCCGGCCTTTTCTCGACGGCCCGCGATCTCGCTCTCTTCTCGATGATGATTCTCAACGGCGGAGAGGGAGCCAACCGCGTTCGCCTCGTCAAGCCCGCTACGATCGCGCGCTGGACTGCCCGGCAGGGGAAGGAATCGACGCGTACACTTGGCTGGGATTCGCCCGAAGGCGGCTCGAGCGCCGGAGGGTTCTTCTCTCCCTGGAGCTTCGGCCACACCGGGTTCACCGGCACTTCCATCTGGATCGATCCGGAGAAGGATCTCTTCGTGGTGGTGCTCACCAATCGCGTGAATCCGACCCGGAACAACACGAGGCACGTCCAGCTCCGCCGCGACGTCGCCGACGCCGTCCAGCAAGCCGTCCTCGGCGCGCGCATCGTCAATTGGGAGAGTCGTTAGTTAGCCGGTCAGGCCACCGAGACGGAAGGTTCATCCGGATTCTGCGGATTGACCTGATTACGCGGATCGCTTTGTGAGCCGGTAGAGCTCCGTTTAGCGGGGCCGTGATTTTTGGTTAACTGCCGCTCGGGATGCATCAGGTGCGACGCGGAGCCCTCTTAACAAACCACAAAAAGAAAAATCTGAGTGATCCGTTCAATCCGATGCATCCGGGTGAAGCTTCCGTCACGGTGGCTAGCCCGAGCGGCAGTTCCACAGCGCCAGGTTTGCGGTCCGCGGCATCGCTACTCGTTGACTCACTTGGGCGGATTTGCGTAGAACGTGTTGACTCCATTCCCGCACGCCTTGGCAACCGGAGGCGGGCCAGGCGGATCGACATCGCCGGATTCGCGTCTCAGCTCTGTTAGTCGTTTCTTGAGCTGCGCGACGATCCCGGCGTGCTGTCGGCTCGAGGCCAGATTCTGCGTCTCGTCCGGATCGTTCGCGAGGTCGTAGAGCTCCCACTCCTCGGGCTGCTCCCAAAAATGAATCAGCTTCCACCGGCTCGTGCGGACACCGCGATTCTTTCGCGCACAATGCTCGGCCGGAAATTCGTAATACTCGTAGAGAAATGCATCGCGCCAGTGAACGGTGGCTCCGGTGAGAATCGGGGCGAAGCTCTTCCCCTGCATCCACGCCGGAAGCGGTAGTCCCGCCAGATCGAGCAGCGTCGGTGCGACATCGATGTTGAGCGTCATGTGCGTGGTGTCGACGCGCCCCGCCGGAATGCGCGCGGGATACTTCACCAGCATCGGCACCCGAATCGACGGCTCATACATGAGGCGCTTGTCGAACAGACCGTGTTCGCCGAGGAAGAAGCCGTTGTCAGAGGTGTACATGACGATCGTGTTTTCCGTGAGACCGTCCGCATCGAGCTGGCGGAGTACGCGACCGACGTTCTCATCCACGCTGAGCAGGACTCTGTAGTAGTTCTTAACCAGCTCCTCGAGATTGCGCCGCTTTCGCTCTTCCTTCGGCAGAGACGGTGACACGCCACGGTCCGCGAAGTCCGTCATGTCCGCGATCGCCATCTCCGCACGTCGCAGCGCTTCGGGCCGTCCGACCAGCCGGTCCTCGAATGTTCGCGGCACCTGAACCTTCACGTTGTCGAACACGTGTGCGTATCGCTCCGCCGGCATCCATGACCGGTGGGGCGACTTGAACTGATACAACAGGCAGAATGGCTTGTCCTTGGGACGAGTGCGCAGAAACTCCAGTGCCTGATCGCCCGTCACATCGTCGGCGTGGCCGCGCATCTTGATGCGGGCCCCGTTGGCGATCATGTATGGATCGTAGTACTGCCCCTGACCGGGAAACACGACCCACTCGTCGAATCCGCTCGGCGTGGAAGGAAGGTGCCACTTGCCCACTATGGCGGTGTGATAGCCGGCATCGCGAAGAAGGTGAACAAAGGTCTTCTGGTCCGCTCTCAAACCGGGATTGTCAGAGAAGTCGGGACCGCCTCCATTTGTCAGCACCCCGTGCGTGTGAGAGTACAGCCCGGTGAGAAACGATGCCCGGCTCGGCTCGCATAGCGAGTTGGTGACGAAGAATTCGGTCAGCCGCATTCCACTGGCGCCGATCGAGTCCATGTTCGGCGTCCTGAGGATGGAATTTCCGTAGGCGCTCATCGCATCCTGCCGCTGGTCGTCGGTCATGATGAAGAGGATGTTCGGCCGTACGGCTGGCGGTCGCGGTGCTACCGGGGCAGAGACTGACACCGCTGCGAGCACTCTGGGAGCCCGCGGTAACGTCACAAGCGATGCGACGAGCAGCTTGAGCGCCTCACGACGATCGACGGGATGCTGCAATTCGCCTCCACGTGCAGGATTTCTTCCGCAGATAATAGCGGTGGGGCGGAAGAGGCGCGATCAGATTATCTTTGACAGCGCCTTCCTCCTATTTAATGACAGCCTCCAAGGAACGAGTCCCCGTTGTCGTCGTCGAGTACGATGAGATCGCCCGGACGATCGCGACGCGCATTGCCCGGATCGTCAAGCAACGTCGCGCCGCCGGAGAGCACGCGGTGCTCGGACTGGCGACCGGCAGCACGCCGATCGGCATCTATCGCGAGCTGATCAAGATGCACCGCGAGGAAGGCCTCGACTTCTCCGACGTCGTCACCTTCAATCTCGACGAGTACTACCCGATGAATCGGGACAGCATCCACAGCTATCACCGGTACATGCGGGAGAATCTCTTCAATCACATCAACGTCAAGCCGGAGAACATCCACATCCCGCGCGGCGATGTACCGCGGGACGACGTCGAGGTCGAGTGCGAGGCTTACGAGGCGGCCATCAAGAAGGCGGGCGGCATCGATGTCCAGATCCTGGGAATCGGAAAGACCGGACACATCGGCTTCAACGAGCCGGGATCAGGAGTCGACTCGCGCACCCGGCGCATCTCGCTCGACACTGTGACCCGTCGCGATGCGGCGGGCGATTTCTTCGGGGAGGAGAACGTTCCCACCGACGCGATCACGATGGGCGTGGCGACGATCATGGAGGCGAGGGAGATCGCGCTCGTGGCGACCGGTGAGCACAAGGCTGCGATCATAGCCCGCGCGGTGGAAGGAGAGCCCGACCCCGACGTCGCTGCCACCTATCTTCAGCAGCACCCGAAGGCCGTGTTCTACGTCGACCACGCCGCGGCTGCAGATCTGACTCGCATTCGCACCCCTTGGGTGATAGGGGAGGTGAAGTGGACGCGCGAGAAGGAGATCGATGCCGTAATCTGGCTGAGCGAGACTACTGGCAAATCGGTGCTCAAGCTGGACGAGAACGATTACCGGGAGCACCACCTGAGCGCGCTGCTCGCGCGTTATGGGAAAGCCGGTCCGCTAAATGGCGCCGTGTTCAACGCGCTGATCGCCAAGATCCGCGGTCGCAGCAAGCTTCCCGCCGGTAAACGGGTGATCGTGTTCTCGCCTCACCCGGATGACGACGTCATCTCGATGGGTGGCATGCTCAACAAGCTGCATCAGAACAAGAACGACATCATCGTCGCGTACCAGACATCGGGCAACATCGCGGTGTTCGACCACGAAGTGCGGCGCTACGCGGATTTCCTACGGCGCTTCGGCAGCGACTTCGACCTCAACGATTCCGCCGCTGGCGCGCTGATCAATGAAGTGGAAGAGTTTCTGAAATCGAAACAGGTTGGCGAGATCGACGCCTTCCCGGTGCAGGTCATGAAGCGCGCGATCCGCGAAGCGGAAGCCGTATCTGGAATCGAGACCTTCGGAATGAAGCGCGAGCAGGCGCGATTCCTGAACCTGCCCTTCTATCAGACCGGGAAGGTCAGGAAGGATCCGATCGGGCCCGAGGACGTGCGGATAGTTCGGGAGCTGCTCGAGGAGCATCAACCCGAGCTGATGTTCGTCGCCGGAGATCTTTCGGATCCGCACGGCACGCATCGGATGTGTCTCGAAGCGATTCAGGAAGCGCTCGTTCAGTACTCGGGTCAGCCACCGGAGATTTGGTATTACCGCGGCGCCTGGCAGGAGTGGGAGATCGCTGAGGCGGATGTATTGGTGCCGCTGTCGGAGGAAGAGCTGAGGGCGAAGATCATGGCGATCTTCAAGCACCAGAGCCAGAAGGACAGAGCACCCTTCCCCGGTCAGGATGACCGCGAATTCTGGCAACGCGTCGAGGAGCGGAATCGGAATACTGCGCAGCGCGTGGACAAGCTTGGCCTCCCGGAATACTTCGCGATGGAGGCGTACCTAGTCCGCCGCGCCGGCGCGCCGATCGAGGAGGAGATGGTCGCGACGAGCTCACTGGCCGAGAAAGAGACATCGCGCGCGAGAGTTGGGACGGCAAAAGCAGCGCGCTGAATTCCTGAATTCGCGCCCGTGGGCCTCTTCCCCGGTACGTCGGAGGGGATCCTCTTCGGCCGCTACGCTCGCTCCCGGCTCCGACCAAGCGAGCGTAGCGCCGAAGAGGATACCCTCACCTCCCCCCTACAGAGACCTCTGACGAAGCGCGAACTCACGGGCTAGACCTTGAGTACGATGTTCCGCTTGTACAAGACGAGCAGTATCCCGTACCAAAGCAGCACGAAGGTCAAAGCAAAGGCTAGCGATGCAACACGCGGCGGGAGCCAGGGAAGAAACAGTATTCGATACATCGCGTTCTGGATCGAGATCGACTGCCCCTGATAGTTGACGTGCCACAACGTGTAGATCAGCCTGGCCATCACCCCCGATCCCACGAACGCCACGATCGGATTCACGCCGAACACCACGAACGGCTTGGTCCACCACTTCACGTTGCAGTAGTCCACGATCCACATGATCGCCGCCAACGCCACGCACGCCATTCCGGCGGTGAACATCACATAGGAGCTGGTCCAGAGATTCTTGTTGATCGGGAAAGACCAGTTCCACATGAGGCCGAGCATCATCCCGATCGATCCTGCCGCAAAGAGACCGGTGATCCTTTCGAGCAAAGGCTTGTCCCGCAATGCGATCCAGCGGCCGGCGAGCACACCGAGCATCGCGGTCGCGATCGCGGGAATCGTCGACATCGGACCCTCGGGATCGAAAGTCACGCTCCCGATCCAGGTGTGATTCGTTCCGAGAATCGCGCGGTCCAGATAAGCCGCGAGGTTCCTGTCCTTTGTGTGGAGCAGCAAGGCTCCGATCTCATTCTCGCCGGGAACGGGAATAAGCGTCATCGCGAACCAGTAGCCGAAGAGCAGTACCGCGATGATGATGATCTGATGCCTGAGCGTCGTCTTGAGCGTCAGCAGCCCGGCGCAGATGTACACGATGGCGATGCGCGGGAGCACGCCCAGTAGGCGTACGTGCTCGATCCTGTAGATGATCCGGTCCCACGCCGTCGCGTTGGGAATCGCGTCGATGGTTCCCCACTGATAGAACGGGAACATCGCCATCGCGAACCCGAGCAGGTAAATGATTATTCCGCGGCGGAGAATCTGCTTCACGATCGCCGAGTCGTCGTCTCCTCGCGCGCGACGCGCCGAGAGGGAGAGGTGCGTCGTGATCCCGACGATGAACAGGAAGAACGGGAATATCAGATCGGTCGGCGTCCAGCCGTTCCACGCAGCGTGCTCGAGCGGCGGGAAGATCGCGCTCCACGTGCCCGGATCGTTGACGAGAAGCATCCCCGCGATCGTGATGCCGCGGAAGACGTCGAGCGACAGCAGGCGCTCGCGGGTCGTCGTGTGTGGTGCGACTGTGGACGTCGTCGCGTCATAGCGCGCCGAAGTCGCGCGTGGTGCGGCCGCACTGCTCATACGCTCCTCTGGGTGCAATGGATGCTTCAACTATATATATACGAGCGGCCAATTCGCCGCGTTACGGACATCCTCTCGCCCCTCTCCCATGAAGATGCGTTCTTCCCACCATATCCCGGGCATTGTCCTTTCGCTTCTGGTCGTCGCCTCGCTGTCGTGCGCTTCCCTCGGAATCGTCCCTGCCAGCCGTGCCTACGACCTCGTGATTCATCGCGGCACGGTCTACGACGGAAGCGGTAATCCGGCGAGGACGGCAGACATTGGCGTCATCGGCGATCAGATCGTGGAAGTGGGGGATCTCTCTGCTGCCCGGGGAAAGACCGACATCGATGCTGGCGGAATGGCCGTCGCGCCCGGTTTCATCAACATGCTGAGCTGGGCAAACGAGTCCCTCATTCAGGATGGGCGCAGCCAGGGTGACATTCGTCAGGGTGTGACCCTGGAGGTGTTCGGTGAAGGATCATCGATGGGTCCGCTCACGGAAGAGATGCGTCGACAGCTGATCGAGGAGCAGGCCGACATCAGGTACGATGTTCCCTGGACGACACTCGGGGAATACCTGGAGCATCTAGTGAAGAAGGGCGTTTCACCCAACGTCGCGTCGTTCGTCGGAGCGACGACGCTGCGAGTGCACGAGATCGGCTACGCCGATCGGCCGCCCACACCCGAGGAATTGCAGCGCATGCAAGGACTCGCGCGGCAAGCGATGGCGGAAGGAGCGCTCGGCATAGGCTCGTCGCTCATTTACGCTCCTGCGTTCTACGCGAAGACCGACGAGCTGATCGCGCTGTCAAAGGCGGTTGCTCCGTACGGGGGCATGTACATCTCCCACATGCGGAGCGAAGGCACGCGACTGCTCGAGGCGATAGACGAGCTGATAACGATCTCACGCGAGGCCGGCGTGCCGGCTGAGATCTACCACATGAAGGCCGCAGGTGAGTCCAACTGGGGAAAGCTCGGACCGGCGATCGTGAAAATCGAAGAAGCAAGGGTGGGCGGCCTCCACATCACCGCCGACATGTACAACTATATCGCCGGCGCGACTGGTCTGGACGCGTCGATGCCGCCCTGGGTGCAGGAGGGCGGCTATAAGGAATGGGCAAAGCGCCTAAAGGACCCCGCAATCCGCGCACGCGTCGCGCAGGAAATGCGCACTCCGACCGACAAGTGGGAAAACTTTTTCGTCGGTGTGGGCACGCCCGACAAGGTCCTCCTCATTGCGTTCAAGAACGATTCTCTCAAGTACCTCACTGGAAAAACGCTGGCCGAGGTCGCGCGCATGCGCGGAACATCGCCAGAGGAAACAGCGATGGATCTGGTAATCCAGGATGGCAGCAGAGTCGGCGCTGTCTACTTTTTGATGTCGGAGGACAACGTTCGCCGTCAGCTCCAGCTTCCGTGGGTCGCCTTCGGGTCGGATGAGGGATCGTACGCGCCGGAGGGTGTGTTCGTGAAATCCAGCGCACACCCAAGGGCGTACGGAAACGTCGCGCGCCTGTTGGGCAGGTACGTGCGCGAGGAGAAAATCGTGCCCATGGAACAGGCGATCAGGAGGCTGAGCGCGCTTCCGGCGGAGAATCTGAAACTGAAAAAGAGAGGCCGGCTCGAGCCGGGCTACTACGCAGACATAGTCATTTTCGACCCGGCAACGATTCAGGACCACGCGACGTTCGAGAAGCCGCACCAATACTCGACGGGGGTGCGCGATGTATTCGTCAACGGAATCCAGGTCCTCCGCAACGGAGATCATACGGGAGCTCTTCCCGGGAGAGTAGTCCGTGGACCGGGCTGGACGGGCTGGCGCACCTCACGCTAAAACGCCGCTCCCAGCCACCTCGCACTGATGGGCATTGATCCAAGCAGCGACGAGAAAATCGTCCAATCCTGGTATAAAAACGCCCATCCGTGGACGGTTGCGGTCCGCGAGAACCAGATCGAGAGCCGCAAGCTCGTTACCAATCGCGCGATCGTGGACGCGGTGTTGAGCCGGTCGCCCCGTACAGCGCTCGACATAGGATGCGGTGAAGGTTGGCTCGTACGAGTGCTTGCCGAGCACGGCGTCGCTGCGATCGGCGTCGACGTCGTCCCAGTCCTCATCGAACAAGCGAAGCGAGCGGGCGGCGGCAGTTTCCACGTCGCATCGTACGAGGAAATCGCAGAGGGTGGCTTCGATGCCAACGTCGATGTCGCCGTCGCAAACTTCTCACTGATCGGGAAAGAATCGGTTGAAGGGGTCGTTCGCCGCGCTCCTGAGCTGCTCAACACGAGTGGTGCGCTCATCATTCAGACGCTCCACCCCGTCGTCGCGACCGGCGATCTGCCTTACGAGGATGGTTGGCGTGAAGGCTCCTGGTCGGGATTCAGTGACGATTTCTCCGACCCTGCTCCATGGTATTTCCGAACAATGGAGAGTTGGCACAAGCTGCTCGCTGAAAGTGGACTCCGGTCGATCGAAACACGAGAGCCAATGCATCCGGAAACAGGCAAACCCGCTTCCGTCATCTTCATCGCGGAGCAGGAGCAGTCGGCCCGGCGGTAAGACGCGTACACGGTAAGTCCGCTAGTCTTGCTACCCTGAGTACCCGTCAGTATCGTAGGGCACCTGCTTACCGGCACGGCCCCGTATCCACTGCGGGGACAACGCGACTCGGAGATCCTCTGATGACGCCTTCCTTCGTTCGACGCGGTGCGCTCCTCTTCGCGATCGCGCTCGCCCTTCCATTCGCGCTGCCTGCCCAGATAGCCACCGGAACCATCAGCGGCCGGATAACCGACGCGTCCGTTGGACGAGGCCTGCCGGACGTTCAGGTCATCGTCACCGGAACGCGAATCGGCGCGGTTACCGGGGCGAATGGTGAGTACACTCTGAATGGAGTCCCGGTGGGGGGCCGCACAATCACGGTGCGCCGAATCGGATACCAGCCGACGACGCAGGCGGTGACTGTCGTTCCAGGAGCTACCGCTACGGCCGACGTCGCGCTCAACGTCAGCGCTGTCAACCTGAGCGAAGTCGTCGTCACGGGAACTGGCACGGCCACCGAAAAGCGGAAAGTTGGAACGAGCATCGCGACGGTCGACTCCGCGCTCATCAGCAGAGCACAGGCTGTCACCGTCGATCAGGCAATGCAGGGAAAGATTCCCGGCGCGCAGATCACTCAGAACTCCGGCAGCCCGGGCGGCGGTGGAATCTCGGTCCGGCTTCGCGGGGTCAACTCCTTTATCTCCGGCTCGGATCCGCTCTACATCGTCGATGGCGTAATAGTGGACAACGAATCCGGACAGCTGGCCGACCTGGGAACCCGTTCCAATCCACAGAACCGTCTCGCCGACCTGAACCCGTCGGACATCGAGCACATCGAGATCATACGCGGCGCCGCTGCCGCCGCCCTCTACGGATCCCGCGCCAACAATGGCGTCGTGCAGATTTTCACCAAGCGCGGAAGCATTGGAAAGCCGCGCTTCACTTCGACCACACGCTGGTCAACAAGTGAGCTCCGGGAGCAGCAGCCGTTCAATTTCTATCCCTTCGATGTGAACGGACTGCCAGTTTCGCGCTTCAATTATCAGAACGACATCTTCCACCGTGCGCCGTCGTGGGAGCAGAACCTCACTGTCGAGGGAGGCAGCGACCAGACTCGCTACTTCATAAGTGGGAACTTCGCCAACGAAGATGGGATCATGCGCTCCACCTCGTCGCGGCGCTCGGGTGCGCGGATCAACCTTCAGCAGCAACTCTCGCCGCAACTGGTCGCCAATGTGACGTCGAACTACATCGCGACCAATAACCAGCTCCAGGCATTTGGCGAGCAGAACGACTACGGGATCATGGGCTCGCTCTTCTTCGCGCCGACGAACGTGGACTTTCGTCCCGTGAACGGCATCTACCCACTGCCGCCGGCGCTCGGCACGAATCCTCTTCTCGCCATCGCCCGCATCCGCAATCCGCAAACGATCGAGCGCTTCATCGGCTCGACCAAGCTCACCTGGACGCCACTCGCCAATCTGCTGTTCGACTACACGATTGGTCTCGACAACGTCGGTTTCGAGCAGAGACAGTTCGTGCCGCGCAACGCCGTTCTTGGGACGGCGCCACTCGTCACGGGGAGATCGCAGTCAGTCTTCGAGAATAACCGGGTGGTCAACCAGGATGGAGTCACGAGTTACACCTGGCGACCGATGGGGTCTTTCGAAGCGCGCACAACCGGAGGGTTCAACTACACCTCGCAGCGGGTGCGAATCACCCAGGCCACCGCCAACGGACTTGCCCCAGTCGGTGAGCTCGTCAGCGCCGGCTCCGTCTTCTCGGCGGCGCAGACGGACGTCGAGCTCCGCACCCTTGGATTTTACGGCCAACAGGAACTAGCGTTCAGAGATAAGCTCTTCCTCGCGGCCGCGGTTCGCTACGACGCTTCGTCGACGTTCGCCCCGTCCGAGCGCTGGCAGGCGTTCCCCAAATTCTCGGCGTCATACGTTGCGCTGGACAGCAGGCCAGGAGCGGTCAATAGCCTCCGGCTCCGCAGCGCGATCGGTTGGGCCGGCAGTCAGCCAGGCATCCTCAACGCCTACTCGCAGTTCATCAGCTATACGCAGCTTCCTTTCGCGGGACGTCCCGGGTTCGTCAACGATGTGACATTCGGGAATCCCACTCTCAAGAACGAGCGAGCGCGCGAGTGGGAGCTGGGCGCCGATGCCGGATTCCTCAACGGAAGGGTGTCGACCGAAGCGACTTACTACAATCGCGTCGTATCCGATCTGCTCTTCTTCCGGCCGCTGCCGACCAGCACCGGATTCTCCCGTCAGTTCTATCCGATCGGCACGATGTCTAACAAGGGAATCGAGTTGATGTTGCGCACAACCAACGTCGACGCTCCCAACCTGCAGTGGACGTCGACGATGACTTACGCGCATAACAAGAATCTCGTCGACACCCTGACGATCCTGGACTTCCAGTCGGCGGGCGGCTATCCGAACCGCATTCGCGCGGGTGAGCCAGCTGGAGTTTTCTACGGGTCGTACGCGGCGCGCAATTGCCTGACAGGCGCGCTGCTGACCGATTCGCTCGGCAGATATCGCCGCAGCAATCAGACGGCAGACATGGGTAATGCCACTCAGCGCGTGGCCATTAGCGGTGGAAACTGCAACGATTCCCTGAATCGCGTGATTGGCGATCCCAATCCGAAGTGGATGGGATCTTTCCTGAACGAGTTCACGATCGCCAAGAAGCTGCGCCTCCGTGCGCTGCTGGACGGAGTATTCGGAAACAAGATCATGAACCTCTCCACCCGCGCGCAGAACGCCGGCATCGCCAGCAACTCCAAAACGTACGAGCGAGAGCTGCTGCCCTATGGAGATCCTCGTAAACTGCCACCCACCTGGAACTCGCGGACGCAGGGAATCTTCGAGTACTGGATAGAGGACGGAACGTTCGTGAAGCTCCGGGAGCTGAGCGCGAGCTACACGCTCAATTCGCTGGGCGTGCGGCGCTATTTCGCGGATGGCGTGGATCTCACCCTCTCCGGGCGCAACCTCGCGGTCTGGACCAAGTACAGTGGTTACGATCCGGAGATCAACCTGTTCGGAACGAACGCTGGCGGCCTGCAATCAGTGCAGACGACGGCGGCAGATCGCGGCTTTGATTTCGGCGGCTACCCAATCCCTCGGGTCTGGTCGCTCAGTGCGCGCGTCTCTTTTTAACATGCGGAGATCCAACCAATGCGAATGATTAAACAGTGCCTGGTTGCCTTCGCCGCAGTATCGCTTGGGGCGTGCAACCTCGACTTGAGGAATCCGAACTCTCCTACCGAGAGCGAGGTTACGACCAGTGCAGACGCCACGATCGGACTGGCGACAGGACTACAGGGCCGGTTCGCCCAATCCTACGGCAACTTCGCGTACATGGCCGGGCTCGTGAACGACGAGTTCGCCTCCACCACTGCGGCGCTCATCTCGATCAGCGACGCCGAGCAGGGCTCGGTGCCACCCGGGACCGGAATCGCGGAAAATGTATTCAATTCCATTTACAGAACGGTGCGTACCGCCGATGAGCTCCTCGCCGGCTCCGACGCGCTCGCCGCACAGTTCGATGCGGGAACTCGGAGCGGCCTCCGCGCGCTTGCATTTGCGTTGAAGGCGGAAGCTCTTGGCGAGGCGTTGCAGTCGTACCAGCGAATCCCCATCAAGACATTCGGAGTGATCGCGCCTGTTTACGTAGCGCGCGCGGAGGCGCTGCCCTATATCCGCGCGTTGCTCGACTCGGCGGCGGCGGAGATAACGGCGACTCCACCCAGCGCTCTGTTCAACAACAGCATCCTGACGCCGGGTGTGAACCTGCCGAACACGATTCAATTATTTCGAGCGCGATACGCGCGGATGGCGAATGACGACGCAACGGCATTAGCCGCATCGAACCTCGTCGCGCGCAGCGGCACGTCGGCGTTCTCGGTGCTGACATTCCCCGCGCCCGGTGTCAACTTCTACGCGAACGTGACAGGCGGCACGAATGGAATCGCCCCGCGCCGGCAGTGGAGACTGTCGATGACCGGCGGCGACCAGCGGTTCACTTGGTTCGTCGATCCGTCGAAGCCCCAGACCGGTCGCGTGGGAGCGCTACTAGATTCGTGGCTCCGCTACGCGAGCCCGCAGGCCGCGCTTCCGGTGTACTTCCCCGACGAGGCGCTGCTGATAAAGGCCGAAGTACTCGCGAACACTGGTCAGCTGGCGGCCTCGCAGGCGGTCCTCGATTCTGTCCGCACCGATTGCACCGGTAACCGCGGCATAGATGATCCGAAGGCGTGCCTCGCACCACTCGTTGGCGCGCTTACCCAACCGGAGCTGATCGCAGAGATCTACAATCAGCGCCGTTACGAGCTGTTGGGAACGGGATTGCGCTGGGAAGACTCTCGTCGCCGCAACCTGATTCGCGGGCCCGTAGCGGCACCAGGAGTTCCGCTTGATGGCCAGCGCTGCTGGTTGCCGTACGCGATCGGTGATCGCAACGCCAACCCGAATGTACCTCCGGATCCGCCCGAGCCAGCGACGTTCCCATCTGGGTGCACCTACTAACGAGGCCGCGATAATGAATAGCCAATCCGTAAAGATCGGTTTTCTCGCCGCGCTCGCTCTGGTGTCAGCCGGATGCGGTACGAAGGAAGCGCTCGGTCCGCTCCAGCCTACAGGATCACAGGGCCGGGTGCGCTTCGTAAATCTGATCACCGATCCCGCTCGCATTCCCGTGAACGCCATCCTCGAGAGCGTGCCGTTTGGCGTGAACCTGGGCTACACGGCGGCGACGCCAGCGACATTGCCGTCGCCTGCGACCGCGAATTATTCACCCATTCTCACCGGCGCTCGCACACTGGTTCTGAAGAGGACGGCCGACACGACCGTTATAGTCGGAACGATCAACTTCACCGTTGCTGACGGCACCGACATCACCGTCTACGGGACCGGCGGCACCGGCGGCGCCCCGATCACGAATTTCGTGACGACCGACGCCAACCCGGTGCCGACCTCGAGTCAGGTCGAGCTGCGCATCGTCAATATGAGCCCGTCGGCCGGAGCACTCGATATCTTCGTGACCGCGGCCGGGGCCGATCTGTCGACCGCTACGCCAACCGCGGCGAATCTGGCGTACCAGGCTGCCTCGGCCTACCTCGTGTTCGCGCCCGGCACCTATCAGGTGAGAGCAGTGCCTGCTGGCACCCTGCCAGCCAGTCGCGCGATTAGCGTGGTGGTCACGCTCAGCCCTCTCACTCTGACCGGAGGAACGGGGCGTACCGTCGTTATTGCGGACGCCGCCGCAGGCGGCGCTCCGATCAGGGCGTTCGTCCTGACCGATCGGTAGCGGCAAAGGCCCCGGCTAGAACGCCGGCCTGAAGAGCGGCGACCAGTCCGAGAGCCGCGCGTCGCCCGATTGCGTGAGCTGACGCAGCCGGCCCGTTGGCTCGTCCAGGATCCAGATGCTCCGTGGCGCGCCGATGTCGCCCAGCCGCCGCGTGATTGCCAGATGGCGTCCATCCGGCGCCCACGACGGATCCTCGTTCTCACCTTCGTTCGTGAGCTGCCTCATCACGCGGTCCTTGACGCCGATCACCCACACCTGGAAGTCGCCGCTCTGCTGCTGGTACGCGATCTGGTCGCCATTCGGCGACCAGTCCGCGCCCGTCCGATAGCTGCGTTTCCCCGCCACCACCGGTGTGAGCAACCTCAAGCCGGTGCCATCGACATTCATGGTGTAGAGCTGGGGCGTGAGCGGACGCGGCGACATGAACACGATCTGCTTTCCGTCAGGACTGAAGCTCGGTGATGTCGTTTCGAACCCGGTCCGTCCCACGAACGGAATAGGCAACGAGTCGTCCCCCGCGGCACTCGCGAGCATCAACTCCGCCGGAGAATCGCCGCCGCTCGCCCAGACAATGCTCTTGCCGTCCTTGGTGTAGACGGGGGTGATGTTGAGTCCCCGCCTCGAGGCGCCGAGCAGCCTCGGCCGCATCGTGCGCAGGTCGAACTGCGCGATGCGCGTGCCCCGATCGTCAGCGTCGGCGTAGACGATGTACCTGCCCGATGGATGCCACGACGGTGAGAGTGCGGCGCCAACCGTGGGAAGCGTACGCTCATTCGCGCCATCGCTGTCGACGATTTTCAGCTTCGTTCGATCGACGAACGCGATCCTGGTCGCGGCGATGCCGCGCACGCCGGTCATCAAGCGCTCGACCTCGTCGCTCACCCCATGGATCGCGAATCGTCGCTCGCGCGCCACGGAATCACGCATGACCGAATCCCTGACAGTGAAGCGGGCGTACACCGAATCCAGGCGCAGTGTATCCTGGACCGCAGCCGCACGGAGGATTACGTCGCGTCGGTCCAGCTCGCGGGAGAGTGAATCCCGTGCCGCGGCGGCGCGCCGGGCAGCGACTCGCTGACCAGGATGCTTGAGCGGCATCGGACGCGCCGCCGCGCGAGCGAGACTGTCTCTTACCGCGGAATCCGCCGCGAGCGCAGCGCTGGTGGACCTCGCCCGCGCAGCGAGAACCGCGGACAGTGAATCCTTTATCGCCGGCAGCCTGTTGGCCAGCTTCGGCAACCTGAAGTAGGCCTCCTGCCGCAGCTTCCCCTCCACATCGAAGACCTCGACGTGAAGTCCCGTCGCGGTAGGCCTCCCGCGCACGACGAAATTCGCACGCGTCTGAGCCAGCGGCCCGTAGTTGATGCGCCTGTCGCCGGGCCGCCAGATGTCGGCCATCGTCACGCTGTCGAGAATGAGCGGCTGCACGCGGTCGCCGAAATCCAAGTCCCGCTGGATTATCGTGCGCGTCGAGTCTCCCTCGGTCGTGTCGATCTGCAGCACGACGACCGCCGGCGGAACCTCGATAGGCCGCTGCGGCTTGGGGCGGGCGGGTACGGGGCTGCGATTTTGAGCTTGCATCGCCGGAGCCAGCGTGAGCAAGGCCATGACTCCGACGAGAAGTTTGCGACTGCGAGTTGTCATCAACGATTCAATGTACATGGTCCTGCAATCATACACGTTATCTCCGGGCCGGTTCGGCCGCGAGTTTGAACAGCCGAGCATCATCTGGCGGCGACAACCCGATTGCGGCAACGGCAAAGCCGCGGAGGAGAATCCCCCCGCGGCTTTGTTCAGATCGGGTTGCTCGCTACTTCTTATGTGGATCGTTACTTCTTGATGTTGAACTGAAACGGCATCTGCACGAGCTGGGCAACCTTCTTCCCCCCGATCTGCGCCGCCGAGAACTTCATACGGGGGAGCGCATCCTTCACGGCGGCGGTGAACGCCGGATCGCTTGACTTGAGGATCTTGAGCGAGCCGCCTTCGTAGCGGCCGTTCTCGCCAACCACGAACTGCGCGAGAACTTGGCCCTCGACGCCCGAGTCTCTGAGCGATGGCGGATACTCCGGGGCGTCGCCGCCGATTTTCTCGACCGGCTTTTCGACCTGGAATTCCATGTACGGGCCGTGCTCCTTGACACCTGCTTCCTTGCCGGTGTCGCCTTCCTT
>JALYKM010000364.1 GCA_030774785.1 Gemmatimonadota bacterium
CGGCGGCGCCGGCCGCGGTCGTGGATCCGGCGGCGGTGGTGGCGGCGGGGGACAGGGCGGCGGCCCGCGGGGCGAGGGCGGTCAGCGGGGCGGCGGCGGACGCCGTGACGGCAAAGGCCGCGATCGCGACGGCGGACGCGGCGACGGTGGTAGCGAGCTGGTCGAGAACGTGATCGCGATCAACCGTGTCGCCAAGGTCGTGAAGGGCGGACGCCGCTTCTCCTTCAACGCGCTGGTCGCGGTGGGAGATGGGCAGGGCCGCGTCGGTTTTGCGACCGGCAAAGCGAACGAAGTCTCGGAAGCCGTGCGCAAGGCGGTCGATGGCGCTCGCCGCAACATGGTGAGCATCCCGATGACGGGCGGGACGATTCCGCATGAGGTCGTCGGGACGCATGGCGCGGGCAGAGTTCTCATGAAGCCTGCTGCTCCCGGGGCTGGTGTGATTGCCGGCGGAGCGGTCCGCGCGATCATGGAGTGCGCCGGCATCGCGGACATCCTCACCAAGAGCCTCGGCTCGACCAACCCGCACAACATGGTACTGGCTGCGTTGAATGGGCTACAGCAATTGACAACGGTGGAGCAGATCGCCCGCGAGCGCGGCATCGAAGTGTCGAGCATTGGTTATCGCTCGCGCGCCAGGTCGAAGGAGGTCGCAGCACATGCCTAGAACACATGTGTGGTGGAATACCAGGGGCCCGAAGACGACCTCGAAGGAAACCATCACTGAGGGAAAGGTTCGCATCAAGCAGGTGAGAAGCGCGATCGGCCACTCGTGGCGGATGCGCCGCACTCTCGAGGCCATCGGCCTCAGGAATCACCAGGCAGAAGTAATCAAGCAGGATTCACCCGCGTTGCGCGGACAGATCAAGCACGTGCGTCATCTGGTTGAAGTGACGCCGGTAGAGGAATAGAGAGTGGCAAACAAACCAACACGTCGGGAACCCCTCGGAGCACCGGATCGGGTCGACAAGGTCGGCCTTCACAATCTGGTTCCGGCCCCGGGATCACACCGGAATCGGAAGAGACTCGGACGGGGTCCGGGCTCGGGCACCGGCAAGACGTCGGGTAAGGGACACAAGGGAATCAAGGCCCGCTCGGGACACCACGGTCCAGGTGGCGGCAAGCCTCAATTCGAGGGCGGGCAGATGCCGCTCACGCGACGGATACCCAAGCGCGGGTTTACGAATATCTTTCGTGTCGAGAGCCAGATCGTGAGTTTCGACGATCTCGCTCGCTTGCCAAAGGGTACGGAAGTGACGGAAGAGAGTCTGAGCGAAGCCGGATTGATCCGCAAAGGAAAGGGTCCTGCCAAGCTTCTCGCCAACGGCGATGCTGCCAAGGGCGTTACCGTGCGCGGCGTGAAGATGAGCGCTGGAGCTCGGCAGAAAATTGAAGCGGCCGGAGGCCGGGTAGAGAACTAATGGCGCAATCAGCCCCAGCGGCGGCAGTCAGCAACATCTACAACACGCCGGAGTTGCGGGACAAAATCACGTTTACGCTCATCTGCCTGGTCCTCTACAGGATAGGCGCGCACATCACTGCGCCGGGCGTCGATGTCGTGGCCATGACCGACTTCTTCAACAACCAGGGGAAGGGCGGGCTGCTGGGTCTTTACGATCTGTTCGTGGGAGGCGGACTGTCGCGCGCGACGGTCTTCGCCCTCGGCATCATGCCCTACATCTCGGCCAGCATCTTCATGCAGATCGCGGGCGTCGTCATCCCGACGGTCGAGAAGATGCAGAAGGACGAAGAGGGCAGAAAGCGCGTGACGCAATGGACGCGCTACGTCACCGTTGTCCTCGCCGTGGTGCAGGGCTGGGGTTTTGCGATCTTCACCGCGTCACTCGAGAACGCTGTCGTCAATCCGGGATTCGGGTTCAAGCTACAGATGGTGCTCGTGCTGACCACCGGCGCGATCTTCGTCATGTGGCTGGGCGAGCAGATCACTGAGAGGGGCTTGGGTAACGGGGCCTCGCTAATCATCTTCTTTTCGATCGTCGAACGGTTCTGGCCGGGTATCTTCGGCACCTTCGGCTTCGTGAAGACCCAGGCGGTCGGACCATTCTCGCTCGTGGTACTGGGGATTGTCATGGTCGCGGTGGTGGCGGGAACGATCGCGGTGACGATGGCCGCGCGACGCGTGATGATCCAGATCCCGCAACGGACTATGGCACGAGGCCGGCAGAGGGAAGCGGCGAAGAATTTCATTCCGCTCCGCGTCAACGCGGCCGGCGTGATGCCCATCATCTTCGCCTCATCGGTGATCGTCGTGCCGGGCGCGATCGCCCAGTTCAGCGGCAACGAGACCGCGCGCGTCATGTCCGAGTACTTCCAGCCTGGTACGTGGCTCTACTACGCGCTGTCGGCGGTGCTGATCGTCTTCTTCACCTACTTCTACACGTCGATCATCTTCAATCCGGTCGACATCTCGGAGAATCTGAAGAAGCAGGGTGGGTTCATCCCGGGCGTCAAGCCGGGCGCCAGGACCTCCGAGTACATCGATCACGTCGTGTCGCGCATCACCTTCCCGGGCGCGATCTTCCTCACCTTCATCGCACTATTGCCGGTGTTCATAGCCGACATGATCAACGTGCCGTTCCGGTTCGGTGGAACGTCCCTCCTGATCGTCGTCGGTGTGGCGCTCGATACGATGACGCAGGTCAATCAGCACCTCCTGCTCCGGAAGTACGACGGCTTCATGAAGAAGGGCCGCGTACGATTTCGCGGTCGACAGGCGGGCGGCACTTACTAGCATTGCTGACGCCGCGAGATCGTGGCTTGAACTGCAACTGAGAACTGCCAGGCTGCCCGCTTCCAGCTGAAAGCTGCCAGCGGCGAGCCGCAAACGTCGGGACGCCACTTAGTGGCGTGATGGCAAAGGCTGTTGTCTGTGCCTTGACCCGACCCAGTAACGTCCCGACGTAGTGAGGCTGGTGGCCGGCAGCTTCAAGCGGGCAGCGGGCAGCCTGGCAGTTCTCCGTTGCAGTTCAACTGGCAGTTCTCCGTTGCAGTTCTCCGTTGCAGTTCAACCCATCCCGTGTGACGCCCTAGCCTATCATGATCATCGTGCTGCTCGGCCCGCCTGGCGCGGGAAAGGGGACGCAGGCCGACAAGCTCGCCGCACGGCTGGCCATTCCTAAGATCGCCACCGGTGACGTGCTCCGTGCGGCGGTGCGCGACGGAACCAGGCGCGGCATCGAGGCGAAGTCGTACATGGACCGCGGCGACCTCGTGCCCGACTCCGTCATTCTTGGTATCCTTCAGGATGTGATGACCTCGCCCGGCACCACGAAGGGGGCGATTCTGGACGGCGCCGTGCGGACGGTGCCGCAGGCCGAAGGGCTGGGTGCGATGCTGGGCGAGGTCGGCAAGAAGGTGGACAACGTGCTGCTGTTCGACGTTGACGACGACGAGCTGGTGAAACGGCTCAGCACTCGCACCGTCTGCCAGAACTGCCAGACGCCCTACATGGGACGCGATCCCGGGACCGCCTGCGCGAAATGCGGCGGAACGCTGGTGCGGCGCAAGGACGATGAGCCCGAAGCGATACGCAACCGGCTCGACGTATACCATTCGCAGACGGAGCCGGTGATCAGCTGGTACAAGGGCAACAATATGAAGGTCCACAATGTCAACGCCGCTGGAACGGTGGACGAAGTCACACGCCGCGCCCTCGAGGCGCTCAAGAAATGATCCAGATCAAGTCACCTCGCGAGATCGAGATCATGGCGCGTGGCGGCGAGATACTCGCGGCAACCGTGCGGCTGCTGGAGAAGAGCGTGGGCCCCGGGATGACGACGATCGACCTGGACAAAATCGCGGATGATTTCATACGCAGTCATCCGGGGGCGACCCCGGCGTTCAAGGGCCTCTACAACTTTCCCGCCAGCATCTGCACCTCGATCAACGAGGAGATCGTGCACGGGATTCCCTCGAAGAAGCGCTTGATAGAAGAGGGAGACATCGTCTCGATCGACATCGGGGTGAAGCTCGATGGATACTATACCGATTCGGCGACGACGGTCGCGGTCGGGAGGATCGACGCCGAATCGAAGAAGCTTCTCGACGTGACGAAGGCGTCGCTGGCGGCAGGCATCGAGGCGGCGACCACAGACAATCATCTGGGCGACATCGGAGCGGCGGTGCAGGGCGTGGTCGAAGCGGCGGGGTTCAGCGTCGTGCGTGACCTGGTCGGGCATGGGATCGGCGTCGGATTTCACGAGGATCCGCAGGTGCCCAATTACGGAAAACCGAAGCGCGGTGTCAGGCTGCAGCCCGGATTGACGATAGCAATCGAGCCGATGGTAAACGTCGGAAAGCCCGGAACGCGGACAATGCCTGACCGTTGGACGGTCGTGAGCATCGATGGGACTCGCTCCGCGCACTTCGAGCACACGATCGCGGTGACGGAGAACGG
>JALYKM010000365.1 GCA_030774785.1 Gemmatimonadota bacterium
TCCGTGAGTGGGAAATCACGCCGATCGGCGGAACTCTGGTCTACCAACTGCCATTGGGCGACGAGATCGAAATGGCGGTTTCATCGAGGCTCGGCTTGATCGTCACATCTCCGCAGATCCAGAGCGGGCGCGCGACAATCAAGTTCAACGAGTAGGGGCCTTGCGGTGTACGCCATTCGCGCCCCCCGGAAACTCCCTGCGGGGGGCGGGCATCGCCTGGATAGTAGGCATCAGCCTACTTGCTTGGTGCCGTTCCCACGGACAACAGGCGGATAGAATGTGGGTGGCGGTGGGGGCGCTCCCCCCCGCGAGTTACAGAAGGTCAGGATGTTAACGAGCGGGCGCTAGCCCGTGGCCACACGCATCTATTTTCCGAGCACCGGCGCCGCTGACATAACGCCCGCCTTGGGCGCGTGGGACGAAACAGCCGGTGCGGGCGCTTCGCTCAAGAGCGTGACGACCAAAATCTCGTCAGCGATGGCGAGCGTCACCGTCGCCAAGGGAACGGGAGCCACCCGAGCACTCGTTAGACGGTACGTCTTAGACAGCCAACTCGCAGCGCAGACGATTTCGGCGGGCACGATTACCGGCCAGATTCGCGCTCTTGAATCCGCGATCAACGATAATCTCGACCTAGTCTCGATACGTATTACCGTCGTTTCAAGTGACGGTGGAACGCTGCGCGGGACGATCCTGGCGCTCGGCGATTACGCGGCAGTACTGGAATTCGGCACGGTACTCACCAACCGAACGATCGCCGACGGAGACGCTACTACATCCGTAACGGCCCAAGCCGGTGACCGGCTCGTCATCGAGATCGGGATAAAGAACTCGACCGTCGGCACGAGTGTCTCGGGCGACCTGAGTTTCGGCGACAACAGTGGTACGGACTTGGCCGTCGACACGACAACCACGGCGGCGAACAATCCCTGGATCGAACTGTCGAATACGATCACGTTCCTCGCCGCAGGCAAAGCCCCTCGCATCAAAGTTGTCGCCGGCCGGAAGCGGAGCAAGCGTACCGGCCGTGTCATCCAGATGGCGGCCAATCAGCTCGCGATCCCGCCCGTAGTCCGGCGGAAGAAAACACTAACCCAAGTCACGGCGAAGAAGAGGAGACTTCGTCCGGGTCACACCACTCGACTTGCCGCTTATCTGCTTGCGATCCCGGCTGCCACGGAAAAGCGCCCGAGTAAAACACTTACTCTCGTCACGGCGCCAAAGCGTCGGCGTAGACTCCCGCCGGCCACGACCCAGATCGCGGCTCTCCTCAGCATGCTGCCCGCGACACGCACCCGGCCGCCCATCAAGGTCGTCCAGCCGAAGAAGCGTCGCAGGCGTGCCGGTGACGCCACGCTGCTCAGGGCGCAGCGAGCAGCTCAGGCCGCGCCGGCGATTCGGCCGCGGAAGCCGGTCACCGTCGTTACGCCCAGGAAGAGACGGAAGCGCGCCGCCGAGTTAACACTCGTCACTGGCGCACGTCGCGCAACGGCACCGCCTCCATCTGTACGGCCGTTCCGGCCGATCAAGGTCGTTGCGGTCAAGAAGCGCCGCGCCAAAGCGAAACAGCTGCAGCTGCTCCACCCTGCGCGCGCGACGACACCGGTTACCGCTAGGCGTCCAGCCAAGCCGCTTACCCAGACGCCGACGAGAAAGAGACGGAAGCGTGGTGGTGACACGACGCTCGTAATAGGCGCGAGGAGAGCTACGACCGCGCCGCCAGCAATGCGTCCGACAAGGCTACTCATCCTGGTCAAGCCAGCGAAACGCCGGAAACGGACCGGCGACATCACGCTCGTTACTGGCGCGCGGCGCGCGCTCGTCCCGGTACGGCCGAAGTCGGTCACGATTACCCTCGTTCAACCCAATCAGCGCCATAAGCAACAGCTCCGCCATCTCTATCTGGTAACGGGTGCACGTCGCGCGCCGAGCACAGAAACTTCCGCTCTCTCGGGACACTTGATCGTCGAACCGCTGCTCGATGGAAACATCGTCATCAGCCCGCTGCTCGATGGCTCGGTCGTCGTCCAGGTGCTTCTCGATGGGAACATTGTCGTCGAACCGAGGGCCGCCTAATGTGCGCTTCCCATTGACACAAACACATGTGAGCGCCTAGCTTAAAGTCCAGCGGGCCCTTGCGCCCCGATGGTGTAGTCCAAAAGCGACCCTTCTGCGGTCCGGAAAACCTTCCTCTGCCAAACTGGCGAGGCGTTTTCACGGACCTTTTTCACATCCCTACCCGGATGGGTCGTTGGATCCTAGCTAAACAATGCCGAATCGAATGATCAAGCAGGCGACCAACGTGATTCGGCTCCGGAAACTTCACAACACGGTGACCGATGCCATCCCGCAGACTGCAACGGTTACGGGGACAGTGCTCGATCCTACGGGCGCGCCAGTGAGCGGGGCCACAAATCTGGCGATGCCTTTTGATGCGGTGCTATCGGAGTGGCGGGCGATCGTGCCGTCGACTGTCGGCCTTGCGAGCGGCCCTTACAAATCTCGCGTGATCGCCACGCTTCCCGACGGCAGCACCCGTCCGTTCACCGATCCCTTCCCAGTGACGGAGTGAGGCGCGTATGCCGATGACTGCCGAAAGACCGATCCGCCTGGCCGTCGATCTCCAATTCGATGCACCCGTCCTGAGCGATGGCTCGCTCTGGTCCCACGCGGCCACGATGGGCACTCGCATCAAGCGATCCGAGTTCACGATCGACAAGAGCGTGATCGAGAACTTCATCCAGGTTTTCAGGACGGGCTACCCACAGAAGATTTGCGTTGACTACGAGCACGGGACTATGAACGGCGCGACCGATACCGGCCAGCCGGTTCCGGCCGCTGGCCAGGTCATGGAGTTGAAGGGTGTCTATGCGGCGTCGGACTTCTCCGGAGATCTCAAGACCGCCGCAGAGAAGATCGCTGCCAAGGTCGGCCGCTCGCTCGATGACCCGCGGAACTTTGGCCTTTGGATGCGCTGGAGACCGACCGCTCGCGCGCTTCAGATGGTGACCGCACGCGAGTACACCGAGCTCTCGATCGCTTTTGCCGAAGACATGGAGCACAACACGACGGGCGCTCCACAAGGCCCGACGATTCTCAGTGTCGCCCTGACCAATACACCGTTCCTGGACGACATGCTACCCGTCGCTGCAACGCGCAGAGACGGAGACCCGCCGCACGACTCACTTCACATGGAGCACCAGATCATGCCAAACGCGACGCTGTTGCAGCGCGCTGCCGCCTTCTTTGGGAAGGCCTTCTCCTCCGAAGAGGAAGTGCAGGCGGCGGCAGAGGAAAGAATCAACTCGCTCACCCGTGAGAACGACACGCTCAAGCCTCACAAGGCGTTCAGCGATGCCGTGTCCTCGGAAGTCGGTGAGTCCGATCCCACGAAGGCCGCGACCAAGATCCGCGAGCTCAAGGCAGTCGCAGTCGCCGCTCAGAAGGCGCAGGAAGAGGAGAAGGAAAAGGCCGTCGGCTCCGAAGCCGACAAGATCCTCCTCAAGCATGAGAAGAGATTGTCCCCCGCCCAGAAGGACTACTTCAGACCTCAGCTCGTGACGGAGCTCAAGGCTGGTACGAAATCGGGCGAGACCAAGACCGAGAAAGTGATCGAGTCGTTCCCAGAGAACAAGGCGCTTGGACGGACATCAGCGTCAGACGGCGGGAAGGATGCTCCGACCGATCGCGA
>JALYKM010000366.1 GCA_030774785.1 Gemmatimonadota bacterium
GGCAGTACGGATCGCTGCCGCCCGCGGAATTGCACTGAAGTCCATTGTATTGCCAAGAAACCAGTACAATCCGGCTTATGAGCAGATTCTCCTCGATGCAGGGATAACCGCCTACCGGGGGAATCAGCCAGGGTGGATCTACCGGCCGGTGGCACAGCGCGAAAATAATCGATTCGTTCGCGCAGCCCGGTTGCTCGACAATTACGGGGATCTGGTGAGGAACAGCGGATCTTCCTGGGATGGACTCCTGAATCCGAATGGAATGTGCAACATCCCAGCAAGTTTCTTTCTTCGCCCCTTTTCCCCTTCTCTGGCGCGGCTGGAGAAACTTCGCTACGCGCGAATAACCAGGACCATCGGACTCGCGGCGGAAAGGGGAAGGTTGGTGCACATCTGGTGGCATCCACACAATTTCGGAGTGAATCAGGAAAACAACCTTTCGTTCCTGCGCAACATCCTGGAGTACTTTTCGCTCATGAGGGAGCAGCACGGTATGCGATCGCTGACGATGTCGGAGGCGGGGGCCCTCGCCAGGAAACATGTCTCGCACAACTGACCCTGCTCGCAACGGGATAGTTCTGCTCTGTGGGGACTTCGTCGCTACGCGGGCCATCTATGCTGCGCTCGCCCAGAAGTTCGGGCCGGTGACCGTAATCGTGGAGGATCCGTTACCCAGAGGCGAGCTGGTGCGCCGAAGGCTTCGCAGTCAAGGCTTCCTCCGCGTCGTCGGACAATTCCTTTTTCTGTCGGTTTGTCTGCCCTTGCTCCGCCTTCAAGCGGCACGACGCATCTCTCAGCTGGAAGAGCAGCTTCCGCTCTCGCCTGAATTTCCACACGACGTTGTTAGAGTTCCTTCCGTAAATTCTGCTGAAGCCCGCGAAGCCCTGATCGCGGCGCGGCCAGTGGTCGTTATCGTGAGCGGGACGCGGATCATATCTCAGCAGACCTTGGGAGCCGTTCGAGTGCCTTTTATCAACATGCATTCGGGAATCACTCCGGGGTATAGAGGAGTGCACGGCGGTTACTGGGCGCTTGTAGACCGGAATCCGAAGGACGTCGGTACTACTGTCCACTACATTGATGCAGGCATAGACACAGGGGAACCGATTGCATTCGCGAGCTTCGCCCCTGAGCCCGAGGATTCATTCGTCACTTACCCTTATTTGCACACCGCGGCAGGCCTTCCGTTGCTGATCGAGGCAGTATCCCGCGCACTCAATGGCACGCTCGCGCCGACCAAAAGACGTAGAGAAACGCAGTCGGTACTGCGCTCTCATCCAACGATCTGGGAGTATCTTGCCCACAGACTGTTGCATGGCGTGAAGTGACGACGCTCTTCGCGGCGAAGGTGAGTCTATCGGTATTGAGACGGCCGGATCCCCGTTGACTCTGCCAGTGCGAGCGTATAGGTTCGCGGCTTCCGCCAGAGTCGATTAGCGGCTGGATGGTCTACACGCCAATCGAGGATCTTGTGATCCTTGGAGCGGACATAATGGCTGATATTCGTGGCAAAACAGTCCTCGTAATTGGGGGTGCTGGATTTATCGGCTCACACGTCGTCGACGAGCTGCTCAAAGAAGATGTCAAGCAGGTGATCGTTTACGACAACTTCGCGCGCGGCACACGGGGAAATCTGGATGATGCGCTTGGCGACCCGCGCGTTCGCATCTTCGAGGTCGGAGGAGACATTCTTCACACCGATGTCCTCGGCGCCGCGGTCGGAGAATGCGATCAAGTGATCCATCTCGCGGCTGTTTGGCTCCTCCAGTGTTATGACTATCCGCGCGTCGCCTTTGACGTCAACATTCGCGGCACTTTCAATGTTCTGGAGGCATGCCAGCAGAGGGGAATCGAGCGACTGGTGTACTCTTCTTCCGCGTCCGTTTACGGAGAGGCGGTTAAGGTCCCGATGACAGAGGACCACCCATTCAACAACCGTACCTTCTACGGTGCGACCAAGATCGCGGGCGAAGCGATGTGTCGGGCGTTCGCGGACAGATACGGTCTTTCCTATGTTGGGCTGCGCTACATGAATGCTTACGGCGCGCGGCAGGACTATAAGGGTGCCTACATTGCCGTCATCATGAAAATCCTCGATCGGCTCGATCAGGGCCTGCCACCTATTCTCTACGGCGATGGATCCCAGGCTTACGATTTCATTTACGTCAGCGATTGTGCACGCGCCAACGTGTGCGCTCTCAAGAGCAGCGCGAACGACTCCTTTTACAACGTTGGAAGCGGGACTCGAACTTCGCTCAAGGAGCTGTGCGAGCTGATTCTGGAAGTAACCGGCTCGTCTTTGCCTGTCCAATACGAGCCGGCGGGCAAGACGTTCATCACCAACAGGATCGGCAGCACCAAGAAAGCCGAGCGTGAGCTCGGCTTCCGCACGACGATAGAACTTCGCGAAGGCCTCGAGCGCCTCATCGAATGGCGTGATACGCACAAGCAGATCGTCGCCGAGCGCGCGCTCTTCGCGTAGCGAGGAGCTCGACCGGGTCGTCCCATGTGCGGAATCACTGGAGTCTTCAACGTCAATGGAGCGCCCGTCTCCGTCAGTGTACTGAAGCGCATGACGGATGCGGTGCAGCATCGCGGGCCTGACGGTGAGGGAGTCTGGACGTCGTCGTTCGTGGGCTTCGGCCACCGCCGGCTGGCCATCCTCGATCTTTCACCGCTCAATCACCAACCCATGCAGTCCACCGACGGGTCTGTGATCCTAATCTACAACGGCGAGATCTACAACTTCCAGAACCTTCGCGTCGAGCTCGAGGCCAAGGGTTACCAATTTAGGTCGACCGGGGACGCCGAAGTGCTTCTCAACGCCTACCACGCGTGGGGAGACGACTGCGTCAGCCTCTTCAACGGAATGTTCGCATTCGCGATCTGGGATCACCGGCGTCAACGCCTATTCATCGCTCGCGACCGGTACGGTATAAAGCCTCTCTACTACCACTTCTCAGGTGGGACGTTGCTCTTTGGATCGGAGGTGAAATCTCTCCTCTGCCATCCGGGTTTTTCAACGCGGGTGGACCTCGCCGCGCTCAATGAATACTTCTCCTTCCAGAATATCTTCACTGATCGCACGCTGTTCGACGGCGTCAAGCTGCTGCCGGCCGCGCACACGCTCTCGATCTCGCTGGGCGATCCCGATTCGCTGGCGGTGAAGCGCTACTGGGATTTTGAGTTCTGTGAATCGGACGCGAGCTCCGAGGAGGAATATCTCGAGGAGCTGCACCGCCTCTTCGACCAGGCCGTGAACCGGCAGCTGGTGAGTGATGTCGAGATCGGCTCGTACCTGAGCGGCGGAATGGATTCTGGCGCGGTGACCTGCGTCGCAGGCAAAAATTTTCGCAATCTCAAAACCTTCACGGGGGGATTCGACGTCTCCTCCGCGTCGGGACTCGAGGCAGGGTTCGACGAGCGCCGCAAGGCGGAGTTCCTTTCGAACCAATACAAGACCGAGCACTACGAGGTGGTCCTGAAGGCGGGGGACATGGAGCGCGTCATGCCCAAGCTCATTTGGCACCTCGAAGATCTGCGGGTGGGGCAGAGCTACCCCAACTACTACGTCTCGCGTCTTGCCTCACGTTTTGTGAAGGTGGTGTTGTCGGGTGCAGGCGGTGACGAGCTATTCGGTGGTTATCCATGGAGATACTACCGTGCAGTCGTGAACGACACGCCGGAACATCACCTGGACAAATACTACAACTATTGGCAGCGACTGATCCCGGACAACCTGAAGCCGTGCTTCTTTCAGGGGAAGCTTCACGATCAGGTGCTGTCACGCGACACGAAAGACATCTTCCGCGAGGTCATGAACGGTCACTATCAGGCCGAGAGCTCTGCAGCTGATTACGTGAACCGCTCACTGTACTTCGAGATCAAGACGTTTTTGCACGGACTGCTCGTGGTCGAGGACAAGCTGAGCATGGCACACAGTCTCGAGACTCGCGTGCCGTTTCTCGACAATGACCTCGTTGATTTCGCGCTCCGGCTTCCCGTGAAGTACAAGCTGAAGAACCTGAACGAAGTGGTAAGACTGAACGAGAACGAGCCGGGACCGAAGACGCTACGCTATTACAACGAGACGGGCGACGGCAAGCTGCTCCTTCGGAAAGTCCTGCGCCGATACGTTCCGGAGGACTACACCAACGGTGCAAAGCAGGGGTTCTCCGGACCAGACGCGAGTTGGTTCAAGGGTGAGAGCATCGATTATATTAAGGACGTTCTGTTCGACAAGCGCGCACGCATCTACGACTACATCCAGCCCGAGACGGCGAAAAGCCTGCTGCAGGAGCACTTCTCGGGTGCGCAGAACCGCCGACTGCTGATCTGGTCGCTCCTCTGCTTCGAGTGGTGGTGCAAGATCTTCCTGGATGGACAGACTCCCGCACAGCCCGCATAAAAGGTCCCACTGATGATCCCAATTACGAAGGTCGTTTTTGACGAGTCCGACCTGGAGATCATCCAGGAGCCGTTGAAGTCCGGCTGGGTGGTCCAGGGCAAGTTCGTCAAGGAGTTCGAGGACTGTTTCGCCGCTATGGCGAAATCCCGACACGCCGTGGCGACCTCCTCCTGCACGACGGCGCTTCACATCGCCGTGGCAGCGCTCGGCATTAAGCCGGGCGATGAGGTGTTGGTGCCCGCCTTCACCTGGATTGCCACCCCCAACTGCGTCGAATACATGGGTGCGCGGCCGGTTTTTGTTGATATCGATCTAAGAACCTTCAACATCGATGTCGACCAGATCGAGCGCTACATCACTTCCCGCACGCGGGCGATCATCCCGGTGCACCTGTTCGGGCTCTCAGCAGATATGGGCCGGATAATGGAAATTGCTCGAAGACATAGCCTGTTCGTGATTGAAGATGCCGCCTGCTCGTTCGACAGCTGGTATCGTGGGCAGCACACGGGGACGTTCGGAGATATGGGAGCCTTCTCCTTCCACCCGCGAAAGGCGATCACGACGGGGGAGGGCGGAATGATCACCACGCAACGCGACGAGCTCGCCTCCTTGTCGCGAACGCTTCGCGACCACGGCGCGAGCCGTTCGGATCTCGAGCGGCATCAGCAGAAGTACTCGTTTCTGCTGGCGGAGTATCGTCACCTCGGCTACAACTTCAGGATGACAGACATTCAGGGGGCGCTCGGCGTCTCGCAGATGCGGAAATCGGCGCGGATCATGGCTTCGCGGCGGGCGGGTGCGGCGCGCTACGATGAGCTGCTTAAGGACTTCGATTGGCTCGAGCTGCCCTACCGTCACACGGATTACGTGCACGGCTACCAGTCATACGTCTGTCTGTTTCGCCCCGAGGAGCCGGAGCTTTCCGAGTGCGAGCGCCTGTTCGACTGCCGGAACGCCATCATGGCCTCGCTCGAAACAAAGGGAATCATAACGAGACAGGGGACGCACGCACCGCCACATCTTGATTACTATGCGGAGAAATACGGCATCGCGCCGGCAGACTACCCGAACGCGTACATGGCCGAGCGTCTATCGCTCACCCTCCCGCTCTTTGCCGGAATGACTGAGGACGAATCGGAGCAGGTCGGCGGCGAGCTCGCCAACGAATTCGAGCTCCGATACACGAGGCCATCGTCTCTGATCGGGCCGCACTCCGCTCCGTGACTGAAGGGAGCCTCGGCCAGCTCCGGAGCGAGCTGGAGCGACTGCACTGGGAGCGCCAGCGCGAGTTGCGCGAGAAGTGGGCTCGATCGCTGCCGTTTGGCGATAGCATCGTGGATCGATGGCAGAGAGCAAAATTTCTCGGCTTCGGAGATGGAACGAGTATCTATGACAGCGCGGTAGTCTTCGGCGACGTGAAGGTAGGTGAGAAAACCTGGATTGGACCTTCTACGTTGCTCGACGGGTCGGGTGGCTTGACGATCGGCAGCTACTGCTCGATCTCTGCCGGAGTCCAGATTTACACACACGACTCAGCGAAGTGGGCGCTTTCTGGTGGTGCCGCCGAATACGAGCGCGCTCCGGTAAGCATCGGGAGCAACACTTACATCGGTCCAATGACAATCGTAGGCAAAGGTGTGCGAATTGGAGAGCACTGTCTCGTTGGGGCGAATTCAGTGGTGAACAAGGATCTTCCCGATTTTTCTATTGCCTACGGTTCGACCTGTCGGGTCGTCGGAAAGGTGAGGGTGAGCGGGCATCGGGTCGAGCTTCTTTATGATGAGGACCGCTGAGTGAGCTCGGATAGCCGTAGCAGAGAGGACCTGCAGCTAGAATCGGTAGACCGAACGGCTCCGGCGTCTACGATCTCGGACGAGCAGCGCCAGACGGAGTCCACTTTTGGTTTCAAGTGGGCGAAGCGCGACACCTACGAATCGGAAGCGATGCGCAACACTGCCCGCGAGTGGCTCTTCGAGCGGTATTGCGGGGGCGATCCGCAACTGCTCGCCGATTGGCTTTCAGGCGGGCGGAAGAAAATTCTAGACGCAGGGTGCGGCGCGGGATTCAGTGCGATGCTCTTTTTTGGCGATCATCTCCGCAGCCACGACTACATCGGCGCGGATATTTCGGACGCAGCGTACGTTGCGCAGGAACGCTTTAAGGAGGCCGGGTATCCTGGAACGTTCATCAAGCGCGACCTGCTCGATCTTCCCATCGAGGATGGCTCGGTGGACATGATATTCAGCGAAGGCGTGCTGCATCACACCGACAGCACCGAGCGCGCGCTCAAGGCGCTGGCCCCCAAGCTTCGGCAGGGCGGCCGATTTCTCTTCTACGTTTACGCGAAGAAGGCTGTCATCCGTGAATTCACGGACGACGCGATTCGTGACCGCCTCCGGCTGCTGAGTGACGAGGACGCATGGAAGGCGTTGGAGCCGCTCACTAAGCTCGGGATCGCGCTGGGAGAGTTAGGCATCGAACTAACCGTTCCTGAGGACATTCCCTATCTGGGAATCAAAGCCGGGAAACTGGACATCCAGCGATTTTTTTATTGGAACATCTGCAAGGTTTTCTACCGGCATCAGCTCACGCTCGATGAGATGAATCACATCAACTTCGACTGGTTCCGGCCGCTTAATTGCCACCGCCAGACTCCGGAGCAAGTTTCCAGCTGGTGCAGGGAAGCGCACCTTCAGATTGAGCGCTCAGATGTCCAGGAGGCTGGCATCACCGTCGTAGCGCGAAGGGAATTGTAGACCCGCCGAGTGCTATTCGGCGTCAAAACAGGTAATAACGTGCGCGCTAGCGCTATTCTTTGGCGGCGAGGTTCTTAAGTGCCTCGAGGGTTGCTCTGTATTCCGCTGCGTCTCTGGCAGGCGATCCCATCACAGTTGCTCGATCCGGCACATCTCTGGTAACGACCGCTCCCAGTCCAACGGTTGCTTTCGCTCCGATGCTGATGCCATCGCGCAAGCACGCACAAGGCGCGACCCAACCATAGTCACCAATGCGCGTTCCACCGCCGACCATCGCGTGAGCAATGACCGCGGCGTGACGTCCCACGTCGACATTGTGCGCGATGTGCACGAGGTTGTCGATCTTCGCGCCTTCGCGGATCAACGTCGGTTCGAGAGTTCCGCGATCGATGCAAGTGTTCGCTCCGATCTCTACATCGTCCTCAATAATCACGCCTCCAAGATGCGGAAATTTTTCGAGCCTGCCATCGTCGTTCCGCTGGTATCCAAATCCATCAGCCCCTATAACCGTTCCTGCATGAATGGTGACGTTAGCGCCGATCTGCGTATCGGAGTAGATGTGGACTCCACCATGTATGACTGTACCATTCCCAATCGAACACTTAGGCCCGATTGTCGTGAGCGGACCGACGTATATAGCGCTTGGCAGCCGCACGCTCGAGTCGATAACGGCGGTGGGGTGGACACCCCTCGGTGCTTCATTCGCAAAAAGGTCTGCCACTACCCGTATGAATGCGAGACGTGGCTGGTCAGTCGTGATAAGGGTAGATCTGAGTTGGGGCAACTGCGTCGCTGATATTTCCGGGCTACATATGACGACTCCAGCGTGAGTTGAGCCCAACAATTCCGCAGCTCGGGTTCCTGTCGCAGTACAAAAGGTAATTGCGTCGCCCTCTGCCATCCCGATTGGGGATGGATGATTTATGCTCCGGTCACGCGAGCCAATAACATCCCGCACTGATTCGCCAATCGCGGCGATAATTCGTTCAACGCCGTAGGACGCGGGGATGGAAGCGAGGCTATCTGACATTCGTCCGGTGGTAGCGTTCAAGGAAAGTATCGTAATCCAAGTGCTGCCTTTTGGCCCGACCTTCGATACATCTTGTGACTCGATCTCGCGGAGACATAGGCTCAGAAGTCCACCACTCCGGATGCGTAAGAGCGTGCAATTTTATCTCCTCACGAGCTTCAAGAACATCACGCAGGCGTCGGTGGCGCCAATAGCCATTGGAATCCGAGACGTACGAAAAGCGCTCACGAATTTCCCTTCCGTAGGCATTCACCATACCACCTATGTGGTCATCGTCAGCGATCCCGCCAGCGACGGTGTCTGGATTGTGATACGAAAACGCGGTCACCTTCGTGTCGCAATACCTCTCCAGGATCCTCTTATCGAGTTCCAAGGCTGACTGTGTGTCCTGCGTACAGTCGAATCCGGAGCGGTGGGCGCCTGGATCGAAATGAAGTGCGAGATCGTGTCCGAGTTCGCGAATGTTTTTCAGGAGCCCGATAACAGGAGGCTCCAACGCGTTATAGAAGTTGCTGTTCAGGAGCACGAAGTACGTCGCGCGCACCTCCATCTCATTTTCTATCTGAGCGAGCTTCAGCGCACGATGGGGGGAAAAATCAATATCGTGACGCCAAAGGATTAGTTGTCCGGCTTCCTTCCGCCAATCGCCGAAACCGACAAAGCGCCAGCCTTCACGCGCCAGCCCGAGGAGCCGTCGGTATTCTGACTCGGTGAAATCCCCGAAGGTGTCAGTTATCATCTGACGTCTTTTCAGCCCACACCCAACAGAGCTGAGATCAAGTCGATTTCACCATTTCTGATCCTAGGATTGGCTCTCTACGTGAGCGTTTCAACAGTTTGTCGAACTCTCGCCTCTCATGATTATATATTGCGTCCAGATCGCATCTTTTCAGAGCCTCCCTCCGCGACGCCTCACCCATGCCCCTTGCGTCGACCGGGTGACGAACGAGATTCAGTGCGGCGTCTCCCATTGCCTGCCAATCCCTAAACGGGACAATCACGCCCGCACCGGCGTTTGACACAAATTCGGTTTGCCAATCCCTGTCATACGCCACAATTGGAAGGCCGGCTAATGCGCCCTCAAGCAGAGACCTCCCGGTCAGCGGGCTTAGAACGGCAAAGCATCCGCCTAAAATGTTAGCCAAACGCTGCTGGCTAACGTATCCGAGGAAATTGACCTTGCTCCGTATGCCCAAATTCATCGCCATTGTCTCAAGACTGGACCGCATTGTGCCATCTCCCGCCATTATCAATGCCGAATTAGGTACACTCCGCTCGATGACTGAGAACGCGCGCAATACATCGTCCGGATGTTTTGCTTCAACCAGCTGTCCGATATAGATGAACCAATACCTCTTTATCGTTCCGTTTTCGCCGTCGACGAGCAACCCATCTACACTTCGCAGTTTGGGTTCTTTCAGATGCTGCCTGTGTATGAGCTTTCCAATAGGGAAAACTGTCGATTTGGTCAATGTCGCCCCATTCCTCAAAGCAAATTCCAGATTATCTTGATTGCCCCCTGCTACCAGGTCTGCCTCACGTAACACGATCCTCTCGACTACCTTCTCAATCCATCTCCATCGAAAAAGCCTCGGCATTGCCGGTATGCCGGTGGCTTGAAACGCAGCATCGAAATTGCCGCAAACCCAGATGACCAGTGGTATTCCAGTGAAGAACTTAACCGACAAGCCTATGAGACCAGAGAAATACGGATCTGTGCTCAGTACGATTGCGATTCGCTGGCGTCTGACCAATGTGATTAGGTAGGAAACGAAACGCAGTTGGGACACAAGAAAGTTTATCGGAACACTTAGCCTGAGAATCCTAAAATACGCGGACAACCCCTCAATAACTGTCTGATTCTCTGAAAATTCGAGTGTCGAGACCCGGAAACCTTCGTAGCTCAGCGGTCTCCCCTCGGGTATGTCCGCGATTGGGTGCACCGCCCAGACATGCTCGAAGTAC
>JALYKM010000367.1 GCA_030774785.1 Gemmatimonadota bacterium
CTCAAGGAGAAAGCGGCACGAAGTCCTAGCGGCGGATACCGGTATTCAGTCCGATTGAAGGGGCCGGATGGAGATATCCGGTCGTTCTCCCGGGAATTCAACGCAACTCTAGGTGTGTTTCAGACAATCACACGATCGGCGAACGGAGTCACCGAGCTCGAATTCACTTATTCGGGCACCGCAGCGCCTGAGGTCGTCGAGAATCTGGCTATCAAGCATTCTGTCATCGTTCTTCAATGCGGAAACAGTTTCACCGGCTAGGCTCGCTCGCGTCGCGCGGTCTAACGAACGTTGCAGCAGGCAAGCACATTGGGATCCGATCCGCGCTGCGCGCGCATTGTTAGATGTGCTTGCAGCTGAACTCTAGGCGTTAGCTAGATATACGGCCGCGCCGCGGGATCTACTTATGCAAACATTACTCGGGACTCAACCGAGACACTGTTCTGTCGAATTGCCGGACTTAATCGTAGACACCGAGACCTCATGACGGAATGCTCACCCCAATGCCAAGACTCCTTTAGTCAAACGGGCTTGACGAGCCGCACCACGTAACAAATGTTGCAGCAGACCAAGCACGCTCGGGCTGAGGCTTCGCGGCAATGCCTGTATCGTATTTGCAGCTGAACTGAGACGTTGGTAGCCGACTTCTGCGGAACTCAAGAGTGATTCCAGCCCCAAACGTGATCGCCGGGATTCTCATCGGAATCGCCAATGACAGTTGGGTAACGGTTCTCGGCGCAGCAGCTGTCTGGCCATTCGTCTTCTGCATCTACGTCTCTATTATGGACCGGTCTCGGAGAGAAGCGACAGTTGCTAGCTTTGCACACCGCGGCCGGCATCTCGTCGCGGGTTCGCCGATCCTAACCTTTTACGTCATTGAGTTCGCCACCGCGCTTGCTACTGTTATCCCTGTTGCTCTCTTCGTCCAAGGCCTCAAGCGCCTTATGTCGTAATGCACATCCGGTGTCTAACAGGCGCTTCGAGCTGCGGCCTCCTACCGATGCTTCCACAACATTTTTGAATCACGAATCCTTGTCGCGGAATAATTCTGGGTGAGGCTCTGCGACTTTCCGTAAAGCTCGGGGAGCTTGTTTATAGGTTCGGTTGACCCCTGCCGTCCGGGGATAATCAATCGCCTTTCCGGCTAAGAGTTCGGCTACCGTCAGGAGTTGGAGCCGGGGATGCCTTCCCCACGGTGATGCGTAGAATCCCTGGCCGGCGGCCCAAGTACGCATTGGCTGCGTCGGCTTGTCGAAACTAATCAGAACACCGATGTCAGCTTTTTCAGCGGCGACGACTCCGGCAAGATCGCGCACGTAGTTCGCGTGAAGCTTGCCAGCCTTCACCGAAATGATAATCTGGCGGTCTGCGTCTGACCCGTCATGGAAATAGAGCCGCCCGTCAATCCCTTTGTCGGCTCCCTTCTTGATCGCGCCACTCTGTCGCGCTCCGACTAGCCCGAGTGCCCATGCTTGGAACTGGTAGGGTTCCTGGCCCGCCAATTCTGCCGCGTCGTCGACGGTGGTAGGCTCGCCGATCACCTTGTACTTCGCTTCGTCTCCATACGCATCCCGCAACCGGGTTTTAATAAGTCCGATCGCGAGGTGGGTAACGTCAATTCCGATCCATCGACGGTTCAATTTCTGGGCTGCGGCGATTGTTGTCCCGCAGCCGCAGAATGGGTCGAGCACTACGTCGCCCGGATTACTACTCGCGGCGATAATTCTTTCAAGCAATGCCTCTGGTTTTTGGGTCGGATAACCGAGGCGCTCCTGCGCTTGTGAATTGATTGGCAGAATGTCATCCCAAACCGAACCCATTGGAGTTCCGGGCATCTCGTCGAGATACCTGATCAAGCGAATGCGCCCCTCGGGATCGGGCGGAAAGTAGAGTAGTCCCTTCTTGTCATACTCCTTCATCTTCTCCAACGAGATCGACCAACCGTTCGGGTGTGGTTTAAACCCCTTGTAGTCATAGGTGAGGTTTGGTCTTGGACCGGGACTGCGAAGATCGCGGGTTGTGTAACGGCGTCCCTGAGAGTCGATCTGCGAGTAATGAGACTTGATATACTCGTCAGAATACGGGCGATACTGCGGGTTAAACGTTGGCCGATCCTCCTTCCCGTAAAAGAGAAGAATGTCCGCTTCATCACCGAAACGCGTCCGGGCATCATTGTGTGAGCCCGTACGCTTCCAATTGATCTCATTTCGAAAATTCTCCGGACCAAAGACGGCATCAAGCAGGAGTTTCAGGTAATGACTCGCCGTCGGGTCGCAGTGTAGATACAATGAGCCAGTCGGCTTCAGCGTCCGGCGCAGTTCGATCAAGCGCGGAGCCATCATTGCCAGATAAGCGAGCATGTCGTTCGTCCCTAGGAAAGTTCGGAACGCCCGAAGTACATCGGCTACCGGCCCGCCCTGTTCGACCGTCGTCTCGTAGATCGCAGCTGCCGCTTCGTCCCAATGCCAAGTGTCCTCGAATGCCTGAATCTGGGCAGCGGCCTGGTGGCCATCTTTCGCCGCAAAAAGGACGTTATAGCTCGCGTTCGAATTGAACGGCGGGTCGAGGTAGACAAGGTCTACGGACTCGTCTTTTATATGCCGGCGCAGCACATCTAAATTGTCGCCGTAGTAGAGCAAGTTTTCGGTCATCGGCTTTGATTCACGGAATGAGCGCGACAATCTTCTCTGTCTCCAAACATGATCGCTGACACCAGCGGCCCGTGAGTGGATGGCGAGAATTGCATCGCACGCCGTCGGCCGTAAATGCAAGCTCGCACGCCTCTCCCGGTTCGCGGGAATGGGAAACAAGCGCGAGCACCATATCAGCCGCCGTCGGCGCGCAAGGTTAGCTTGTGATCGGCGAGAAAACCGCCATCGCTCAGTGCCCTTTGAGCATTCCTCAAATCTACGGAAAGGAGGTACGCCCTGACACCCAACCCATTCGCGCACGCCGACGCGCTGGCGGCGCTCAACGACTTGGAGTAGGATTCAGAATCGCGATCCGGCATGGCAGTGTACGGCAGGCCACCCTATAGCGCCCGCTGGGCCAGACAGGGGTTGAGGCCGGTGACAACGGTGGACTCGGTAAGCGATTCTGAATCAGAGGGGTTCCAGATACGCGCGTATCTGGAACCCCGATTCATTTCCATGGGGATCGCAGCAAGAAGCCAATGTGGGTGATCTCAGCCTTCACGTCTGACGTACAATTCGGGCTCGAAGCGGGGAGTTGGCCGTTCCTTGCCTGCTACAAGGGCACTACACGGATATACGCTCCTAGCAACGAACCGCCTCCCGAATTTCTGGAGATGGCCGAGAGGGTTGGCTGCAACTGGAAAATTATCTCCGGTGACGACGCGGACTCGCTCGTCACTCAGGATTTGTCGCTTTCGTTCCAAGATCCGCCATTCGACGAGGTCCTCCCTCATTTTGCAGAGGATCGAAGCCGCGCTGCCTTGGGGCTCGGACTAATCGATATGGGTGACGGTGAGCACTTTGTTCCGTACGCTTCGATCACCCTTCCGGCGAAAGCTTTCCAAGCTCTCGTCGATCGTGTTTTCTCGCGCCCGCGAATATTCGTGGAAATTGACTGGCGTGGCTTCTGTGGGCCGCATGTACCTTTCGTTCCGAGCTACACCGAGTTTCTGGGCTGTGCGCTGTACCTCACGCGCGAGTTCTCAATCGAGCTTCGGGAACCGTACCCGGAAGCGGATCGGCTGGAGCGTAAACCTGGGCAGCGTGCGGGAGATTAGTTGTGAGCCAGGACTTGCCCGTAAATCTCTGTCACTACTGCGGAATTCGACCGGCGGGAAGCAGAGAGCACCTGCCCGGCATTGCTGCGCTCAATGACTCTCCAGTGACGGTCACTTACCTCCGCTCGGAGGGTGGCAGAACGAAGGACGTTGTTCGCCGCGAGGAGGATGGGTTTGTGGTGCGAACGATCTGCCAGCACTGCAATCGCCACACTGGCGGCAGCTATGGAACCGCGTTCAAGGAATTTGCCTTACAGTTCGCCAGCAGTGGTTTGCTCTTCACGCCCGAGCAGCGTCGAGCCTTTATCTCATTGAAGCAGATTCAACCGCTCAGAGTCCTGAAACAGCTCGGGGCAATGGTGTTGGCTGCGCAACCTGAGCAGCCGAATGCGCGATGGCGCAAGCTGCAAGAGTTCGTGTTGCGGCGCGATCGCCGCTTGGACGGGCAGGGTGGACGATTTTATCTCTACCGCAACGTGTCCGGGCTGGGTCGCATTTCCGCCTTGGCGGGAATAGGAATGTTGTACTCCTCGGTCAAAGTCCCTCTGGTCTTTTCGGAAATCAGCTGGCCCCCACTCGGACTGATTTATGCGATCGATCCGCACCCTCTGCTCTCGGCGATGAAGGACATTACCGATTGGGGGCAGTACGGTTTTAGAGATCGCGAGTCGTTCAACTTCAGCGTACCGCAGTACAGAGTTGAGGCCAACTGGCCCTTTGCCTTCGGGACTAAGCGAGAAGCGCAAACGTGGAGTGAGCAAAACCATGTAATGCTGATCGCGATCGGAGCAACCGATGGCGACAACCCAACCCAGCTCTCCAGTATCATTGAGCGGCACCGCCGCCGACGGAAAGGAGCTTAGATAAACCGCGCGATTCTGTTAATCGGGGGTGTGTTCGGGGGTCTGTTTCCCCCGGCAATGTGCGACTTGCTTCGAGGTGTTAACCGGCTCCGACGCTCGGTTGCCCTCTAAAGTCCGGCAGAATAACGGTTATCGGTTGTTGGTGCGTATTGGTTTGCAACCAGGAGGTCGCAGGTTCGATCCCTGTACGCTCCACTGAAGAAATTCCCACCTCGGCTTGATCCTGAAGCCGGCTGGATCGCTGCTTCAGCGAGATCGGCTCAGAAAATCGGAAGGT
>JALYKM010000368.1 GCA_030774785.1 Gemmatimonadota bacterium
GACTGAAGAATGATTTCCTCGACCGCATCCGGATCCACCGAGTCCAGCGCATCGGACATCACCGCTCTCACCTGACCCTCGGGCGAGCCCGCGATCGCTCCGGCAATTCTTGCCAGGTGTCGGAGGCCGGCCTCGAGTGGAGCAACGCTAGTCCGGGCTTCCGCTCCGGATGTCATCAGGCGTCGGCGCGCATCATCACTTCGCCCACGCACTCGCCGCGGGTGTTCTTCACGGGCCTGCGCATCCATTCGGCGAGCCTTGGGGGAAGCGGATCGGGCAGCGCCTCGAGCTCCTGCAACAAGCGCAGAAGCGCAGGGACCTGGGCCCGCTGCGCTCCATCTTCGACTTTGATTGCGATTCCGATTCCGCGGTCGGCGATGAGCGCACAGTGCACCCCTTCTGCGCCGACCTTCGAGACGACGCGTCCCCTGGTCTCGGCGATCAGCGCTGTATCGATCCGGTCGGTCCCCCCGACGAGGAACGGATGCGTGCTCATCGCTCCCAGTACGCGGCGTGGATATTCCTCCCCACGCCCAGCCGCGACGGCGAAACGGGAATAAGCGCGCGCCATCCGCTCCAGCGTCATTCCGAACACCACCACGCCGCAGCCGTCCACGGCCTGGGTGATCTTGCTGCACGGCACGTCGGTCCAGAGCGCAATCTCATGGAGAATGCCCCGTTGCACGTTGTGCTCCCGGCGCTCGTATCCCTGAGTTGGCCAGCCCTTCTGGTGCGCCATTGCCAGCATTGCCGTGTGCTTGCCCGAGCAGTTGTTATGAACGCGGGTAGGCCGATCACCCGATTCTCTCACGACTTTCGCTCCACGCTGCGACGATGGCTCGTGGGGACCGCAGGCGAGGTCCCCTTCCTCGAGACCGATGTCGCGGAGCATGCGCTCCACCAGAGCGATGTGCTCCGGCTCGCCGCCGTGCGACCCGCACGACACGGCGAGCTGCTCGTCGCCCCAGCCGAGCGCGTCGAATCCGCCCGAGCTGAGAAAGGGGATTACCTGGAAGGGCTTGGCGCACGAGCGCCAGTAGGTGAACGCGTTACCGTCGCGAGCTGCGCCCAGAAGCTGATCGTCTTCTCCGACTACCGCAGCGTGTACTCGATGTTCCGATTCGACCCCATCACCGCGGGTGACAGCAACATCGAGCTCGAACGTCTTGATCACACCGAATGATACTCGATTCGCGTTCTAGAATACCTTGATCAACCCTTTCGTGTACCGTCCCGGATCGCGCCGGACTTCGACCAGAACGTTATTCAGCTCGGTCACGGTTTTCACGAGCTGGTCGTAGAGCTGCTGATCGGTGAACAGCTTCTGCATGGTTCCATTGCCATTCGACATCGAGCTGACGAGCGAATCAGCACGGGCGACGACGCTGACGAGATGAACGTAGAGGGTATCGTCGCGCAGAAGCTTGCCGACAGCCCCGTTGCCAGTGCTGATCTGCGCGATGACCGTGTCAGCCGAGGCGATCGTACGATTGAGACTGTAGTAGAGTGAGGGATCGTCCATCAGCCGGCCGATGGTGCCGCGCGGATTCTCGAGGCGCGCCATCATCGAGCTGGTGCGGGCCAGCGTCGCGTTGACTTGATCGTACAGGGCGCGATTCGTCACCAGTTGGCCCATCGTTCCCTCGCCGCGGTTAATGCCACTCGTCACGTTCTTCAGGTCACGCGTGAGCCCGACGACTTCGTTGATCGCCGCCGACGCCTGCAGCACGACGCCTTCATAATCGACCGACGGAGCGATGAGGATGGTGTCGCCCTCATGGAGGACCCGATAGCGTGGCGTTCCGGGCGAGATGTCGAAGATCTTGTCGCCGAGCAACCCCATCGCCTTGATCTTGGCGCGGGAATCCTTGCGAACCTGGTCGGTGAGCTTTCGGTCCACTTCGACAACCAGCTTCAGATTGCGGGTGGTATCGTTGTCGGGCGGGAGGAACTCGATATCCTTGATGCTACCGGCCAACTGTCCCGCGACGCTGACCGGACCACCGACGCGAAGCCCGCTGCCGCTCGCGACAAAAGCGACCAGCCGATACCGCTTCCCGAACAGGTTTCCCGCCTGGCCAAGTTTGACGATGGCGATGACGAGAATGAGGAGCGCCACGACTATCAGCACTCCCACCTTTAATTGGTCCCAGGTAATAAACGACGATCTCTTCATCGGCTAGAAAATATCACAGAAGGGTCAGAATCCGCCCAGGAATTCGCGAAGGTAGGGTTCGTCGCTGCCGGTCATCTCTTCGGGGGTGCCGAAGAACCCGATGCGCTTGTTCTTCAGGAGAGCGATCTTGCTCGCCATCCTGAAAGACGATCGTATGTCGTGGGAGACGACGACGCTGGTGACGCCGAGCTCGCGCTGGAGCTTGAGGATAAGGTAAGTAATAGTCGCCGTCGTGAGCGGGTCGAGGCCCGAAGTCGGCTCGTCGTACAGCATGACCTCCGGATTGTTGGCCAGGCCGCGCGCGATGCCTACCCGCTTCTTCATGCCGCCAGAGAGCTCGGACGGCATCTGATCCATCACCCTGTCCGGCACGAGATCGACGAAATCCAGCTTCTCCCGCACCCGCGCTTCGATCTCGCCCTCGTTGAGAGTTGTGTGCTCCCGCAATGGATAGGCGACGTTCTCATAGACCGTCATGGAGTCGAACAGAGCCGCGCCCTGAAAAACCATTCCCATCTTCTGCCGCACCTTGAGCGCGTCGTCGAAACTGAGGTGGGTGATGTCTTCCCCGTCGATCGACACGCGGCCGTTGTCGGGAATGAGCAGCCGCAGCAACAGCTTGAGAATCGTCGATTTTCCGGTGCCCGACTCCCCCACGACGACGATGGTCTCACCCTCATTAGCGGCGAACGAAACGTTCTCGAGGATCGGCTCCTCGAACGCCAGCGACACGTTTTCGATGGAAATGACCGCGCGCTGCGGCTTGCGGCCAAGCTTCGGTCCGGACACGGCCTGCGTATCCCCGCCAGCCTCGGCAACTTCCTCCAGCTCGGTGCGGATCGCTTTGCGCACACGTCCCGAGTCGTGCGCACGCCGGGGCATCGCCGTCTCGTCCTTCTCACTCGGGTGGCGCCTCTCGTCCTGTATTTTGCGGCGATCGTCTTCGTCGGTCATGTATGAAAGAGGGCCAGAAGGATCTGGGTGAGAAAGTAGTCGACGACGAGAATGAGGATGCTTGCCGTCACCACCGTCCGGGTCGTGGCCAGTCCGACGCCCTCAGTTCCGCCAGACGTCTTCAGGCCGTGGTAGCACG
>JALYKM010000369.1 GCA_030774785.1 Gemmatimonadota bacterium
CCGTGAATCCAGGCGTGCGGAGAATCCGAAAACAGCAGAGGCGAGTAGAACGGCGAGAGGTAGTTGCCGTAGGCGTAGTGCTTGTTCTGAAGTGCTGCCCACGTTGCGTAGACGAGAAAGCTGCCGAGGACGATGAAGACGACGAGCGGCTGAACCCACCACGCGTCGCGGCGCATTGTCTCGCCGAAGCCACGGCGGGTGAGCTGGACGACTTCAGATGCCATTGGTCAGATACCTGGCTTCGGCGCGTACGCCTTTGGGCTGAACGACTTCTCTCGTACGCAAAGTTAGTTTTTGCCGCAGGGCGCGGGTAGTCTTGCGCCGGATGCAAAGAGCCTCCGGCGCCTTTCAGCGCCGGAGGCTCTTTGGTTTCTGCGAGTATCTGCTTCTTACCGCTTGACGGCGGGTGGAGCGCCGGGGCTCTTGCGTCCCCAACCTTTCCCTCCGCCCTTGGCGCGACGCTCTGAAGCTGCTTTCTGATGAGCGTCGAACTTGGCCTGTTGCTCCGTCGTCAGGATGGCGCGAATCTCCGAGAGCTCCTGAGTGTGGATGGACTGACCGCTCTGCATCACCTGGCGGGCCTTTTCCATGTTGCCGCGAAAGGTTACGGAGTCACCCTTCTGGCGAGCCGTGCGCGCCGCTTCCATGAACGGCTTGGCGCGATCGCGTAGCGCCTGGTTCTGGGGCTGGTACTTCTGGCGGATCGCCTTGACCTGCGCCTTCTGCGCGTCGGTCAGGTTGAGATCGCGGCCAAAGCCACGACCTTCACGACCGCCGCCCGGGCCTCTACGAAACTGGCCGTCGGGACGATCACCACGACGATGGTAGCCGCTATCCGCGCGGGTCTTCGGGGTTGTTGACGACTGCGCCGCGGAAACTCCCGCCACGCCGAAAACCATCAAGGTCCCGAGCGCCAAAGTTCGAGCTGTCGACATTTCAAACCTCCACAACTTGTTGAGCGCCGCGCGCGGGAATGCGGGCGGCTGAGCTGTTAGACGAGTAAGTACCTTCGGCGTTAAGAGGGCGGCGGCTGTCGGGCTCCTTCAATACCAAAGCAGGGAGCTGACAGCCAACTACGCTGTTTAGCTCGGAGCTTCCATACAGGCGTGATAGTTTCGCGGGCTACAGGTCGCGCGGCCTTCGAGCGGCGTCACCGTTAGGAAGCGAGGATACCTTGGCGGCGCAACTCCCGGCGCCGCCGGAAAAGCTAAACAGCTAATAGCGAGGTTAGGCTGACGGCTCCTTGCGGCGTTCCGAAGGATGCGTTGGCAATGTTGTGGTGACAGTCTCGGCGGGCTGAGGCATCAGGTTGTGGGCTCCTGCAGCGATAACCAGCACCGGCCAAAGATATGCCCGCAGAAAAGCCGCGATTGCTTGCCCAGGTGAAAGGCCGCATGCGCGCGCGGCACCTGAGCCCGCGTACAGAGCGGGCATACGTGGGATGGATCATCCGCTATATCCGATATCACGGCACGCGGCATCCCACCGAACTCGGGGAGACCGAAATCATCGCGTTTCTCACGCATCTGGCCGCCGAGCGGAGCGTGTCGCGTTCGACGCAGATGCAGGCGTTGAGCGCGTTGCTGCTGTTGTATCGCGAGGTGCTCGCCACACCCGTAGGCGATCTGCGGCGTGTGTTGCGGTCCGCGTCACCGACGCGCCTTCCCACCGTGCTGAGTCGTGGGGAAGTGCGTGCGCTGCTCGGTCAGCTGCACGGCACCATGCGACTGATTGCCCTGCTGCTGTATGGTGCGGGCCTGCGCTTGCTGGAGTGCCTGACGTTACGCATGAAGGACCTCGACTTCGCGCGCGGAGAAATCCGTGTGCGACGCGGCAAGGGGGGAAAAGACCGCGTCACCATGCTGCCCGATATCGGCCGGCCAGCACTGGAGAAGCACCTGGTGCGCGTGCGTGCGCTGCACACTCGCGACCTGCACGAGGGGGCGGGGCGTGTCGCGTTGCCAACGGCGCTCGACCGCAAGGCACCCGCTTGGGCCACGGAGCTGGCGTGGCAGTGGGTGTTTCCCGCCTCGCGTCGCTATCGGGACGCCGCCAGTGGGCAAGAACGTCGGCATCACGTGCATGAGACCGCGGTGCAGCGTGCAATGCAGCGCGCCGTTCGCGAGGCCGGGATCGCGAAGCGGGCGACGTGTCACACGCTGCGGCACTCCTTTGCGACTCACCTGCTGGAAGACGGGTACGATATTCGGACGCTGCAGGAACTGCTGGGACATACGGACGTCAGTACGACGATGATCTACACCCACGTCCTGAACCGCGGGGGGTTAGGCGTCCGGAGTCCGGCGGACCGGTTGGGAGGTGAATAGCAGATATTGCGACGAGTCTTGCCGCGTTGGCAGAGTCAGGGGTAGTATCCTGTGCAGGTGAATAGAGAGTTAGGCATCGACATTGGACACTGTCGCTCTGGAGCGCAAATGTTACACGTGTTCGGCCAATACCGTGCTGCGACAGGGTTCCCCATAGTCCCGGCTCTCGCTGTCACATTCGCCATTGGACTCATCTCCTCTCACCCCGTCAGGGCACAGAGTCTCGCCACAAAGATTCTGGAATCGCCAGCATACCCCGTGCGGTACGGCGACGACACACTCGCGAACGGCCTACGGGTGCTCATCGTCGAGAGCCATTTTGCGCCGGTGATCTCAGCGGAGCTGTTCGTGCGGGCAGGCATGCGCGATCAAGTTCCCCGGCCTGCAATAGCGCACCTCCTGGAGCATCTGTCGGGCGACACACTTTCCGATTACCCGCTGAGAGCGGGAGTTGCTTTCAATGCAAGCACCGGATCGCAGGTCACGGACTACTTCTTCACTGCGCCGGCAGCCAACTTCGAGCCGGCACTGTACTACCTGGCAGCAATCCTCCGACCTCCTCTTCTGGACTCGGCGCGCCTCAGCAGGGAAAAGAATGTTGTAATCGCCGAGGGGGGACAGCGCGCTTCCAACCGCGCATACGGAATGTCCGAGTCCTGCCTGGGGCAGCTTTACTGGAACGCTCAGTTGAACTGCACCGGACCTGATGATTGGGACCGCGAAACTCTCGCGACGGGCGCTGAAGAGCTGACTGCTTTCTTCCATAGCCACTACCGTCCGAACAACGCGACACTCGTCGTCGTCGGCGATGTCGCGACCGCCGACGCGTTGGCGCACATAGGCAGGTATTTTGGCGATATTCCACGCGCGCCAGCGCCCAGCCTTCCTGCGTCACAAACTGCTTCGCCAGCCACGAAGCGTATCGTGCTGACCGACAGCCTCGCGCCGGCTTCACGGCTCGACATCGCGTACTCCACTGTCGCCGGAGGTGCGCCCGAGTATGCCGCGCTAAATGTCCTCGCCACTATTCTGGCTCGGGGCGAATCATCGTTGCTCAAGCGGCGTCTCGTCGACGAGCGGCAACTGGCGACACATATCGAGGTATCGGGCTTGGACTTGCGTGCATCGTCCGACCCAGTGCCGTTCATTATCACAGCCGTGCTGAAGCCTGGCGTCGATCCTGAGACAGCGGAGAGAGCGATCGGAGAGGAGATCGTAAGACTCGCCGTGAACACGGTCCCGCGCGCGGACCTCGAACGCGCCAAGAGTGTGCTGGCGCGTGAGTTCCTCGCGGTGACGCGCGGCGGCGGATCCCGAGGGCTCGCCTACAGCCTCGGTTTCTACGCGACGGTCAACGGAAACCCCGAGTTGATCAATTCGTGGCTTCGTGCGGTTGACGCAGTTACCCAAAATGATCTCTCGAACATCGTGACCAGACTATTCAATTCGCCGCCACGCGCTATCGTGACGACGCTTCCGGCACGCGACTCGGCTGGCGTCCGGAGACGGCCATGAATGCGCCTTTTCGAGTTCGGGTGTCGATCGTAGGAGCCGCGATCTTTGGCTGCGTCCATTCTGCGCATGCGCAACAACCCACCGGCGTCACGGTGCCGGCAAGGCCGACGAAGTTGGCGATCGCCAAACTCACCGTTCCGGAGCTATCCCGGTTCACACTCCCGAATGGACTCCGGGTGCTCATGGCCAGCGACCCGCGAGCCCCGCTCTTTGAGGCCCGGCTTGTGATCGGGAGCGGATGGCGCGCCGAGACCAGCGGTGAGCCCGGAACATCACTTCTCGTCCGCGAGTCCGTCATGGGCGGCACCAGCGGCGTGAGCGCGAATCGCCTCGACTCTTTGGGAGTCCTGTTTGCTGCAGCTACCGCAGGCACTGATGCCGAAGGGCTGACAACGAGTTTTCGGATGAGCGGCCCTTCGCCCAGTCTTGAGTCAGCTTTGGCGCTATTGAGCGCCGTAGTGCGGCAACCGGACATGAGCCCCGCAGAGATAAATCGGCAACGTCAGAGATTCATCGAGAGTCGGCGTCGCCGTCTGGACAATCCCTTCACACTTGTGTCGGAACATGCGCTTGCCCTGCTGCGCACTCCGTCCTTCCGCAGCAATGCAGCGCCGTCGGATAGCGCGCTGTCATTGAGGACGCCGGAAGAGATCGGCCGGTTTCATTCCGCCAACTACGTTCCGCAGAACGCAATCCTGGTCATCATTGCGCCACAGAGCGTTGACGAAGTGCGCAGGATTACGTCGCTGCATCTCGGGAGATGGGAAAGCCGGCCGGGGGTACGGCGCGCTGAAAGCAGGGTGAATTTGCCTGCGACGAGCAAGGTGGAGACGCTACTACGACCGGGCTCGACGCAGGGCACGATCGCTGTCGGGACTCAGTTGGGCGGACAAGAGAGTCCCGATTACGCTGCGACGTTGCTGCTCCGGCTGCTGATTCTTCGTCGGCTCAACGAGGAACTACGCGTTGCGCGCGGCTGGACCTACGGCGTGGACGCTGGCGGCGTCCAAGCTGCTTTCGCGACCACGTTCGTCATTCGCGCCAGCGTAAAGCCCGGCCGAACGGGTGACGCGCTTTCGATAATCAAGTCGGAGCTGGCGCGACTGGCAGCGAAACCGCCCGATTCGGCGGAAGTCAATCTCGCTATGCGAATTGTCTCCGCCGCTCTCGCCAGGCCCAGCGAGTCGAGAGAAGTCGCGGCAGAGCGTATAGCCACCGCCGAAACGCTTGGGCTGCGCCGGGATTACTGGCCCGCATTGCAACGGGCGTTCGCGGGTCTCCACGGGACCAACTTACAAAGCGCAGCGCGTCGATACTTCACGCCAGGCGCGATGTCAGTTGTCGTTTTGGGCGATTCGAGCGTGCTCCGATCCGTCGCGCCGGTCATTAGCCGGTAGGAACTCGCGAGTCTCATGCGCCCGATGCCTAACCATCGTTGGAGCTGCCAAGCGAGCTTCAGTAGCGGCGGCTTCGCCACCGCATTCTATTTGATTCGCTTGCAGCTCAACTAAGGCGTTAGGCCGACCCTATTAGGTCAACGCACGCTATCGCCCAAGTCTTGCATTTTAGCTGACCTGGTTGCGTCTGATTCTAATGATGGAGACTTGAGCCACAATGCGGATCCGGACTAGCGTTCTTCTAGCGTTGTTCGCCCTGTTCGCTACTCAGACTCGCGCGCAAATCGTAATCCCCTCCGGGGTGCGCGCAGCAGCCGACCGAATTACGGTTTCGCAAGTCTCGAGCGATATCGAGTATCTCGCCTCCGATTTATTGGGCGGTCGTGACACGTTCGGTCCCGGCCTCGACAGCGCGGCGCAATTCATCGTTCGCCGGCTGCGTCGCGCGAACCTGCGCCCTAACGGCGACAACAAGACTTACTTACAGCACTTCGCTCTGAAGGGAGGAATTCCAGACACAGCGGCAATATTTCTCGAGTTCGGAGGTCGCCGCTTTGGTTTTGGCGACTTGCTGCTCAATCCGTTTGTGCACGCCATCGATACCACGACATCTGTCGTGTTCGTTGGTAGCGGAGTGCGAATGAAATCGCGGAGCATCGATTCCTACGCCGGCCTTGATCTCAAAGGCAAACTGGTGCTCGCCCTCCACGAATTCCCAAATGGAGTCTCATTCGAGAACCTTCCCAATGATTTCGAGGGCCCGCGCAGTGCCCCTGTGAAAGTGGGCGCACTCGGGACGCTCCTCATTCCGATGAAGCCCGTACTCGACAACTGGAATGGAATCAGATCAGGTCCGCTTTGGATTTTCAGCGAGCTCGATCCGCCGGTGCCGACAGGACAGACACCAATAACAACGATCCTGGTTCGGCCTGAGTTGGCGCGGCTGCTGCTCGTGCCCCACCAGGGCATCGCCGATCGCATCTTGGATCGGCCGACGGGCGCCGAGTTCCCTCCAGCCTTTGAGCTTGCACAGCAGGTAAGGATACACATCCCCGCAGTTGAATACCGTCGGACTACCTACAACATCGTTGCGTCGATCAAGGGATCGGATCCGCGGCTCAATAGCGAGTACGTCACTATCGCGGCGCATCTCGATGGTGCTGTCGGCGCACCACTGGTAGCTGGAGACAGCGCTTATAACGCCGCTGACGACAACGCCAGCGGGAGCGCGGCCATTCTCGCGGTCGCCGAGCAAATGATGCGGGCGCCGCGACCTCGGCGTTCGGTGATGTTCATCTGGGATACCGGACATGAAATAGGGCTATACGGCTCTCAGGAATTCATGGCCAGCGGCATTGTGCCAGCTGACAAAATCGTCACGCACTTTAACGTCGACATGATCGGCGGGACAGCCAGCCTTTCCGACACTGCCTCACACCAGGCGAAAGCCCATGAAGTCTTCGTTATCGGGCCGCGCGTTCTAAGCACCGGCCTGGACTCTTTGGTCGAGCGGACCAACCGCGCCTACCTGAATTTGAAACTGAATCACCAGTACGATGATCCAGACAGCGAGTTCTATTACCCACGCACCGACTCCCGACCGTTGATCGAGCACGGGATTCCCACCATCGAATTCTTCACTGGTCTACACGCCCGTTATCATCGCTCAAATGACGAAGCTCGATACCTGGACATGAGGAAAGTCCAGGAAGTGAGTCGGACGCTAATGGCCACTGTGTGGGCAATTGCGAATGCGCCGCAGCGACCGGTCGTAGACAAAGGATTTCCGGCGCGGGTAGTTCGCGTCCATTAAGCGCAAAACCGTGATTGGATCTACGCAAGATAGAGACATTGTACTTAGCGCTTGTGATGACAGATTTGTGCGTCCGATGCGGCGGCCTAACCATCGTTGCAGCTGACAAGCACTTTTCGGATGCGGCTTCGCCGCAATGGTGATACCATGCTTGCAGCTGAACTAAGGCGTTAGGCCGCAAAAGAAGAGAGCCGCAAACACTTGCAAATCGCCCTTTCTGGGAGGACACAGTGATTAAAGTGTCGGTGCTCTATCCTAAAACCGAAGCTAGCACCTTCGATCTTGCTTACTACCTCGAAAAACATATCCCCATGGTGCGGGCTAAACTTGGTCCGGCGTGCAAGAGAGCCGCGGTCGAACAAGGCCTGGCGGGAGCAGCCCCGGGATCTCCGCCCGCCTATGCGGTGATGGGGCATTTGTACTTTGACTCCGTGGAAAGTTTCCAGGCTAGTTTCGGACCGCATGCAGACGTGATCATGGGTGATATTCCGAACTACACAACTGTTGAACCCACGATTCAGCTTAGCGAGGTAAAGCTCTAGTCAAACGCGCTTGCGGTCTAACGTACGTTGCAGCTGACAAGCACTTTTCGGATGCGGCTTCGCCGCAATGGTGATAGTGTGCTTGCAGCTGAACTAAGGCGTTAGGTTGCATCCATTCACTCTTCTCGATCGGATTCTAGGTGGCTGAGATATCGCTCGCTGTCGCTCCAGGCCGGCCGCGCATTCTCCACGATGAGAACGCCGGCGCTATCGCGCGAGGATTGTGCATTGAGTGGGAGAGCGAACGTCGCCGCTGCAGTCGCCACGCGTACCAACCA
>JALYKM010000370.1 GCA_030774785.1 Gemmatimonadota bacterium
TGTCAACGAGGTACCATCGGAATCCGACGCCTTGCACGCGTCCCCGAATTTCGAGATGGATGCTCTCCATTCGCGTGCTAGCGTCTCACCCCCAGGAGGGCGGCCAGGGTTGCAGCGATCGTCGCCGGATCCGTCATGGCGCCGGATCCCGGGACGGCAAGCTCGCCGTCTCTGATTCGCTGCGCGATCTCGTCCAGCGCGCTCGCGATCGCATGCGCGGCTGTCTGTCGCAGATCACGCGCTGGCGGAACTGTTCCGTCCCAGACAGTCGCCGCCCACGCGTTCGACGCTTCTTCGTCTGCGGGTTCTCCCAGCGCCGCCGCGGCCCGCCAATCGTAATGCTGCCAGTCTGTATCTATCCAGCCAGGCTCTAGAGAATCCACAGGATGGCCTCCGGTCGGAGCGAGATCGCCGCTCCCAGCCGGCCCCGCATCTGAAAGAGCTCCTTCAGTGTCCGGTGCGAACTGACTGACCGCCGGCAGGGGATCCGTGAAGTGCTCGACTGGGGGAAGCTCGTCCGACTCGTCCTCCTCGCCCTCGAACTCGCTTGCGTATGAGTCGTCACTCGTGTCTGGCGTGTAGGGAGGCGCTGCCGGCGAAGACATATCGAGAAAGTCCTCTATCGGTCTGAGCGAGGCGCTGGAATCCGGGCGAGGCTTCACCACTTCCAACGAATCTGCGGGCGGGAGCGACTCGGCTATCTGTCGCTCCCTACCGGGTATGAATGGCGTGTACAAGTGAAACTCGCACGCGGTGACTGCCCGACCTGCAGTTTTCCGCGTTTCGTGGGAGACGAATGGGCGTTGTGGCTTGTGCGGCACTACATACCCTCCCAGCTGTACTTTCCGACCAGTGGCACGAAACGCACCGGAGCGATTTCGGTATGCTCTAGCTTGTCTCCGTGCCGGGTGAACATGTAAAGTGTCTGCTCTTCCCTGTCACCAAGTGGAATAAGGATACGTCCACCCTCGGTTAATTGCTCGTGATAGGTCGACGGGACCTCGGGCGCACCGGCACCGACGAGTATCGCATCATACGGCGCGTATTGCCGCCAACCCAGAGTGCCATCTCCGAGAAGAAACGAGATGTTGCGCGCACCTATCTGCTGAATGGTCTCGCGCGCCTTGTCCAGGAGGGCTGGAATTCGCTCAATGGAGAAGACCTGCGCAGCGAGCTGGGCCAGTAACGCGGTCTGATAACCAGAGCCCGTGCCGATCTCCAGGACTTTTTCATTCCCGGTGAGGTTGAGGAGCTCCAGGTATCTGGCATGAATCGACGGCTGCGAAATCGTCTGGCCGTTCCCGATCGGCAGCGCAGAGTCTTCGTAGGCGCGGTGACGGACTCCGGTCGGAACGAAGAGATGTCGCGGCGTTCGGTCGATCGCGTGAAGGACGGCGAGGTCCTTGATACCCTGATCGTGCAACAGCTCCACGAGTCGCCGCCGCGGGCCGCGCAACTCGTGCTCTACGGGCGCTGCCACCACCTCTCCGCTGAGGCAAGCATGGCGTGATGGGTCAAATCGAGATGCAGAGGGGTGACTGATATATAGCCTTCCTGAATCGCGCGAAAGTCAGACGTCTCCTCTCCGGACCAGGCGATGGACCCACCACCGATCCAGTAGATCTGACGGCCCCAGGGATCCTGCATTGGCTTGAGAGAATCCGAGTACACTCTCCGTCCGAGCCTCGTCAGGCGAACACCTCTGATGTCATCCCCGCGCAGCGGGGGCAGGTTGATGTTGAGCAGCGTATTCTCTGGAAAGGAACGCAGAGACAGCACGTGCTCGAGCAGCTTTCTCAGCGGCTCGATCTGATCGCGCAGCATGCTCACATCGGCTCGCAGGTCGCCGCCGGCAAATGAAATGGCGACGGAGGGAATTCCCAGGGACAGTCCTTCCATCGCCGCGGCGACAGTCCCCGAATAAAGCACATCCTCACCCATGTTCTGGCCGTGATTGATTCCGCTAAGAACATAATCCGGGCGCTCGGGCATCAGAGCTTCGACTGCGAGCATTACACAATCTGTCGGCGTTCCGTCGACCTGAAACCTGCGTTCGCCGCGCTCGATTGGCCGGATCGGGTGGTGGAGAGTCAGAGAGTGGCTGGTTGCGCTCTGTTCCCTGTCCGGCGCGACGACCGTGATCTCGCCGAGTGGTTCAGCGGCTTCTACGAGGCAGGCCAACCCGTACGCGAGTATCCCGTCGTCGTTGGTGCAGAGGAGTCTCAACGGTGAAGGATCCCTGCGCGGTGCCGCCACAGCACTTTGATCACGAGCCACGCATCTCGAAATTCACGGAAATAGCTGGGCGACCCGTAGATGGTGGA
>JALYKM010000371.1 GCA_030774785.1 Gemmatimonadota bacterium
CGGTGCTGCACGCGCGACGCCGCGCAGCCGCCGAGCTGCGATTAAAGAATGCAAAGCCGAGCAGCGTTCTTTTCATCTGCCATGGCAATATCTGTCGCAGCCCGTTCGCGGCCGCGGTATTTGCGCGTTCACTTCCACCCGTTATTGCCCGGTCGGTCACAACGCGATCTGCCGGGTTCATCGGGCCTGGCCGCACGCCCCCATCCCGGGCTTTGGCGACAGGAGCGAAGTACGGCGTAGACATGTCGGCGCACCGCTCCGCGGCAGTCACACGAGAGACTCTGCGCACAGCCGATCTTGTCGTGGTCATGTCGGAGGAGCAGGCGACGGCCGTTAGATCTCTGATGCGTCCTGATGCCTCTGTTTTGGTACTTGGCGATTTGGATCCCGTGCCTGCAAAGCGCAGGACGATCGTCGACCCGTGGGACGGCGAAGCAGAGGTGTTCGAGGCAAGCTACGCCCGGATAGAGCGCTGTGTGAGCGAGCTCACTCGGATCGTGGCTTCCGCGCGCTAAGCGCGCCTGTTTTTTCAGGAACGTGATTCCGCTGCCTGGAGAGAATTCCTAGCGCTGCTCCGGTCAGAAGCCCCACTCCAGCCCCAACCCATTCGTTCGCACCCGTGGACTCTATCCCGGCTAATGCTGGAATGATCGCCATTATTGCGGAGAGCGTCAAAGCCGCGACAAGCGCCAGCCGACGGCGCGCCCAGAACCCAACCGGTACACACAAAATCAGCATCCAGAGAGCGTTTAAGACCCCGGTCCAACGGCGCCCGATCGCATCAGGATAGGTCAGCATGGACCAACCCTGCCCCACTGTTGGCCCAAGCGTCACTGGGCTCGCGCCAACGACCTTTATTAGCCAACGATCACGCTCGCGCCTGACCACAATATCCTCAAGGCTTCTGACGCCGTGTAGCTCGTTCGGAAGCCAGTACTCGGGCTGATCGAGTGCAAGTGAGCCTGCTCGGGATTGATATTGAAGCAGCAGGTCATCGCCGAAGCGTTGGACTGATCCCGGTTTTCCGTCAGGCGCGAGCAGAACGGCTGTCGCGGTCATTACCAGGCCGACCGCAATTATGCTTAGGCCAGTCAGGATCCGTGATTCCCTGGCATTTGGCCGGAGCCAGAGCCGATGCCGAACCCCGAGCATCGCTCCAAACGCTGTTCCGAGTGTGTTGAATAGAATATCGCCGAGCGCGGGATCCCTGCCTGGTATGAAGGTCTGCGTAAGCTCGACAACGGCTGATAGAAGCAGCCCAAAAAGTGTGGCCCGTACGGCAAGGCGCTCATTCCACCCTACCCAGAGCCCAAACGGAAAAAACAGACCAAGATTGAGAATCCCATCCGCTAGCCAACGCTCTCCGCAATCAATGCAAAAAAAGGGAGCGGGAGCCCCGGTGGAAGGCGAAGGAGTCAGGGTCACTAAGACAATGCCAAGACTCACCAACACACCTGCCCAGCGGTGTATTCCGTTTTGTCTCGACGGCACACTTGGTTTCGCACTCCCGAGAATTCTCATAGCCTTGAACTGTTGATGGGCATTACTTTGGGACTTCCATGAAATCGCCTCAAGCGCGTGTCCGCCACCACTTTACCGTCGACGTGGAAGAGTATTTCCAGGTGTCGGCGCTTACGCCACACATCTCACGCCAAGATTGGGACGTGATACCGTCGCGCGTGGAGGTGGGGATAAATCTGCTACTCGATCTGCTTTCGAGACACGACGTCCACGGCACTTTCTTCGTTCTCGGCTGGATCGCGGAGCGCACACCCCGGCTGGTGCGCGCAATCGCGGAGCGAGGCCACGAGATTGCTTCGCACGGCTCCGACCATCAGCTAGTTACATCCCTCACCCGGGAAGATTTTCGTGCGTCTGTTAGGAGCTCAAAGCTGATTTTGGAGGACGTTTCGGGACACACCGTCTACGGCTATCGTGCTCCAAGCTTCTCGATAATGCGGGGGAGCGAGTGGGCGCTGGATATTCTGGTCGAAGAGGGGTACCGCTACGACTCGAGCCTCTTTCCGGTACGACGCAAGGGATCCGGATTCGTGGGAGGAGAACGCGACCCTCACGTCATGGAGTTGGACTCGGGACGACTGTACGAGGTTCCGCCGGCAACATTGCAGATAGGCAATGCGGTTTTACCGGCAGGTGGTGGAGCTTATTTTCGGCATCTGCCCTATGGATTCGTGCATTCAGCGCTTGCATCCGCAGAACGTCGTGGTGTGGCGGGAACATTCTACATCCATCCATGGGAGCTGGATGTGGATCAGCCCCGCGTCGCTGCGCCCTTTCTCACCACGCTACGTCACTACGGCGGATTGACACGAACGCGTCCGCGCCTTGAACGACTTCTTTCCAGTTTTCGTTTTCAGCCCATCGCAGCCACACTCGGCTTGCGCGAATCGGTTTCCTTTCAAGCGCCGAACCTTCCGGCAGCAGCCGCATCAGCACCGTGACCGCCGGAAATCCGGCACTGCCGGTCGACGCTCTTCCCTCCGTGATTCCGTTGCGTGTGTTGCGCGTTGACCACGATCATGAGAAGTGGAATCGGTTTGTGGAATCGTCTCCTTCCAGCACTTTCTGCCATCAGGCCGGCTGGAGAGAAATCATGACCGAAGTGATGGGCCACGAAACACAGTATCTCGCAGCGGTGGACGATCACGGAAGCTGGCAAGCTGTGTTGCCGCTGGTCAGAGTGCGAAGCCTGCTGGGGCATTATCTGATTTCGCTCCCCTTCCTGAACGATGGTGGGCCAATCGGAGAAAGGCGCGCACAGCAGTCACTCGTCGAACATGCCGTGGCCGAGGCCAAACGCTCGGGTGCGGGGTTGCTCGAGCTGCGCTCGCGTGAAGAGGTACC
>JALYKM010000372.1 GCA_030774785.1 Gemmatimonadota bacterium
CCGTTCTTGCTGCCCTTCGGCAAGATCGCATGATACGCCACCTGAAAAAATGTCCTCATGCCCCTCAAAGGCACTGTCGCTCCTGCGCCTGTGTTTAATCCCCATCTGGTCTCCGACCGCCCATCGCGCTCTGGACCGGTACACCCGAGACCTCGGCAGACGTAGTCGAAACGAAACCTGTAGGCGCCGACACCCGCCAACAGGTATGGCGAAATCGTGTTCCTGCCCCGCTCTGCGGCGGGGGTGCTGCCAAGGTGGATCTCGGCGCCCACAGTTCCAGAGAGGAGGTTTGTGCCGACTTCACGGAAGGTGGCTCCTTCGCTCAAGGTCTTGTCCCCGAGCTTGCTGAATGCAGCGTCGATCCTGACATCCAGGACATTGTTGACGGCAGTGAAGGCGATACCACCGAGGTGATATCCGGCATTGGCGCTGTCCCTGGACTCGCCCAGAGGGATGGAGCCGCCGCCGTAGATAGCTGCCTCGAAACGTGGCGGCGTCGCGATCTGCGCGTCCGCTACCCAAGGCAGAATGAGAACTCCTGAGACAGCGGCCAGCCGCACTGAGTGTTTTACTCGCAACTCCGCCTAATCCTCTTCGCCTCCGGCGCGAGCGGGAAGAGCGCGACCGCTCGACGCGCGTAGCCGCGTGCAACGGAACAATGGCCTCGGCGCGAGTAAAGCTCGGCGACTCGCAGATTGATCCGATAGCTCCCGGGATCCCACATCGCGCCGGTTACCCAACCCGCCGTCAGTCCGCCTCGGCCAACCCTCGACATCGCCAGCGCCTGGGTCGCGCTGCGCGCGGCCGAGGCGAGCACGACGAGGATAATTCCCGCGGCAGCGAGTGACAGCGCTTTTGGCGAGACCTTCACTTCCCGGGCGCGCAGCATTCCACTGGTATCGCGTATTCCACTCGTTGCGCCGAGCACACTCCACACCAAAAATGATGGCGCCGCGAGAAGAAGCACTACGTCGAAGGCGCTCACGACCATCGTCGCCACGATCGTTCCCGCGAGAACGCACTGGGCCAATACTGCGTCAGGGTCCTTCAGGTCGCTCCACCGTCTCAGCGCGCGGAAGAAAAGAACGGTGAGCGCGCCAAGCAACGCGAGCGTCGGCACGAATCCGCGCTCCGAGATGAATGCTACCCAGTCGCTGCTCGGCCACGGATTCGCCGTCATCCCATCGTCGGCAATCGAACGATCCCCGGACGGGGCGAAGCGTACATACTCGACTGGCCAGTTTCCCGGACCAACTCCGAATACGGGATTTGCGACTGCCATCCTCAGCGAGTTCGTGTATTGCGACACACGGCCTCGCCCACTGCCCTGCTTGTAGTCCACCATCCCGAGCGCTGAATCGAGATACGGTGACTCGCTGTTCCAGTTGAGCGTGTTGGGCAATACGATCGCCGTCATCCCGCCAATAGCTGCCGCAAGCGTCAGACGCGCGAATCGTCCGCCGATCTTCCCGCCGCGCCAGTATTTTCGCGACGCCAGCATCGGCACGAAGAGGATGATCACGGACGCCGCGACAGCGAGCCACGCCGCTCTCGATCGCGACAACACCAGCGCCGCGGCGAGCAGCGCTGCGCCGAGCGAGCCGAGCAGGGCGCCGAACGGACGGCGCGCGGTGACCGTGCACCAGACGAGCGCGGGGAGCCCTATCACCGCGATGTGCGCCACGAAATTCCTGTTGCCGAACGTGCCACCAGGCGCGCGATTGGCGCTGAAGTATTCCGTCTCGAGGCCATACGCCTGTGCCAACGCCAGGGCGGCAGCGCAGACGGCGGCAATCGCCGCGACGACGAGAATGGGACGATAAAGTCCTCGCGCGGCGACGGATCGCGCTCCCCAAAACACGACCGCGCCTGAAACGCTGACTCCGAGCGAGCGCTGTGCGAGCCAGTAGTTGGTGGCAAAAAGGGCTGAGGCCGCGCTCCAGAGGAGAAAAAGGGCGAGGAGCGCGTCGGCCAGGTCGAATGAGAGCGAGCGACGTCTCGCCAGCAGTAGCACCGCTAGAGCGAGCGCGGCGACGTTGAGAACCAGCTCCTTCGGCACGAAGTAGCGATCCAGCTCGAAAACCTTGTAAGGGAGAGCAATAACCACGGCGAGAATGAGTCCCACCTGCAGAAAAAACCTGATCGTTCGATCGGCCATGACGGAAATATGCTTCGACACGCCGTGCAAGAAAAAACTCCGCTCGGAATCGAGCAGAGTTTTTTCTCTCAGGCCAAGGGTGTAATGCGCTGTTGGGTCAGCGCCGCTTGAAGAGCGAGCCCAAGACCCCTCCCGACACGCCGCGAGCGCGGTTCACGCGGCGGAGTTGCTCGAGCTCGCCGCGGTCCAGCCAGACCCCGCCGCATTCGTGACATTCGTCGATCTTAACGTTTTCCACGTGCTGCTCCTTCAGATCGGCGCCGCAGCGCGGACACTTGTTGTGATGCGCCGAACGCTCCGTCTTCTTCCGCTCGGCGTCGAGCTTCGCGCGCATCTCGCTGATGATCTCCGCGTTTTGCCTGGCGAAGTATTCATCCTCGTTCTTGCTCGGCTTTTCGTCTATCGGCATCACACGTAACCGTTTGCTTTCCCGGAAATATATGGGGAAAGCCGAGCCTGCCGCACATCGTCCGGGCCGGATTACCTTTGGGAGATCCTGACCCCGCCATTAGTCGTGATGACGCGCACCAGTGGCCCGCCGCTACCGAGCTGCGTCTGGATCCGCCTGCCGAACGAGCCCTGCACGGTGATAGGAAAATCGACGCGCATGCCGCCGTTGGTCGTGCCAGTCTCGAGGCGTGCGTTGTACCCACGAGGGATGGTGAGGGAAACGCCGCCATTGGTCGTTCGGAGATCGAGACCCTTCCCGCGCCAGGAGCTTCCCGACAGCGAGGCGCTGATGCCGCCGTTCATCGTCTCACCCCGAACGTCGCCCGCGACGTTGGCCACGCGAATCCCGCCATTCATCGCCTGAAAATCCAGATCGCCCTCCACGGCTTCGGCGGAGACGCCGCCGTTTCGCGTGACGGCCTCCAGATTCGAGCGAGTCGGGACGTAGATCTCGTAGCTGACGGACCACCAGCTTCGGCGCTGCGGCGAGGGGCCTTCGGCGCTGATGCGCCCACCGTTGGTATTGATGCGAACCTGTTTCGCCAGCGCCTCGGCCTGGTTGTCGTCGTCGGCGTTGGCCTGGATCATCGCTACGACTTTCACTTCATTCCGGTCCCAACCGTGGAACGCGACGCCTCCGTTCTCGCGTCCATCAACCGAAAGCTTCGATTCCGGACGTAGCGTGATATTGCGGAGCTCGCAGAAGTGCGCGCGGTCGTTGTTCCAGCTGTTCTCACAGTTCTGGAGCCATTTCTGAGCACGGTCGTCGTATTGCGCCCGAACAGCCGGTGGCGTGAGCAGACTGAAGACGGTCAGGGCGAGAAGAGGAGTTGGGCGCATGGGCGGGTGTCCTGTTCGTGGATGTCTGGTTGGGCTATGATCCTTAGATAACCCAACGCTCCGAAAGGTTGAGCCGTCGGCTGACCGCGGCTGACCGGATCGGTGGCGCCTTGCAAAAAGCCCCGCCTTTTTTGGCGGGGCTTTTCACTTGAGGGCCGCAACCCGCCTCGCGCTACTATTTCTTCAGCGGGTTTGGCACGTTCTCAGGTGCCACGACGGGCGCATTGGCGGTTGGTGGACCCTGCAGCTCCAAGATTTGTTTGTCGAGCTCCCGAAGCAACGTCGCCGGGGCGCGACATGCGGCGCCCGGATCTTTCTCGAATTCCCGTATCAGATCTCGCGACTTCGCGAGCTCCTCGGACGTACCGCGCACAGTGATGGCGGAAATTCCCGATTTGGAGGCATAGTAAGTACCCCCGCGTGCCCGCACATAGGGATTGATGATGTCCCCGGCTTGCTGCGGCGAGAGACAGGTCAGCTGCATGGTCTCCGTGCGCAGTGTTGACCCTGCCACGATGTGTCCGTCATCAAGAGCCGGTATGACGATCGTCGCTGCCACGATCCAGAGCGTGACGACGAGCGCTGCCCCACTGATCATCACTGCCACGCGGCCGACTCGACGCCGTTGCGCGGTACGGACCGCGGTCTCCGCCACGGTCAAAGGATTGCTCATTGGCGGGAGCCCGTTGAGAACGGTTGCGGTCTCATATTCCCTGTCGCGCAGTGCGGTCGTCACGCGCGCACAGTCGGGACAGGTCGCACAATGCTGCATCACGGCGGAATCGGGAGTCATCTCTCTCAGCGATTCAGTCGCGAGCGCGGAAAGACAGTCCTTACAAGTCATTTGTGCAGCTCACTGTAGCTTGGGTGCGTCGCGAGGAATCTGGCCCGAATCGATGATCGCGCCTTGAACAGATTTGCCCGCACCGACACCGGTTTCATCCCTGTGCGTGCGGCCACCTCGGCGGGTGTAAGACCCTGCAGATCGATCAGGTCGAACACCTCGCGCTGGCGCGGTGGCAGCTCGGAAAACATTTCGCGGATCACCGCGGCTGCGCGCTCTCGATCGACGCGACCGCCGGGATCGGTCGTGTACACGTCGCGCAGCGGCCGCGCCGCCGGAGAAAGAGCGAGCCGGCTCCTGCGCTTGAGGGTGCGCCGCATCTGATTGGCCGCGCGACGGGTGATCGCGTACAGCCAGGATGACAGCAATCCATCAGAGCGGTATTGAGATAGCTGCCGGTACATTCGCACGAACACTTCCTGCGAGATGTCCTCCGCTTCGTCCGGATCGCGCGCGAAAATCAGGGCCCACCGGAAGACCGCCGGCTGGTACCGGGTAACCAGCGTGGAAAACGCGGCGTCGTCACCCGCCGCGGCCCGTGAAGCCAGCTGCGCGTCGAGAGTGTTCGCCGCCAGCTGCGCGTACGATGGCGTTGCGGCCACCGCGGCTTCGTGGCTTCGGGGTTTACGTGATCGGCGGAATCTCATTGGCTGGCCAATATACGTGTGCACCTGTACGGCAGTCGTCACCAGTGTGTCCATCGATGTCCTACTACACTGATGTCACCACTTGCCGGCGCGTTTACCCGGCTGATTCCGTCAGGGCCGCTGAAGGTCTGTGCCCAGGCGATAGGGGGCCAGCTCACAACAGTGCGCGAATCCAGCCTCCATCCACCGCAATCGAGCTTCCCGTGATGTAGCTCGCCCGCTCCGACGCAAGAAAGGCGGCGAGCGCCGCGAATTCGCGCGGCTCGCCCAGTCGTCCCATGGGAATCTCCTTCTCCCACTTGGCGAACGCATCCTTGGCCGACGTTCCCGATCTTTCACCGGTGGCGCGCGCCAGCTGCTCGACGCGATCCGTACGGGTGTACCCGGGCATGAGATTATTCACCGTCACGTTGAACGGCGCTACTTCGTTGGCAAGCGTCCGCGCGAAACCAGTGACCGCGGCCCTCAGGCTGTTGGAGAGCATGAGGCCTTCGATCGGCTGCTTCACCGCGATCGAAGTCACGTTGAGAATCCTTCCCCAGCGACGCTCTTTCATGCCGGGCAACACCGCACGCGCGAGACCAACGGCGCTGGTGAGGAGCAGCCTCACCGCCGCATCCCACATCTCCGGAGTCAGACTCTCGAAGGGACCACTCGGCGGACCGCCCGAATTCGTCACGAGGATGTCGACCTTTCCGAACTTCTCGAGCGCCGCCGCGGCGACGCGGTCGAGTCCGGCAGGATCCGCCACATCGGCCGCGACATCGATGACCTCGACGCCGGACCGCTTCCTGATCTCGTCGGCCGTCTGGCGCAGCGCTTCTTCTCCGCGCGCGCAGACGACGAGATTGGCCCCCTCAGCGGCCAGCTCTTCGGCGATCGCGCGGCCGAGCCCGCGACTGCTCGCCGACACCAGGGCAACTTTGCCGCGAATGCCGAGATCCAAGGTTAGCGTCTCAGGTAATCGTCTTTTTTATCGAGCCAGTCCTGACGGGGCGGACTGAATACATCGACGTCGAGAGTCTCCTCCAGCGCCTCGGCCTTGTGCGGAACGTTCGCCGGAATGAGCAGCACTTCACCCGCCCGGACAGTGATCTCCTCCGCCCCGTCATCCCCGATCCAGAACTTGAGCGCGCCCTCGAGGATGTAGGTCAGCTGCTCGTTTTCGTGCGAGTGCTTGGGCACGATGCATCCCTTCTTGAGGTAGACGTGCGCGAGCATCATGCGGTCCCCGGTGATGAGCCGTCGCTCCAGCATGTCCGAAACACGCTCCTTTTTCATCGAGTCCCAGCGGTAAAAGCTGCATTCTTTCCCTGCCGCCATCGGTTCTCCTGCGCTTTTCCGTTCAGCGGGATGTGGAACTGCGATCGAATACGATTCGTCCGCCAACGATAGTGTACTCGATCTGTGCATCGCGGATCGTTTCCGGCGGAATCCTGGTCAGATCCCGATCGATTATCACGATGTCGGCAAGCTTCCCGGGCCTCAGCGAACCTAGATCGTGCTCCTGAAATGATGCGTACGCGCCTCCAGTGGTGTAAGCGCGAAGCGCGTCCTCGACCGTGATCTTCTGCTCGGGTACCCAGCCTTCCGGGTGCTTATCGTCCAGTGTCCGCCTCGTGACGGCAGCGTAGATCCCTTCGAGCGGAGTCGCCGGTGCCACGAACCAATCGCTTCCGAACGCGAGGCGCGCTCCCGTGTCCCGAAGAGAGCGAAACGCGTATGTGGTCTTTGCTCGCTCGGGGCCGATCACTTTCTCGGCCCATCTTCCGTCGTCGATAGCGTGATACGGCTGCATGCTCGGGATGACGCCAAGCAGAGCGAAGCGGGCGATGTCCGCCGGGGCGATGTGCTGCGCGTGCTCGATCCTGAACCGCCGGTCGCGCGAACCGTTTTCGCGCTCGACCCGCTCAAAGATGTTGAGCTGAACGTTGATTGCCCGATCGCCGATTGCGTGAACGATCACTTGCATATTCGTCTTGTCGGCCGCCGAGGTCCACGCGTAGAGATTCTCCGGCGTGTTGACGAGAAGTCCGCTGTCGCCAGGAGCATCGGTGAATGGCTGCATCATCGCGGCCGTGTGTGATCCGAGCGAGCCGTCGACAAATCCTTTCAGACCCCCAATGCGAAGCCATGAATCGCCGTGTCCCCGGGCGGCGAGCGTGTCACGCAGGCGCGCCCACGTCGAAAGTGGCACAGAGGCGTAGATGCGTGTTCGCAGCGTTCCGGCACGGTGCGCCCGCTCGAACACCGCGAGATCCGACCAGGTTCCCATGTGATCCACCGAAGTCACGCCGCGCTCCGCCACGTAGGCCATCGCGGCATCGAGCGCGCGGTCCAGCATCGCCGGGGTGGGATTGGGAACGGCAGGATCGATCAGCTCCTGCGCGTTGTCCTTGAAGATTCCGCTTGGCTGCCCTGACGCATCGCGCGTGATCGTTCCGCCGGCGATGTCACCTCCCGACATCGGTACCTTCGCCGCGCGCATCGCGGCGGTATTGGCGAGCCCCATGTGGCCGTCGAGGCGGTTGATCCAGACAGGATTGTTCGGCGTGACGGAGTCGATCCACGAGCGTTGCGGCAGCTCCCCGCCCCAGTTCTGATGGTCCCAGTCGCCACCCGTGATCCACGTTCCCTGCGGGACAGTCGCGGCAAAAGCTTTGATGCGCGCGATGAATTCCGCCGGAGTCCTCGCATCTCTGAGCTGCACGGAGGAGAGATTCATCCCTCCGCTCAGAAAGTGAATGTGCGAGTCGATGAATCCGGGGACCACCATTCCCCCGTGCGCATCGATCACGCGAGTTTCCGGGGACATCCAGCCACGAATCTCTGATGTGGATCCGACCGCCGCGATTCGATCGGCGGCTATGGCGACCCCATCCGCCCAGGGCCGAGCCGCTTCGCCCGTCCAGACACGGCCGTTGACGATAGCAATAGTTACCGCGGGCTTATCCTTGGTCATCGCTGGTGCGCAGGCGAAGAGGAGAGGAAGGAGAACCGCCGAACTCACCAGTCGGGGCTGCCGGGATGTCACCATGGCTCCAAGCCGAAAGCGCAAGCTAGAGGAATCGGGTCGGCCGAATATACCGATAGGCCGGAAACGTCGGGTATTGCGTTCTCAAGGAGATGTTGTAGTGTAGATGCCTGGCTGGCTCGGTCAGAGACCGAGCCAGCCTTATTCGTTCCGAGAACGACTGTTCTTCTTCGATGCTTTCCGAGCTGTTCTGCTTTTCCGGTAATTCCGGACAGTACCGGCTGTCCAACATTCATCCTCAAGGGGAGAATCATCGAATGAAACAAAAGTTGGCTCTACTGTTAACGGTCGTTGCCGGTCTCGCCGCCTGCTCCGAGGCGTCGAATCCGACGCGCCCTGCAGTGAGCGCCGATGCAAAGTTCTCGGTCTCGAGCAACGCCGAAGTGGCTCC
>JALYKM010000373.1 GCA_030774785.1 Gemmatimonadota bacterium
GACGGCGCACGAGCGGTCTAATAGGGATTAAGCGCTTAGTGGTAGTCCGTGACTTCGACTTCGTCGGCATAACTTCCCTCCCAGCGGAAACGATCTCATGGAGGGCGCAAAGAGAGAATGATCACCGCAGACAAGAATCGCCACAGGCGCACAGCGCAGTGTATCCTCAACATTCGCTCGTTTAAGTGCAGCGATCGTTAGACAACGCTACTGCCTGAATGCCAGGTCCCAACGCTTGCGCGGATCATCAAAGCTCACTGCTCCGGGATCGAATGCGTCAGGGTCGAACTGGCCGCCCAACCATTCCAGGTACTCGTCATGTTCGGGATGATTCAGATCGCTCACCGCTTTCTTGAACTCCTCAAACCCTCCCGCTCCCCCGCAATCCTCGGGCGGTCGCGCATTCGCCCCGCCGACACAGCGTGGATAGGTGACGCGCGGCTCCGCGTTCATGATGCCCTCGTAAATGAGAGCATGACGCCAGTCATCGCCGAAGTCATAGAGGTACAAGCCCGGAGGCGAGCGATCGTCGAAGTACTCCGAGACGGCGACCTCCCAGTCCGGAACGGTGGGCCGCTCATCCGGAAAGTCCTCGTCCGGGATGCCGAGCCTGATCCCGCTGCTCGTGTCGGGATCAATGACCGTGAATTCGTGGAGGTCGTAATCAAGCCATCCCATCACATCCTGAATGGCCACATGGAGATCCCAGAAAGAATAGTCTTCGGGAATCTGAACACGACGCCGGAGCTTGGCTGAGGCGTTCAGCCTCCAGGCGCAAGAATGCATGCAGCATCGCGATCTCGCCAGGCGCGCGACAACATCAATGGAGCGCCGTCAGCTATCAGTTCTCGTTAGCTGGCACGCCAACCTGACGCCGTGAGTCTCCGCAGCTCGGCGAAATAGGGGGCGTTTGGATCGCCGTCCGATCGTCCGTGCTCCATGAGCTGGGACATGTGGCGGGCGAGCACCGAGCCAACCGCGTGCACGACATCGTGCCTCTCGAGTCCTTCGCCTCGCAACCGCTCAAACGTTTCAACGACTGCGGGGACGACTTCGGCCAACTGATTCTCGACGACGGTGTGGATGACGGCGTGCACCTTAGAGTTGGGGAGGTCGATCTTCGCGCGCTCATGATAGCGCTGCACGAGGAGGAGCCGCTCCTGCTCGTCCAGAGCCAGCCATTCCGATGGTGATGGAGCAACCGCAGGATCGTATTGTTTCACAATGCTCGTTGTCTAGCTAACGGGCCGCGCTTCTGCTGCGGGGGCCTGCTGAGGCCGCTGCCATCCAAACCAGATAAACATACCAGAGGCGGCCGAAGCGCTTTGGACCCCGTCAGCAGCAAGCGCGGGTTAGATGGCGCCCTTCATTGCACCCGAACAAGCTTCAATCGAGTCTCGCTGACGGGTGCCGATGACGGTACGATTTGGGAGCCGATGCGAGAAGTTTGGGCCGTTGACTTTTCCGTTAGCCATAGCGTGTTGCCTTTGATGCGGAACTGATATTTGTCGAAGCCGCCCGCCATGAAATTGGGGTATCTTGCCACGATCGGTCGGATTGTCAACGTCGTGCCCATTACTTCGTATGTTCCCGTGTTGGCTACGAAGGAATCGAAGGCGGGGATTTTCTCTTCGTCAGTAGGTTCTTCTGCTTTGAACAATGCGCGCGGTTGGGTTCCTCGAATCCACATCTGGCTGTAGTGGTGTCGCGTGAAGATGAACAAGCTTGGCTGGGGGCTCGCATTGTTCGAGGCATCCGCGCCAGTGACTACAATTTCCACTACTCTCCAGACGCCTTCCACCGGCTTTCGCGTACCCGTCTGAGCTACAAGCACCGTCGGAACCGCGGTGCACATAATCAAAGCCTTCAGTCCTCGTGACATGTTCCACCTCCTCTGATTCTGGGTTGGCGCCCTTGCGGACAACGAGCGCGGTTGCGTCCACCTGACGCCTTAGTTCAGCTGCAAACACACTACCACCATTGCGGCGAAGCCGCATCCGAAAAGTGCTTGCCAGCTGCAACGTTCGTTAGCCAGCGTGAAATGACGCTTTTAGCCTAGAAATCCTTTGCAGCCAGACTTGGACAAGCAGGAAAACAGCACGGCTCCAAATCAATAGCCACGCGATCGAAAAGAATATCTTCCCCAGTGCGGCGCTATTC
>JALYKM010000374.1 GCA_030774785.1 Gemmatimonadota bacterium
TCTTCATGGGCGGCGGCTACACTGGCGCCAAGATGTTCGTCGAGTCGCTGAACGAGCGGGATCCAAAGCCAACCCGGCTCGAGATCTGGGTACCTGCGCGCGTTCGTCTCTGGGTAAAAACCGCCACTGCGAACATTGATGTCAGCGATGTAGCAGGCGGACTCGACCTGTACGTGGTGAGCGGAACGATCGACGTCAGGGGAAATCCGCACGAGCTGAACGCCGAAGCGATCGACGGAGACATTCACATCACCGGCTCGCCATCGTGGGTCAGGGCCAAGAGCGCTACTGGTGCGATCACGCTGCAGGGAGCAAGCTCGGACGCGGGTTTCTCGACGGTGAGCGGACCCATCAGGATCGACGGCGGAAACGGCGTGTTCGAGCGGATGAAGCTAGAGACAGTCACTGGCAATATCAGCTTCGCGGGTCGGCTCGACCGCAGCGGCGCATTCGACTTCGACACCCATAGTGGAAGCATCGATATCGCGATCCCGGACAAAATGGGCGCGACGTTCTCGGTAGTGACGATCGCGGGAAGTATCACCAACAACGTCTCGAAGAAAAGCCCCATTCCCGGTCGCTTTGGCCGTGGGGCCGAGCTTACGGCCGATGAGAGTGGTGGGGGCGCGAAGGTGTCGGTGCGCACGTTCAAGGGCCCGGTCACCCTGCGGAGAACGAAATAGAGTCGTGTTAAACCCTGAGGGCGCGAGCGGCATCGTACAAGCGCTCGAAAAATCCTTTCAGGAGTTTTCAATGAAACGCACGCTGCTTCGCTCTTTCGCGCTCGTCACCGCGCTCACACTTTCTGCTTTCAGCGCCGCAAACGCAGGCCCGCCATGGATCGCGATCGAGTACCCCGCCAATCCTTTCGACCGGACTTCGCGTGACGCGTTTCTCACAGTACGTACCTACCATCACGGCGATCTTCAGGCGAAAACTGTCACAGGTACAGCTGAAGGCGTCGTCAACGGAAAGCGGCAGAGCATGCAGCTTGATATCAGGGCCGGATCGCAGCCCGGCATGTACGTCGTGCGCTGGCAGCGTCCTGCTGTTGGCCGATGGGTCCTGGTAATCAACAGCGGCACGGCGGGCGTATCGGAAGCGACAGCGGTCGTCGAGATAAGTCCGACCGGCGGAGTTGCGGGCGTGACCGTTCCGACGCGCGCGATTGGTGGCGGATGGATCTCACCGCGCCCCGTTGCCGCGGCGGAAATCGATGGCCTTCTTCAAGGTCGAGCGATTGCCAGCACAGGGGTGCAGAAAGCTGCGACCCGCTAGTCCTTGCGACGGTGAAAGGGCCTGACGCTTGACGTCAGGCCTTCGTCGTTACTGCCTGCGCAGACTGTCCAGATTCCGCTGTAGCTCTGCGGTTCTTTTTGCGGAAATGCCGGCGAGACAGCGCGCGAATCCCCTGGCCCAGAGGCTGCCTTCCCCGCTCCCACGGCATTCGACATCTCGCTGGTCCACCCAGTTCCGCTGCGCCCGACGAAGGCGTTCCTCCAGCTCGGATCCGCCGACCTTGCGACTTTCCGCGATCAGGTTCTGGTAGGTTCGATTGAGATCCACGTCGTTCTGGTCGATCAAGCGATTGAGACAGGAGCGCTGATCAACAGAGGCCGGGGAGTCGCAGGGATCTGACGATGGCGATCCGGACGCTGGAGATAGCTCGGCGGGGACCGTGGTCGGACCCGCTGCATCGTTAGCCTTGACCGGTGGAGTCAGCATCTGACTGTCCCCCGGAGATGGCCGCACGACAACGCGGCTGCCAGACGGACGTGGCTGAAACGAGTCGTTCACCAGCCCCGGAAGCGGGCCGCCACCACTGGTTCTGACCGTGTTGAGACTGTTGTCTACGCCGGCTGCCTCGGCGGTGTTCTTGTTTGCCTCCGAGAGATCGCGGAGCAGCATGGTATCCTGCGCGACGTTGACCACCTCCCCCTTCTTTTTCGACTCGCGACAACCAACGCCGGCAGCAATCAATGCGAAGGAGGGCACAGCCAGGAGCTGATAGAGCATTTTCATATATTCGCCCGCGGTAATAGCATCATGACCTGATCGGGGCAGACAACGTGCCAATCCCTGGCGCCTGTTAGACGGCGATCCGATGCAGCTGACGTGTCGCCGATACAGATTTCAGACCGGGACGGGTCCTGTGAAAGCTGAGGATGGGGAGATGGAGAGACAACTGCCGGAGCTCAACACTGTCATCAGGACCTTTGCGAACGAAGTCGAAGCGCAAGTAGCGCAGGCCGTGCTCGATGCCAACGGAATCGACTCCAATCTGATTTATGACGACGCCGGCGGCATGATGCCGTGGCTGCAGTGGCTCCATCCCATTCGAATGGTGGTGCGGGAGGCGGACAGCATCGAGGCGGTAGAGCTCCTGGATTCGCCTCCCGGCTCGCCGTAATTCGGCTTCTGCGATCGCGTGGCATGAGGATTACCTTAGGTGCCATGCCTTCACATTTCCGAGCTGCCCGCCGGGTGCTCTCCCTGCTCTCTCTGCTCGCCGGTGCTCTAAGCCTCTTTTCGCTCCTTGGCGCCGCCACGCTGCCGCTGGCAGCCCAGACAACCTCAGCTCCCGCCGACGATCCCTACCTCGCGCGAGCAAAGCGCATACTGAGACAGACTCCGCTGATCGACGGCCACAACGATTTGCCCTGGCGAATCAGGGAAGATTCGGTCGCCCGCGGTAACGTCGATGCTTATGACCTGCGCAAGCACACAGCGGGACATACCGATCTCGACAGGCTCAGACAGGGGATGATCGGCGCCCAGTTCTGGTCGGTCTACATCCCGGGCGAGTGGCGCGACTCCGGCTACGCAAGAGTCCAGCTCGAGCAGATCGAGGTCGCACGCCATATGATCGCGAAGTATCCGGACCGGCTGGCACTCGCTCTCAGCACAGACGATATCCGCTACGACTTCAAGCAGGGAAAGATCGGCTCTCTTCTCGGGCTGGAGGGTGGCCAGGCGATCGAGAACTCATTGGGTGTGCTTCGCGCGTACTACGATCTAGGCGCGCGCTACATGACCCTGACGCACAACGTGACGCTCGATTGGGCGGACGCCGCTCTCGACTCGGCTAAGCACAACGGGTTGACGCCGTTTGGTGACAGCGTCGTGCGCGAGATGAACAGGCTCGGAATGCTGGTAGATCTGGCGCACGTGTCGGCGGCGACGATGAGTGACGCGCTCAATGTGAGCCAGGCACCTGTGATTTTCTCGCACTCGGCCGCGCGGGCGTTAGTGGATGCGCCGCGCAACGTGCCGGACTCGATTCTCCGGCGCGTAACCGCCAACGGCGGAATCGTGATGGTCCCATTCGTCGTGGGTTTCGTTTCACCGGCCGCTCTTCTGTACGACCAGTCCACTCGCCCCGCGATGAACGAATTGCGCGGGAGATACGGGACCGACACCGCCGCGATAACGCGAGCGGTAAAGGAATGGCGCTCGATGCATCCGGTTCCGCGAGCGACGCTGTCACAGGTCGCTGATCAGATCGACTACGTGCGCAAAGTCGCTGGCGTCGATCACGTCGGGATCGGCGGAGATTTCGACGGGATAACCGAGGTGGTGCAGGGACTGGAAGATGTATCGACGTATCCAGCGCTATTCGCCGAGCTGGCGAGACGAGGCTGGTCGGACCACGACCTGAGAAAGCTGGCGGGGGAGAATTTCCTTCGCGTGTTCGCGAAGGCCGAGGCGGTAGCTAAGAGGTTGCAGCAGAAGTAACAGCCGCTCCGCCTGACTTCAGAACCTCCGCGAACTCGTCCGGCAGCTCGCTCGAACGAATGGCGCGAGCGGCCTCGTCGACGTCGTAGGGCACCCGAACGAACTCGACGCGGGCGCCTGACACCTCCATCGACAGCAACGCGTAGCAGGCGCGCCAATCTCCATCCTTCGGCCTGCCGACACTCCCGGTATTGATGAACTGGATGCCGCCAACCACGCGTTGCCACGGTTTGTGGGTGTGCCCAAAGCAGATGACGTCCTCCGCGCGCGCGCTGACGTCGCGGGCCATTTTCTCCAGAAAAGAGTCAGGGCGATCCTCGGTCGCGTACACGGTGTTCAAAGTCTGATTCCCGTGAATCAGTGTTATCGTGGGGCCCGAGACGTGTCCGCCAAAGGGCCGGATATCGATGCGGAAGGGAAGGCTCGCCAGATATCTCTTCGTCTCTGGTGTCGCGTGGGATCGGGTCCACTCGTACGAGAGATGCGACAGCTCTTCGTCATGCGGAGAATCGGCCCCGCATCCACAGTGCTTGTAGTTGGTCGCGATGGTCGAGTCGTAGTTGCCCGCGATTCCGGGGATTGCCCGCTCGCGAAGGAGTTCCACGACTTCATTCGGCCATGGCGCGTAGCCGGTGAGGTCGCCGAGGTGGTAGATCGCATCGATGTTGGCTCTCTCGTCGATGTCGGAGAGAACTGCGTGCAACGCGAGAAGATTTGCGTGGATGTCAGAGAGAAAAGCGTACCGCATCAGACGCGAGCGGTGGCATCTGCCGCGATTCGACGCGTCATCACTACGGCGGAATCGGGACACGCGCCCTGAAATTCAGCCGATGCCTTGACCGAAGCCGGCACGGCCGAGCGAGTTGTTCGAGCGAAGCCGAATCGTGGAAAATATTTCTCGGCGGTGGTCGTGAGGAGGAACAGCTCTTCGATTCCGTCCTTTTCAGCTCGGTCGAGAACCTCCTCGACGAGCCTGCGGCCTACTCCGCTTCCACGATACTCAGGCAACACCACCGCTGAGCGTAAAAGGGCAACGGATCCAAATTTCTCGAGGCCGATCGCACCGGCGATTTTGCTCTGGTGCTCAGCCACGACGAAGCTGGAAAAGTTCTCCTTCACTCCGTCGAGCGGGAGATCGTTCGCGGAGAGCAGAGTCTCGACTGCATCGAGGTCTCGGTTGGTCGCTTCTCTGATCTTCATCTCAGCCTCCGCAACAGCCCGGTCCACAACAACCCTCGACGGGCTTCGTCGCGCGCACAAACGCGCCCATGAATTTCCCATCGACCTGTGATGCGAGCTCGATAGCATCCAGCCCACTACCCGCAAGAAACGCCGCGGCATCCTCGGTCTTGTAGACTCTGGTTGGCTCGATCGAAGCTTTGTCGAATCCGACCTCGCGCAGCAGGCCCAGAAACTCCTGCTCCTCGAGAGCGCCGGCCACGCAGCCGATCCAGAGCTCCATGCTCGTCTTCACGGCTGCCGGAACATTGCCGCGCACGACGACATCCGATACCGCGAATCTGCCGCCCGGCTTCAGCACACGGAAGGCTTCACGGAGCACCTTCCGCTTGTCGCCCGAGAGATTGATGACGCAGTTCGAGATGATGACATCGACCGATGCATCGGGGAGGGGGATCTGCTCGATCTCGCCCTTCAGGAACTCGACGTTTTCCGCCCCGGCGCGGCGCTTGTTGTCGTTGGCCAACTCGAGCATCTCATCGGTCATGTCGAGGCCGTACGCTTTACCCGTGGGACCAACCCGCTTCGCCGAAAGCAGAACATCGATGCCACCGCCTGAGCCGAGGTCGAGAACTGTCTCGCCGTGCTTGAGCTCGGCGAGGGCAGTTGGATTACCGCAGCCAAGAGAAGCGAGCACAGCCTCGGCGGGAATGCCGGCCTTCTGCCTCTCGTCGTAGAGATCGGAGGTGATCGGATCCCAGGTTTCCGTAGTGGCTCCGCAGCACGCGCTCGATCCGCAGCACGGCGCAGCGGTCCCGCCTTCGCTGACCCGTAGTGCGGCCTGACCGTATTTCTCCTTTACGGTGGCTTTGAGGGTCGAGTCTTGAGTGGTCATCCAAATATCCTCCCAACAATATTTGTTGATGCATTGGTGAAAAAAAAAGGTCAAGCACAACACTGCTCGCTGCGCTTGAGCGCCCGCGGCTTCATCGCCGAGATGAGCGTCTCCATCTCTTCGAATACATCGGGGTCGAGCTCGTAGTAGACCCAGCGTCCATCTTTTCGATCGCGGACGATTCCCGCGTCCTTGAGAACGCGGAGATGGAAAGAGAGTCGCGATTGCGCGGCATCGAGAGTATCAGTCAGCTCACAGACGCACCGTTCTCCTCTGCGGAGTAGCTCGATGATCTCGAGTCTGGTCTCGTCGGAGAGGGCGTGAAACAGCTCGATCGAGCGCTCGGTCCTGGAGTGGGTTGCTACGGCCATAAGCCGAATATATCAAGAAATGTTGTTATGTCAATATCGACCCTCTAGCACGTCGGAGGATGTGAACTGCAACTGAAGACTACCGGCCGGGGGGCCGCCAGCTTGGCGGCTGATGGCCGCGGGCGGGTCGTCTTGTCGAGAAACACTGATTGAGCATCGACGTACTGTCTGGTAGACTGTTCGCTTGATGAAAGCCTTGACAACCACGCGCGACAAAGGACACGCACATGGCTGACCCGCCTCCCTACGCCGACGCCGGCGACGACACCGGCGTGGAGCCCGACCAAGAATCGACTACCAGCACACCACGCTGGGTCAAGGTGTTTGGGATCATCGCGATCGTCGTGGCCCTGCTGTTCGTCATCCTATTGCTCGCCGGCGGTGGTCGTCACGGCCCTGGTCGCCACAGACTGTCCGACGGAGGCCCTGGCGGCCAGACACCACCCGCCAGCGTCACAGAAAGTGGCCGCGCACCGCCCGAGGCTGTCCACTGATGATCATGACACCCCGCCTCCGCAAATTCACGCTCACCGCGCATGTCACCTCGTCGGTCGGCTGGCTTGGCGCGGTTGCTGTCTTCCTAGCTCACGCCGTGCTCGGTCTGACCAGCCAGGATGCTCAGACGGTACGTGCAGTCTATCTCGTGATGGAGCCGGCCGCCTGGCTCGTCCTCGTCCCGTTGGCTTTCGCTTCGCTGCTCACCGGGCTTGTCCAGTCACTGGGCACCACGTGGGGCTTGTTCCGGCACTATTGGGTCCTGTTCAAACTCCTGATAAATGTCTTTGCCACCATCGTCTTGCTGATGTACACGCAGACACTTAGCTACCTGGCGGGCGTAGCAGCACAGACGACACTGTCCAGTGACGATCTCGGCGTGCTGCGGACCCCATCCGTCGTGCTCCACTCCGTTCTCGCCCTGCTGGTGTTGCTCGTGGCCACGACGCTGGCGGTGTACAAGCCGCGGGGCATG
>JALYKM010000375.1 GCA_030774785.1 Gemmatimonadota bacterium
TTCTCGGCGAGATTCTCTGGCGGTTGCGACCTCGAGCCCCTGAGCAAGCGCCTCAGGAGGTTGCCGAGTGGCTTGAACGGGCGGGTCACTGCGGAAGGAGAGATCAAGTTACCTGTCATTGTCTCACGAATCGCCTTTGGACGCAATGATTTTCACGGTCAACTACGATTCGGAGAGCGGAAATCGCGACCTAGCGCGCGTTACCGCGGTAAGAAATCTTCCAGATCGTGCCGCCCGTGTCGTCCGTGATGTAGAGCGACCCGTCTGGACCCTGAGCCAATCCCGTCGGTCTGCGAGTTCCCGGGGGTGCTCTTCTGGCCGTCGGCGTGCGATGGAATCCGTCGGCGAAGTTCGTAAAGGATCCGACCGGGCGGTTGAAGCGAAACGGCGCGAAAACGACCCGGAATCCAGCCTGCGGAAGCGGAGAGCGATTCCACGATCCGTGGAATGCGATGAACGCTCCGCCACGATACTCCGTAGGGAACTGACTGCCCGTGTAGAAGAGCATGCCATCGGGCGCCCAGTGTCCCGGGAACGCCATCAACGCCTGGGTCTTGCTCGAGCACTGCCCGGTTCGCTGGCCATCTCCGCCGTACTCCGGGGCGAGCACAAGCCCGCGGCGGTCGACATCGTGGTAGCAGTATGGCCATCCATAGTCCGCACCGCGATCGATCCGAACAAGCTCCTCGCCCGGATTCTCGGCGCTCTTCTCGACCGTAAAGAGATTTGGCCAGTTGTCGTGGAGCTGATCGCGACCGTGGACCGTCGCATAGAGGTAGCCATCGAACGGATTGCGGGTGAGCGCGACCGAGTTTCGAAGCCCCGTCGCGAAGCGGCTGCCATCCGTCGGCCTCTGGCGGAGGCGGTTCGCATCGAACTGCCAGACACCTGCGCGTGTCTCGAGCTCGGTGCACGGGTTCCTGCCGGGTGACTCCGCCTGGCGATCACGCTGCTGGCACGAGTTGGTCGCGGAGCCAATGTTGACATAAAGCGTGCGCCCGTGCAGCACGAAATTGTGCGAGTGGTGCGACCCCGTCATTGGGAGATTAGCGACGATCGTGTCCGGCTTCGCGCTGGGAGTGAGTGTGCCGGGCGCCAGACGGTATCGAACTATCGAGTTTCCGGCGGTGGCGTAGAGCGAGTTGCCGTCGAGGGCGATGCCAGTTCCACCCCCCACACCAAACCGCTGCCGCACATCGGCCTTGCCGTCGCCATCGGTGTCGCGGAGCGCGAGGATTCCGCTGCTGCTCGCCCCGGCCGGCGCGCCCCGTCCGCCCCGCGTCTGGGTGTTAACGAATACGTCGCCATTGGGGGCAATGACGATATGCCGTGCGCTCCCCGCACCCTGGGCGAACACGGTCGCGCAGAATCCGGTCGGAAGCTGAAGTCCGGCCGTGCACCCAGGCGGGCGCATACCGGTCGGCAGCCGGTTCTGAGCCTGAGCAGATGCAGCGAGACAGAATGCCACGAACAGAAGCGTCATTCTCATAGTGCAATCACCCGGTGGCAGACGCGATCTGTCAGGGCAAATCCCGCACCGATTTGCCGGTTCAACTGCCGTTGAGCATCTTGAAATGCCGATCCTTCCCCGCAGGAGGTTCTCATGATTCTCGTTGCTGGTGCCACTGGAGTGTTGGGCTCGGAAATCGTCCGCCGTCTCATCGCGCGGGGCGAGAAGGTTCGCGCGATGGTACGCGCGAGCTCCGCCCCTGAAAAGGTCGAGCGTCTGGAGAATGCGGGGGCCGAAATCGTGCGCGCCGACCTCAAGGAGCCGGGAACTCTGCTTGCCGCGTGTGCCGGCGTGAACGAGGTCATTTCCACTGTCACGACAATTCTGACTTCGCAGCCCGGAGACTCGTTCGAAGCCACCGACGGAGAGGGCACCAAGTCGCTCATCGATGCCGCCAAGAAGTCGGGCGTCAGCAAATTCGTCTTCGTGTCGTTCGACACGAGCAAGTCGCCGGACAATCCGCTCACGAATGCCAAAAAGGACGCAGAGGAGCATCTGAAGAAGAGCGGACTCGATTACACCATTCTTCACTCGTCCCTTTTCTTCGAGACCTGGCTAGGGCCGATGCTATTTGCCGATCCGGTAGCCGGAACGGCGAAGGTGTACGGCAAGGGGGCGGACAAGATCAGATACGTCGCGGTTGCCGACGTGGCTGAATTCGCGGTGCAGTCTTTGTCGAAGCCGGCTGCGCGCAACGCGATCATACCCATCGGCGGACCGGACGAAATCAGCCAGCGCGATGCTGTCCGGATGTTCGAGGAAGCTTACGGCAAGAAGTTCAGCGTGATCGAGGTGCCGGAAGCAGCGCTCGAGGCTCAGTGGAGCTCCGCGCAGAATCCGTTCGACAAAACTTTCGCCGGCCTCATGCTCGGCCTCGCTCGCGGCTTCGACTCCGGAGTCCAGCCACCCTTTGAAAAGTTTCCGATGCAGATGACTTCGCCGCGCGAGTACGTACGCAGGTTGGCGAGCTCATCCGCGAAACCTGTCGACAGTGAAGACCGCCAGGCTTCGACAGTCGAGAAGCCGGCTGATTCATGTCAGTCGGAGCTCAGGTAAAAAAAACGGGTTGGCGTGAATGCCAACCCGTTTTCCGTTGCGCCTCCAGTGAAGCTGAAAAACTCCTGGCTTAGGTGGTGCCGCAGGTCGTTCTGACCCTCGCCGCGTCTCCAGGCATGTAGATGGCGAGAGCGGTCGCCTTCTGGGTTGCTGACGACGCGCCGATTGCTTCGCCGAGGACCTTCACGACGCTCTTGGCCTGCTCGACGGGGTTGACGATCACTGCGTTGGCGCCAACCTTGGCGGCTCCGTTGCGAACCTGCTCCTGGAGCTGATTGTCGGTGGTCCACACCGAGTTACCCGTGGCCTCGATCCAGGCGAGCTCGTAGTAATCGTATGGAACTTCCGCCCGGCTGGGATAAGTCGCGATCGCTGCCGCGCACGTGGGCGCGCGACTCATGCTGGGGTTGATGTCCGTGGTCGTCTTCTTGACGCCGGCACACGCCGCGCCGACTGCGAGCGCACATGCGAGTGCAAGACCCTTGAAAGTAGTATTGGCTATCATAGCTATGCTCCCTGCGATTGCTTGGGTGGTGCCCCTCGTGGCCAATCGGGGCGTGCCTTACCCGTTTTGCAAGGGAGAGGCCGCTCGGTGTCACAAAACTGAAAGGAATCAGCGGAACGACGACCTCAAGCAAATGGCACTAGAAGCAAAACGCATGGCATTCTAGGTTTTGCACCGACGCCATGATCTCTCTCGGGAGCAAGAAGCATGATTTTCGGACCACGATTCTCTGGACGCGTTCTCCTGAGCGGCAGCATTGTCACGGCGATTGCCGGCACTGCAGCGGCCCAGGCTGTGCCCAAAGTCACCCCATCGTCGCGCTATTGGACGGCCGTTGAGGACGTGCTGGGTCGGAAGGGCACCCCCAATTCTGGAAGCGTCCTTAAGTTCAGCTTTCCGCGCAGCGATCTGCACGTCGTCTTGGACGGAGTCACGCTGAAGCCGGCTCTGGCTCTGGGGTCCTGGGTAGCGTTCAAGCGAATTGGCGATCACGTGATGGTGATGGGTGATCTCGTGCTTCTCGATGATGAAGTGGCCTCGGTGATGGGGAGCCTGCAACAGAACGGGATCGAGCAGACTGCGCTGCACAATCATCTGCTGGACGAATCGCCACGAGTTATGTACATGCACATTCGGGCCATCGGTAATGCCGGGAGGATTGCGCGGGCGGTGAGAACAGCGCTCGAGTTCACGCAGACACCGCTTGGGCCGGCTGCCGCCGTGCCTCCAACTCCGATCGATCTGGACACGGCTGCGATCGCGAAAGTCATCGGTGTCCGCGGGAAGGTGAACGGAGGCGTGTATCAACTGACTATCCCGCGACGCGAGAAGATCCTCGAGGATAAGATGGAGATCCCAGCCGCCATGGGAGTCGCGACCGCCATCAATTTTCAGTCAACGGGAGCAGGCAAGGCCGCCATTACCGGAGATTTCGTCCTGCTGGGTCGGGAGGTAAATCCGGTGATCTGGGCATTGAACGAGAATGGCATCGTGGTGACCGCGATTCACAGCCATATGATCGGGGAACAGCCGCGCTTGTTTTTTATGCATTTTTGGGCGAACGACGACGCTGCGAAGCTAGCCCGTGGGTTGCGCGCCGCACTCCAACGAACGAGGGCCCGCCGCTAGACCGCAAAACGGGCCGGCGCGAAGGCCGACCCGTTGCATATTCCGGTGAGAACCGCTCTATACAGCTCCCGAGGAGGGACTCGAACCCCCGACCCGGTGATTAACAGGCTTAGGTTCCGGCGAGATAAGTTGTTAACGCGCAACACGATCCCGGCTAGCGACCGACTGAAGTTATCCGGAAGTTATCCGTCCCCCACTTTTGTGCATTTCTCGAGAGCGGGTCAGTTTACGGCGTCAGGTTGCCTTTTTCGAGACGCTGTTAAGCGGAGGTTAATCCGAAGCCGTACTTGAAAAGTGGATCGTAATTTTTGTCGCCTACGTTAATCGGAATCTGCGCCATGGACCGAGGCCACGAAAAAGATAGTTTGCCCGTTGGTTTGTAATCACCGAAGAGCACATCCGTCACACCTTGCCCTTCCGTCCCCGGCAACCAGGCTGCAACAAAAGCATCGCAGCGCCCCAGCGCGTCGTTGATGATCATCGGGC
>JALYKM010000376.1 GCA_030774785.1 Gemmatimonadota bacterium
GATCCTGTCGCTGCCGATCGTCACGATACGGAAGTCATCGCGACGGTTCTGCTGCCAGCAGGCTTCGTTGTGCTCGGTGCAAACCGGGCGCTCCTCGCCATAGCTCACGAGGTCGAAGCGATCTGCCGCAATGCCGTGGTCAACGAGGTACCGCTTGGCCGAAGCCGCACGGCGCTGGCCTAGGGCCAGGTTGTACTCGTCGGAGCCACGCTCGTCAGCGTTACCCTCGATACGTATCCGCATACCCGGGTTAGCCTGCAGCCACGGGATCTTCTTATCGAGTGTAGCGGCCGCGTCTGATCTGATCGTCGACTTGTCGAAGTCGAAGTAGATCGGGCCAGTGATCGCGGTCGTGTCAACTGCTACTACCACAGCAACGCAAGCCGGATCCGTCGCCAGGATGTTCGGGTTGTACTGGCAAGCAGCCGGCGGCGGCGGCGGCGGGGGCGGCGGCGGCGGCGCGACGCAGTTCGGGCTCGAAGCAGGAATGCTCTCGAGACCGGCGTACGTGCACATAACCTCCGGACGCGCACCACCGAACAGCAAGCTCAGGCCGCCACGAACGTGAATGTTCATGTTCGCGCTCGGCTTGTGATTCGGCATGTAGTCAACCACACCGTCGAAACGAAGCGCGGTGCGGTTTGCCACGCCAATACGCACGCCCGCGAGTCCGCTAGCACCGAAATTATAGGTGTAGTGATTGTCGAGGGGACCACCCTCGAACTTGTAGCTGGTGCGGGTACCACCGGCACCGATGATGAACTGGCTCTGCCGGCCCATCAGGTTTCCAAGCGGGAAGTTGTAGTTCAACCGCATGGCGAAGGCATGCGCGTTGACGGACGTCGGTCTGCTCGCAACAATCGGAGTTCCGCGTGCATCGTTGTCCTGCGGCGAATAATAACCGTCGCCTTCGATCTCCCACCGGGGATCGGAGAGGAACACACCGACGCGTCCGCCGTAGCCGAATCCGTCCTTCGGAATCGCTCCGGGCTGGCCCGCGTTGTCATCGAAGAACGTCCACTGCCCGAAGGCGCCGACTTCCACCGTTCCAGGAAGCGGAGCGTCGAGCTGGTCCCACCACATGTAAGGGGCCCACATCGTGACCGGCCCGGTCGCCGTTCCGCCGCCAAAGAGATTGTTGAGGTCGGGCGAGAGCTGCAGGCCAGCCTGCGCGCCGAAATCGAACCTTCCATCGTTCGAAGGCAGGTAGTTGACTAGTCCATCGACCCGCAAGGCAACGCCGCCGAACCCGAGGTTGAAGCCGGCCAGTCCGTTTGCACCGAACTGATAGGTTCCCGGCGATGTATCATCAGGGCCGCGAAAATTCTCGAGGACCCCACCAGCACCGATGTGGATGGAAGGCAGGTTTCCGAGCGGAAAGCTGTACATGAGGCGTGCAGTGAAGGCACTTGCTTTCACATCGCCGCCGTTGAGTCCCGAGCCCAAGAATTTGGTTCCCGCCTTCGCCTGCGCCGGCGTGTACCAGCCGTCAGCCTCGAGGTTCCAGTTCGGCGCGATGAAAGCGCCAACCCGTCCGCCGTAGCCCCAGGAATTTCCGAAACTGGTGTCCAGGTTCCACTTGCTATCGAAGTGCGTCCACGTGCCGAACCCGCCTACCAGCAACGTACCGGGCGACTGTGCTGCCGCCGTTCCGCCGAGGAGTAAGGCCGTCATCGCGCAGACGGTCCAACTTCTTCTCAACATGATTGGTTCCTCTCAAAGGGTGGAGATACTTTGCAGCGGTTACCACGGTCGCGCGTTGCGTCGTGAGGCAGGATGCATGCCCAGTGAGCGCCGAAGCACTCTCCAGACGGACCCCCTCACAACCGGACAAACCTAGCAAATCTTTCCGGAGGCGCTAGTGTCACACGCCCATAAAGATGCGCAACAAACATTCGTCACGCTCCGACGATTTGCCACTGCGATAACCGTTCTCGTCGTGGGGCAATCGGCTTGCAAGTGCCACGCCAGCCAACTGCCGCGACGGGAATATACGCGACTTTAAAACGAAATTCTGGACTTCCAGGGCGGAATCGGGCCCTTTTGTGCGCGTTAATCGCGCCGGACCGCGACGCAATCGATGAACTTGTGGAACGCTCCGACCTCTGCTACGAGACGACTCGACGCCACCACCCGCGCTTCCGCGCCAGAACCTTGTCGCTGGCCGATTTCCAGGCGCGCTGCATCTCCAGTCCATCGACAAAGCGGTCGTCCGGATTGGGCGCGAAAGCTGTGCGGAACCAGTTGCAAAGGACAGTCGGAAAGGATCCGAGATTCGCGCGCTCGCCGAGCTGGGCCGTCAGAATTGCCTTGGCATCAGCTTCCCCGAACGGAGGCTCGCCCGTGAGTACGAAATACACAATCGCCGCCAGCGCGAAATAGTCCGCCGCGGGACCCTGAGGCTCGCCAAGTAGCTGCTCGGGCGCCGCGAATGCCGGCGTGCCGGTCGTGCCCGCGACATCCTCCCCAATGACGTTGGCGATTCCGAAATCGGTAATGCGCCATCGCTGATAACGGTCAATGAGAATGTTCTCCGGCTTGAGATCGCGGTGGAGAATCCCGTTCGCGTGCGCGACGGAGAGTCCATCGAGAACCTGCTCCACCTGCGTCGCGATCTCGCCGAGTTGTCGTGGGCCGGACCTCGCCACGAGGCTGGCCACGGATCCTTCCTCCGCCAGTTCCATCGTGTACCAGGATAGTTCCCCGCTCGAATCCCAGTCGTAGATCGGCACGATGGCCGGGTGCGCGAGCTGCGCGGCGAGCTTCGCTTCCCGCCAGAAGGCGCGCACTGCTTTGTCGTCGCGCGCGATCGCCGGGTGCAGAGCCTTCAGCGCCACCTCGCGCTCGAGCGACAGATCTCTCGCTCGCCACACCGTGCCGAACGCGCCGCTCCCGAGCTTGGAAAGAATCTCGTAGTCGTCGCCAACGGCCCATCGCATTCGCGCTTCGGCTGACTCGTCGATGCTCCGATCCGGCTCACCTCGCACCATGACCACCGTTCGCGCCGGATCGCCGCGCTCTACGGCGCGGAGCAGGACAGCGAGTGATGGAAAGCGATCGTCCGGATTCACCGAGAGCCCGCGGTCGAGCGCGGTCGCCAGCGCCGCGGGAGTCTCGGGCCTCACCAGCTTTACAGGCGGAATCCCTCGCGGTGGCGGCGTCTCGCCGGTGAGCGCCGTGAAGCACATCGCGGCCAGCTGCCACTGGTCGCTCGCGGACGTCGGCACCCATTCAGTCGATTCCCATTCGGGAGGCATCGGCAACAGCTCCGCGCGCATCGGACGCGCCGTCTCGATCGAGCGGATCTCGAGCGGCCCGTTGCCAGGCCGCACGCCGGCGGGGATGGCCTCACGCGGAACCGCCCACTGCCACTCGAGCATCCAAAGCCGTCCGGTCGGCGTCGTCCAAAGCGCGTCACCATTCAGGCCGCCGTGCGCGATGCCGGTCTCGTGCAGATAAGACAGCGTCGAGCAGGCACCGCGCAGCAGCTGGAATACGTACGGGATGTCGGCGACTCCGAGTCTCGCCAGACGCGCGCGCACAGTCTCCCCTGTCACCCAGCGACGAAGATACCCCGGGCCTCGACCTCCCTCGCGGTACGACGTCCAATAGTGGTATGTCGTGGGAATCGACGGATGGCTTCGCTGGGCAAGCTGTTTCGCTTCCTCGAAAAGCCAGGCGTTGTGTGCCGGATCGGGTGCAGTCACCAGCGACAGGGAACGCCCGAGCGCGTCGATCACTTCCTGATAGTGACGGTAGTCGCCCACCATCCCGCCGAGTCCCCACGACCAGTCCGGTGGCAGCTGCCAGTCGGCGATGTGCGGCGGCAGTATCCTGGTCGCGCGCGGCGTTACGACGCCACGGTTCAGCGGACTCATGGTTTACCTCTCACCAGCACGATCAGCACTCTGGTTCCCTTCCCCTCTTCACTGCTGATCGCAATCTCTCCTCCCCATGCTTCGATCAGGCGGCGGCTCACTGCGAGCCCCAGCCCGCTTCCGGTCGTGCGAGTCGAAAAATGCGGCTCGAAGATCCGCGAGAACACTGCAGGGGAGATGCCCGCTCCATCGTCGACCGTCTCGATCGTCACTCTTCCCTCTTCGTCGCGCACAGTAATCTCCACGTGGCGAGCACCGGCGAGCCGCGCGTTCTCGAACACATTTAGAAGCACATCGCGCATCTCGTCTTTGTGCGCCATCGCCCAGATGGGACGGTCGGCGCCGCGCACCTGCCATTTCACGACGCGGTCCCCCATCTGCTCCAGACCCGCGACGTCCTTCACGACCGCGGCCACATCGACGTCAACAGCCGGCGGTAGATCCGCGGGGGCGCTTCCATAGCGGCTGAACGACCGCGCTATTTCGTCGAGCCTGTCGATCTCGGCCAGGATCCGTCCAACGTTATCGTTGAGCACCTGGTCGAAATCGACACGCGGATCGCTCCGCGCGCGCCGAAGATGCTGAACCCCCAGTCTAATCGGTGTGAGAGGGTTCTTGATCTCGTGGGCGACCTGCCGCGCCATCTCGCCCCACGCCAGCACACGCTCCGCGCGCGCTACTTCGATTCTGCTCAGCTCGAGATCCCTAGCGAGTCGCTTCGCCGCTATTCCGCTGAGCCAGAGCGCCGCTAGCGCTCCAGCGGCGGTAGCGAAGAGCACCAGCATCCCAAGATCACGACGTCGCCGGTCCAGCACCAGATCGTCGCTCCGCGCCGGCGCTGCCAGTACATAGTGCTCCTGCGAAGGACCAAGGGCCGCGCTGTATCCGAAAAGCATCTTGGCGGATCCCAGCTTCGCTTCCCACGCGGCTGACAGCTCGCCCGCGGTCCCCAGACTCAGCTGCACCGGCGGCGGCAGCGGACGGCCGGTGGGAGCAAGAACGTCGAGGAGACTGTCGCTGGTGCGATCGAGCAATCCATTCGAATAGAGGAGAAGCGGAGTGTCGAACCGGCGAGCCGCACCCGGAAGCTGTTCATATTCGTTCGCCGCGAGAACTGCGTGCAGCGTTTCACGAACGAGGACCTCGCGCGTTTGAAGGTCGTCGCTCCGCAGCCTTTGGTACGACCATACCGCGAACGCGACGGCCGGAATCACGAAGAACGCGAAGAGCGCAAGGGTGAGCCGGGCGTGATAAGTATGAATCCAGTGCGCGGCGCGGACGCGAACCCAGCGCCCGAAGCCCTTCTCCGCGGATGTCCCGAGCAGCCAGAAAAGCCCGGCAAGCAACACATCCAGGAGTAGCACCAGCACTCCCCTTTCAGCCCGTGCCCACGGGGACCGAAGGTCGATTTCGATGTGTGCCCGCTTCGTGCCGTCCGATGTCGAGATGAGACGGTCACCATGTAGCTCCTCGCCCGTTTGATGCCAGCGAACCTTCGTGGTATCAGCCACGACCGACGGGGATACATCCGCAAGCGCGACTGCGTACGGTGGATCACCCCCCGACGGCGGCGCCATTCCCAGAAGTGCGGCGTAGGGATTCGCGCTCAGAAGTCTCGTTCGCGGAAGAACGAGCACTGACGTCGCGCCGCCCGAAGGATGCGCGACCGCGGCAAGTACCTGGACGCCGGTCGGGCCGAGAACACTTCCGGTCACCGTCTGTTGACTCGTGATCGCGTCGCGGACCGCTTTCGCGACGGCTTCCGAATCCGGCTCCGCCTGGGTCACGCCGAATTCGGCGATCTGCTTGGCGTTCTGATCCCACGACGCGAGCGTCGCCGGAAATTCAGCCGAGGCGAGATCAGATGCCGCGTAGGCCTTCAACAGCTCGGCGCGGTCGCGCGGCTGGGGTGTCCGGGCGAGCGTAGCGGCAAAACGACGCGTGAGCAGTAGCGCATAGTCGTCCACATGGCCGAGGGCCGCGACGTCGCTCTCGGCCAGGCGCATCCGCTGCCGCGAAGTAGTCGACCAGAGTCCTCCGAGTGCCACCAGCGCGGAGATGGAGGCGATGATCAGCGCAGCGCGGAACGAGACCGATCCCCGCTTCCCGAACGCCATGCGGAGCATCCAGAACGCGGCGAGCAGGACCGCGAACAAAAACAGGAAGAGCGGAATCTCCCACGACAACCAGAGTCCCGGCGTAGATCCCCAGGGTGGTTGTCCGATGCCGCGGACGATGTTGGACGCGAGGGGAATTCCGATGCCGAGCGTGACCAGTGCGCCGAGCGCTGCGTACAAGCGTGGCCATCGAGCGTCGGGACGAGCGCGAATCACGGCGTAGACCACCATCAGAACCAGTGAAGAGCTGATGCAGAGCGCCGCGGCGTTCGCGGTGAGCGGCCCGCCGAGTCTGGAGAAGTAATACGCCGGGTCGAAGAGCCTCGACGTGTTCGAGAACGAGTTCCAGGGAACGAACGCGGTGATGGCGAGAGCCACCGCAACGGCGAACAGCCGATCCGCAAGCGATCGCCTGTCCCGCCAGGCGTAGACGAGAAACGCGAGCGCGAAGATGACGAGGCCGAGGGTTCCCCTCGCACGCAACATCTCCGCACGGCGAAATCCGACCTCCTCGCTCGTGGCGAGCCGAGGCAGCACACGAACGAGCGGCGCGCCTTTATATGAAAGAACGACTGCCCCTTCACGGGCGTCCGCAAGCGGTGCGAACTCGTACGAAGCAACTCCCTGAGCGGGAGCGAGTCGCGAGTCAACGGATTGTGTGAGCCGGTCGGCTGGGGGCGCAGCGTGCAGTACCGCCGACCCGACAGCGCGCCGATCTCCGCGGGTCTTCACCATGTTGAGCGTGGTGTAGAACGGGCTGAAGGTCACGCTGATTGGAGTGGTGAGCGTGTCGGGATCGATCCTCATCTCGCCCGTCCACGCGAGTGGACGATTGTGGTCGAAGAGCACGACCGACTCTCCCTCCTTTTGCGGAGCGCGCGTGGCGAGAAACGCAAAGGCGCCCTCGGCCGCCGCCGGCGCGCCGAGCGCGCTAGTCGCCTGCTCGTCGAGACGCTGAATCGCATCCGAGACTGCGCGCTCGAGTGCTCGCACGGCACCTTCTCCCGCGCCGGCCCGCTCGGTGTCGGACGCACGGTTTGTGCGGGCGGTGCGCGGCAGCGCGGGAGTTCTGACCCACATCGCCATCAGAAAAAGCGGGATCGCGGCCAATGCGAGGATTGCGCGTCGCCGCAGGCTCCCGCTTCTTACATTGAGGCTACCAGCTGATGCGATGACCCTTCCCTCCCCCCTTCCAGTTTCCGGCCCGCTTCGCGTCAAGGAGCTCAACCCGGCGCAGGTCACTGCCGTACTCGGCAACGATCCGCGGCTCATCATACCCATCGGCACGTGCGAGCAGCACGGTCCTCATCTCCCGCTGGGCTGCGACACCATCATCGTCGAGCAGATGTGCGACGACCTGTCAGCGGAATATGGCGTGTTGAGGGCTCCGACGGTGGAGTATGGAGTCAACGTCGATACTGAGAGAGGTTTCACCGGCAACGCATCGCTGCGAAAGAAGACCCTCCACCGGATGCTCAACGACCTCATCGATTCGTGGGAGGCTACCGGCGTACGCGAGTTCATACTCATCACCGCGCACGGGCACGATCCGCATCAGGAAGCGCTTGCCACGGTGATTACGACCGCGGCCCGCGTCCGCGTGGTCGATATCTTCGGCGTGAACCTGTCCGACCTTTTGCAGGGCCAGAGGGAAGCCATGCACGGCGACGAGGTCGACACGTCGATCATGCTCTTCCTGAGACCGGAGCTGGTCAACATCGACCTGGCTCAGGACTATATGATGTCCCGTGAGCAGCTCAGACGGTACAGACGGGGATGGCTCAAGGTACCGAGCGGGAGCGCGGGGTCGATCGGGCGGCCATCGCTGGCGTCGGCCGACAAGGGCAAGCGGTTGTATGAGCGCATCTTCGCCAAGATCAGCGATCGAATTTTCCTGGCGCCGGCTCCGGCGGAATAGGGGCGCGATTCGTCGCGCGACGAGCCACGATCGGATGCCCACAACCGGGCGTTGGGTCAGACCCAACGCCCACAACCGCGGTAAAGCATTCCTTAATTCAATCTTAAGGTATCTTGCTGTGTTCGGCGCTGAAACTCTGTTGTATAGTTGCCCGTACTTGATGAAAACCCCCCTTCCTACAATGATGCGCCACTTGTTCTTCATAGGTCTGGTTGCAGCTGCCACCCAGGCATCGGCCCAGACTGTCCCGCGTGATTCTCTGTCTCAGTCCACGCTGACGATCGACCAGGCGCGCGAGCTGGCGCGGCGCAACAACCCCGAGCTTCAGCAGACTCTCAACAACCGGATCAATGCTCGCGCGGCGGTACGCAGCGCTTATGGCGCACTGCTCCCCAGCGCCGACGCGTCGCTCAGTGCGCAGAGGCAGCAGGGCGGGCAGCAGATCTTCAGCGGAACAAGCCTCGGTGCCAGCTCCGATGTGAATCAGTCCAGCTATCAGATCGGGATCAACTATCGGATCAATAGCGCGACGCTCATCACGCCAAGCCTGCAGCGCGCCAACCGCGACGCGGTCGAGGCGGACATCACCGGCGCGACCGAGACGCTGCGCAGCAACGTTTCACAGCAGTATCTGTCGGCGCTCCAGGCCGAAGCGACCGCCGACCTGCAGGATTCGCTCGTCGTAGCATCGCAGCAGGAGCTGATCCTAGCCCAGGCGCGGGAGATCGTCGGCTCGGGCACGCAGCTCGACGTCCAGCGCGCTGAAGTCGCGCTGGGACTTCAGAAGGTTCAGGCGCTCAAGGCCAGGAACCAGGTGGAGATCGAGAAGCTCAGACTTTTTCAGCTGATGGGAATCAATCAGCCGCCAAACGTGAAGCTTGTCAGCCAGTTTCCCGTCGTTCCGCTGAATCTCAACCTTCAGGACCTGATCGCCTCGGCGCGTAGCCAGAATCCCTGGGTGTTGGCGCTCCGCTCTCGCGAGCACGTTGCCGACTTGCACGTCAGGCGAGAGAAGGGCGAGTACTCGCCCACTCTTTCGCTCTCGACCGGTATTGGCGGCTACACTTACGGTTACACCAACTCGAACTTCCCGGTGCAGCAGGCGGCGGCGCAGCTGGAGGCGGCTCGTACGAGCTGCATCCGCAGCGAAGAGGTCCGTGCTGCTCTCAACCTCTCGAACCAGTTGGCGGAGTGCAACACGATGGCCTTTACTGATGCACAGGCGCAGGCAATCCGCGATAACAATTCGAAGTTTCCTTTCAACTTCACCAAGTCGCCGCGATCCTTCAGTGCGATGCTCTCGCTCCCATTGTTCGACGGATTCGCGCGCGAGCAGCGCCTGCAGGAAGCCATGGCGAGCCGCTCCGATGCGCGATACAGCGTGAGGGCGAGAGAGCTCGCGCTCACGGCCGACGTGACGGCAGCGTACCTGATAGTGACGACGGCTGAGAAGACGGTGACGCTCCAGGAGCAGAACGCCGCCAAGGCGAAGCAGGAGCTGAAGCTGGTTCAGGACCGCTACAAGATCGGCGCGACGACGTTCGTCGACCTGATCCAGGCGCGCGCGACCTACGAGCGCGCCGAGAGTGAGAGAATCAATGCTGTTTACGACTATCACAAAGCCTTCGCCGCTCTCGAGAGCGCCGTCGGCCATCCCCTTCGTTAATCGGATCGACAAATGAAGAAACGCACCAAGTGGTCGGTTGCCGGCGTGATCGTTCTCGCGATCGTGATCATTGGCGTCACCAGCGCGATGAAAGGTCGCAACAAGGCGGTCGAAGTCCGCATCGAGAAGATTCAGAAGCGCGACCTGGTCGCTTCGGTGACCGCCAGTGGACAGGTTCAGCCCCACAGCCGGGTCGACGTCAGCGCCGACATCAGCGGTCGCATCGTTCGGCTGGCCGTCAAGGAAGGGCAGATGGTGACAAGAGGCCAGTTCCTCCTCGAGATCGATCCCTCGCAGTATCGGGCGAATGTCGAGAGAGCGATGGCCGCAGTCGCGTCCGCACGCTCGCAGTCGGCGCAGGCGAAGCCAAGCCTGTCGCAGGCGCAGCGCAACTACGACCGTCTGATGGCGCTCAAGAAGGCGAATCCGACGCTCGTGTCGGACGAGCAAATCGAGCAGCTCCGGACGCAGGTCGAAGTCGCGCAGGCGCAGCTCGAGGCGGCGAACCACGCGATCGATCAGGCGACTGCGTCTCTTCGCGACGCGCAGTCCAGCCTCAGCAAGACTACGATTGTGGCCCCCATGAGCGGTCGTGTGACGCGGCTCAGCATCGAGGAAGGCGAGACCGCGATCCAGGGAACCTTTAATAAAGACGCGGCGACGATGCTGACGATCAGCGACATGAGCGTGCTGGAGACCAAGGTCAAGGTCGACGAGACCGACGTGTCCCGCATCAAGATCGGCGACTCGACGGTCATACAGCTGGACGCTTTCCCCGACACGACCTTCATCGGTCGCGTGTCGGAGATCTCGAACAGCTCGGTCAAGGCCGCGACGACTGGCGGGACCGGTGGATCGGCGGACCAGGCGATTGACTACGAGGTCACGATCCAGCTTCTCAATGCTCCACCCGAGACTCGTCCGGACTTCTCTTCCACGGCGAAGATCATCACCCAGACACGGATCGGTGCGCTCGCGATTCCGATCATCGCGCTGACCGTGCGCGAGGACAGCGTCAAGCCCGACACCGCGCTCACGCTCGCCAAGCGGGCACCGGTGAAACAGGTCGGCAAGCGCGATGTCGAAGGTGTCTTCGTGGTCGGTGCCAACAACAAAGTCAGTTTCCGCCCTGTAAAAGTGGGTATCGCGGGTGAGAAGTATTTCGAGGTGCTCACTGGCCTCAAGGAAGGCGAAAACATCGTCGGCGGTACCTATCAGGCCATCCGCGAGCTCAAGGACGGCGCAACGGTGCGCGCGCAGAAGGAACAACCGAAAAAGTCCGGCGAGCCGGCGAAGACCTAATGCAAACGACTGATGAAATTCCGCTCAGCACCACCGCTGAGCGGCAGGTGGTTACGACCGAGGCCGGCAGCGCTCCTGAAAAGGATTGGGTCATCGTCACGCGCGGTTTGAAGCGCGACTACGACATGGGTGGCGAAGTCGTGCACGCTCTGCGCGGCGTCGACATCGCCATCCGCCGGAATGAGTACGTCGCGATCATGGGACCGTCCGGCTCGGGAAAGTCGACACTGATGAACCTGATCGGGTGCCTCGACACACCGAGCGCCGGCGAGTACTGGCTGAGCGGCGCTCTCGTTTCCGATAAGGATGAGGACGAGCTCGCGCGCGTCAGGAATCGCGAGATCGGTTTCGTGTTCCAGACCTTCAACCTTCTTCCGCGCGCAACGGCGCTGCACAACGTCGAGCTGCCGCTGGTTTACGCCGGAGTCGGATCGGACGAGCGGAGAAAGAGAGCCACTGAGGCGCTCGAGCGCGTGCAGCTGGGGGATAGAATCCAGCACCGGCCAAACGAGCTTTCAGGCGGCCAGCGCCAGCGCGTCGCGATCGCGCGGGCACTGGTGAATCAACCGTCGATTCTGCTCGCCGACGAGCCTACTGGAAACCTGGACTCCACGACCTCAGAAGAGATCATGCGCGTCTTCGAAGGTTTGGCCGAGCAGGGCCAGACCGTCATCATGGTGACACATGAGGCGGACATCGCGGCGCACGCACGGCGCGTCATACTCCTCCACGACGGAATGGTCGCCAGCGACGAGAAGCGGTCCACATTCATCAAGTCAGCCGGTATCGCCCCTCCCGATCTCTCCCGTTCCGGCAAGGCTTAGCCGTGCCGTTCGTCGAGGCAATCTGGCTCGCTCTGGCGCAGATCCGCGTGCAGAAGCTGAAGAGCTTCTTCACGCTCCTCGGCGTTTGCATTGGCGTCATGTTCCTGATCGCGGTCATCTCGATCGTGCAGGGCATGAGCAGCTACATGGAGAACGACTTCGCCGCGAAGATGCTGGGCGTGAACACCTTCACGCTTCGGCGCTTCCCATGGTTTGGAGACGGGGCGAGCTCGGAAGAAGAATGGCGCACGTGGCTGCGTCGCCCGCGAATCTACCACTCTGATCTCGCGCTCGTCGCCAGCGTACTCCCGCCGGGATCGCGGTACGCGGTAGAGAGCCAGGAATTTCTGCAGGCCCAGTCGCAGTACGCGCGGTCAAAGCAGGTAGAAGCACACGCGGTGGACGGCGACTACTTCACGATCAAGAAGTACGACGTGCACGTCGGGCGACTTTTCACGCCGCAGGAATCATCGTTGGGGGCGCCGGTTGTCGTAATCGGCGACGAAGTCGCGAAGTATTTCTTCCAGGACCTCGATCCCCTCGGCCGTCAGCTCAGGATCAAGGGCATGCCCTATTCGGTCATCGGAGTGCTCGAGAAGCAGGGCTCGGTCTTCGGCATCTCTCTCGATCGCGTCGCGATTGCGCCTTACAACTCCCCTCTGCACCACTTCACCAATCCTCGCGGCGACGTGGACGGCATCATGGTTCAGACTCCGACCTCGCTCACGATGACGGATGCAATGGAGTCGGTGCGCGAGGTGATGCGGGGACGCCGGAAGCTGCGTCCGAGCGAGCCGGACAACTTCTTCATGGAGACGTCGGCGAGCGCGCTGGCGTTCATGGACAAGCTGAAGAAGATCATGACTATGGCCGGCACCGCCTTCCCGGCGATCGGGCTGATCGTCGGCGGGCTGGTGATCATGAACATCATGCTCGTCGCGGTGGCGGAGCGTACGCGTGAGATAGGAATCAGGAAGTCGCTGGGCGCGCGACGGCGCGACATCATGCGCCAATTCCTGGTTGAAGCCGCGACTCTCAGCACTCTCGGGGCGGTCATCGGGATCATCCTCGGCATCGTGGTCGCGAAGGTCGTCGAGTGGAAGACTCCGCTGCCGGCCGCGGTCGCGCCGTGGTCCATCGTGATGGCGACGCTCCTCGGATGCGTCGTAGGGGTCATCTCGGGCGTTTACCCGGCGCGCCGAGCGGCATCGCTCGATCCGATCGAAGCGCTGAGGAAGGAGTAGGGATGCGCCTCGCGCAGCGCGTTTTCAATGCGTTCGAGGGCGTAGGGATGGCGCTCGACGCCATCCGCTCCAACAAGGTAAGGGCGGCGTTGACCATCATGGGCGTGGCGATCGGCGTGTTCGTCGTCGTGGCAATGTCCTCGGTCGTGCGCGGCATCAATGAGAGCTTCGCCAAGGATCTCGAGGCTGCTGGACCTACGTCGTTCTACATCTACCGGCGCCCTATCAGCGGCTTCCAGGCGTGCGACGGCTCGGACGAAACCTGTCCCGAGAGGCGGAATCCGCCCCTCACCATTGAGGAGGCGACCGCGATCGAACGGCTGCCGACGATCAAGGCTGTTACAGCGCACCTCGGAACTGGCGCCAAGTTCCAGTACAAGGACAAGCAGACGAGCACCGGCATGGAGATCTACACGCCGAACTGGGTGGACGTGGATGGCGGCGACATCTATCCGGGCAGAAGCTTCACCTACGCGGAGAACACCACTGCGGCTCGGGTGATCATCGTCAATCAGAAGCTGGCCGAGCGGCTGTTTGGAACGTCGGATCCGATCGACAAGATGATCAACGTGGATGGCGTTGGCTTCAAGGTAATCGGCGTCTATCACTATACCGCCAGCCCGATGGGAACGCCGACTTCGGCAGGCGGGGGCGATCAGGCGAAGGCGATCGTTCCCTTCGAGTCAGCGCGTCGCAGTCTGAGACCGTGGATGCGCGGAGTCGATTTCATCGTGAAGCCGGAGCCGGGCGTGACGATCGCCGAGGCCACTGACGACGTGACGGCGCTTCTGCGCGCCGGCCGCGGGCTGCGCTCCACAGCGAAAAACAACTTCGAGATCGTGACCCAGGATCGCCTGATGGGCATCTATAACCAGCTGTTCGGCACTTTCTTCGTCGTTGGCATCGCTCTCTCGTCGGTGGGACTTCTGGTGGGCGGTGTGGGCGTGGTCGCGATCATGATGATCAGCGTCACCGAGCGCACGCGCGAGATCGGAGTGCGCAAGGCTCTCGGTGCGACGAAGAGCGCGATCCTCTGGCAGTTCCTGGTCGAAGCGGCGACCCTCACCAGCATTGGCGCCGGGATCGGCCTCGTGCTCGGCATTCTCGTCGCGTTCGGAATCAAGACCGCCTTCCCCGCGATTCCGGCCTCGACACCGCTCTCGGCGGTAGTCGCCGCCCTGGCCACGAGCGCTTTCACCGGAATTCTGTTCGGCCTCCTTCCCGCCGTGCGCGCGGCGCGACTCGATCCGGTAGAAGCGCTCAGATACGAGTAGCGCCGAAGTGCGGTGAACCCGAAATTAGGGCTCATGCGCTTCACCGATGTAATCACGACCGCACTCGAGCAGATCCGGGTCAACAAGCTGCGGTCGTTCTTCACGCTGCTCGGCATCATCGTGTCCGTGGCGTTCCTGGTCGCGGTGGTGGCGATCATCTCCGGAATGAACGCCTACGTGAAGGAGAATCTTGCCAGCGCACTGATCGGTGCCAACACCTTCCAGGTCAGGCGGTCGCCGATTCGCATCGGGCTGTTCGACGACGAGGAATGGCGGAAACTCCAGAAGCGCCCTCGCCTCACCGAGGCGGACGCGAACGCCGTGATTGCGGCGGTTCCCGAAGCGCTCGCCGTCAGCCTTCAATCCGGCTGGCCGACGCCGATATCTGACATCGTGTGGCGCAACAAGACAATGGGCGACGTCGTCATATTCGGCATCACGGCACCGTACCAGATCGTACAGGACTACGTCTTCGCTAACGGCCGCCCGATCAGCGACTTTGACGTACGCGAGCGCAGGCCGGTCGCCGTGATCGGCGCCGATGTGGCTGAAAAGCTGTTCGAGCACGTAGATCCCGTCGGACAGGACCTCAGAATTCTCGGACAGCACTACACGGTGATCGGGACGATCGCCAAGAAGGGACGTGTGCTCGGCCAATCGTTTGACGGGTTCGTCCTGCTACCGCTGCCGACGTTCGAAATGATCTACGGTCGCCGAAAAACCACCACGGTCTCGGTCAAGATGCCGACCGCTCTGCTCGTCGCCAGCGGAATGGAGCGAGCCAACGAGGCGATGCGGATCGCGCACCACCTACGGCCCAGCGACGAGCCCAACTACTCGGTCGAGACTGCCGACGCGCTGGTCGAGTTCTGGAAGAATCTCACCAAGATCCTTTTCTCGGTCATTCCCGCGATCGTGGCGATCGGGGTCGTCGTCGGCGGAATCGTGATCATGAACATCATGCTGATGTCCGTTACCGAGCGCACGCACGAGATCGGAGTGCGCAAAGCCCTCGGCGCCAAAGCTGGCGACATCCGGAAGCAGTTTCTGGTCGAGGCGATCGTGCTGGCGAGCATCGGTGGACTCTGCGGTGTCGCGGCCGGGTGGGGTCTGGCCTCTCTCGTGAGCCTCGCGTCTCCGCTTCCCGCGCGCGTCAGCCTGTGGTCTGTCATTCTTGCCCTCGCCCTTGGTGCAAGCGTTGGCGTGCTGTTCGGAGTCTATCCGGCGTCGCGCGCCGCGCAGCTCGACCCAATCACGGCACTGCGCGCAGAATGATCATCGCGGAGCGGATCAAGAGCAACGTGCAGCTCGCTCTCGACACTTTGAGGGCGAACAAGCTGCGGTCGTCACTGACGATCCTCGGCGTCGTGATCGGTGTGTCCACGGTGATGACTATGGCCGCGATCGTTCAGGGAATTCAGGATCAGATAGTGCGCACAATCGAGATCGCGGGACCGACGACTTTCTACGTCGTCAAGGTTTTTTCGCAGACGCCGGTGAATCCGGACCGCCTCCCGAAATGGATTCGGGTGCGGCCTGATCTCAGTGAGGCCGAAGCGGAGCGCATCAGGCAGCTTCCGGAGATCGGGTACGCCGCGATGTGGGCGCAAGCGAATGGACGGCTCTCATATGAGGCGCAACGCACGCAGTTCATCCTGATCATGGGAGCCGACGACCGGTATCAGGAGATACAGGGCGGAGAGCTGCTGGATGGGCGCTGGTTCACCCAGGCAGAGATGACATCCGGCGCGAACGTCGTCGTCCTCGACGAAAACGCGGCGCGCAAGCTGTTCGGCCGGGAGTCGGTGCTGGACAAGATGATCAGGGTCGGAGGACGGCCGGCGAGGGTCATTGGTCTCTATGCACAGCCTGGCAACATCTTCTCGCCACCCGGACAGGACATCGGCGCGATCGTGCCGTACCAGATGCTCGACCACCAGTTCACGATCGACAAGACGAACGCGCTCTACATCCCGGTGAAGCCGAAGAAAGGTGTGGCGACGGCGGACGCACAGGAGGCCGTGACGATCGCCCTCCGGGAAATGCGACGGCTGCACCCGGCCGACAAGAATAACTTCGATCTGATCACCCAGGACCAGATCCTCGACACCTTCAACAAGATCACGGGCGTGTTCTTCCTGGTGATGATCGTACTGTCGAGCGTGGGACTGCTCGTCGGCGGAATCGGCGTGATGGCCATCATGATGGTGTCGGTAACGAGCCGAACGCGCGAGATCGGCATTAGGAAAGCGCTGGGGGCAACCAAGCGGGAGATTCTCTTTCAGTTCCTCATCGAGGCGGCGACGCTCACGGGCTTGGGCGGTGTGCTCGGCATCCTGATCGGACTGACTTTCGGCCGGCTGGCGACCCTGGCAATGAACATCGATGCGGCGGTGCCCCTCGGGCTTACGCTCGTCGCGGTAATGGTCTCGGTGAGCATCGGACTCGTATTCGGGATTCTCCCCGCGCAGCGAGCGGCGAAGCTCGACCCGATAGATGCGCTGCGGTACGAGTAGCCGCGTTGGTCAAGAAGTATCCGCACCAGCCGGGCGCGGGTAACTTTCACGCATGAAACACGTCGACATCCTCGCGATCGCCGCACATCCCGATGACATCGAGCTGATTTGCGGCGGCACGCTCATCCGCGCGCAGATGCTCGGCAGAACGACCGGAATTCTCGACCTCGCCGCGGGCGAGCTGGCGAGTCGCGGGACTCCCGAGCTGCGTGCGAAGGAGGCCGGCAAGGCGGCGAAGGTCATGGGTGTCTCGGTGCGCGAAAACCTGGGGTTCCCGGACGGCGGGATTCAGAACACGCCGGAGACGCGCGCCAAAGTCGCGCTGGTGATCAGGAGGCTCAAGCCGGAGATCGTAATCACGCACTCCCTTCACGGAAGGCATCCGGATCATCCCGTCGTCGCGCAACTCGTGCGCGACGCCTGCTTCGTCGCGGGACTCAAGAAGATCGAGCCGAAAGTTCCCGCTCATCGCCCGCGCAAGGTTCTGCATGCACTGTCGTTCCGCGAGGACAACCAGAAGCCGACGTTCGTGGTCGACATCAGCCCCGCGTTCGAGAAAAAACTGGAAGCGATCGGATGCTACGAGTCGCAATTCGGTGAGGCCGTTCAGGCGGGAGAGGTTTACCCGAATGGCGAGCCGCTACATGATCTGATCCGGCACCACGCCGCGCACTACGGCTCGCTGATCCGCTGCCGCTATGGCGAGCCATTCTACACGACCGAGACGATGCGCGTGGACGACGTGGCGACGCTCGAGGTCTCGACGTTTTGACCGAGAAGAGCCGCAAGGGGCAGCCGGCGCCTCCCGCGAAAAAGTCGGCCGGTGCGGAGCTCACCTACCCTTCATATCTCGCCCTCGACGAGCTACTCCAGCTCCAGCGGCCGCGCTCGAAGCCGGAACATCCGGACGAGCTGCTCTTCATCATCGTCCATCAGGCGAGCGAGCTGTGGTTCAAGCTCATTCTTCACGAGCTCAGCGGCCTCATCGCTCTGCTGGAGTCGAAAGACACTCTTGGCGCGCTGACGTCGGTGCGACGAGTGAACGCGCTCGTTCACATTGTCACCGGCCAGCTTTCGGCGCTCGAGACGCTTCCGCCACAGCGATTCGCGCAGTTCCGCGGATATCTCGGCACTTCGAGCGGTTCGCAGAGCGTTCAGTTCCGCGCGATCGAGGCGATGTCGGGAATGCGCGGCGAACATTTTCTGCAGGTGCTGAAGCAGCATGGAGAGATCGCTCCGCTGGTAAAGGAGGCTCTGTCGAGACCGACCCTGCAGAAACTATTCGACGACCTGCTCATCGCGCACGGCGTGACTCTCGAGCAGATCTACGCCGAGACGAATCAGCGGCCGCTCCAGATGCTGGCGGAGGGGCTGCTGGAATACGAGCAGGGCTTCGCCATGTGGCGCTTCCTTCACGTTCAGCTCGTCGAGCGAATTATCGGGCCTTCCACGTCCGGCACCGGCGGCACGCTCGGCTCCAAATACCTGCAGAAGACGATCTCGCAGCGGTTCTTCCCAAAGCTGTGGGAAGTCAGGAGCAAGTTTTTCAAGGGCTGACAGTCGAACGGCCGCTCGGGCAGGCCACAATGACGGAAGGTTCATCGCGGATGCGGCGGAGGACGCGGAATACGCGGACCGCTTCAAGCGCTGATATGGCTCGTCTTGTCGGGTCCGGGATTTGTTCACTGCCGCTCGGGATGCATCAGGCGCGTCGCGGAGCTCTATTACGAGATACAAAGAAAAACATTCCGCGTTCCTCCGCTGCTTTCGCGTGATCCGCGTCGAACTTCCGTCATTGTAGCCAGCCGGAGCGGCAGTTAAAGCAATGAGATCCACCTCGCTCAGCCGGAGCGACACCCTTAAATTGTGAGGAATGACTCCCGCAGCAGATCCCGTTTATCTCGACCACGCCGCCACCACACCGGTTCGGGAAGAGGTTTTCGAGGCGATGAAGCCGTTCTATGGCGCCCGCTTCGGCAATCCCTCCAGCACGCACCGGTGGGGGCGCGAAGCGCGCGCGGCACTCGACGAGGCCCGCGAGCGGGTGGGCCGTTGTCTAGGCGCGCGGCCGGACGAGATCTGTTTCACCTCTGGCGGTACTGAAGGCGACAACCTCGCCATACTCGGCGCATGGCGCGCGCTCAAGGCGAGGGGCCGCACCGCGGTTGTTACGACGCCGATCGAGCACAAGGCGATTCTGGGCGCTGTCCACCAGGCGGCACGGGAAGGTGCCGAAGAGCGCATGCTCGCTATGACTGTTGATGGCGTCGTCGATCTTGCGTCGTTCGACGAGCTCGTCGACGATACGGTCGCAGTCTGCTCGACGATGTGGGTGAACAACGAGATCGGCACGATTCAGCCCGTTCCCGAGTTGGCCGCGAAGGCAAAGGCGCGCGGCTCGATGTTTCACACCGATGCAGTGCAGGCGTTTGGAAAGATCCCGATCGACGCACAGAAACAGCAGTTCGATTTCCTGACGATCTCGGGGCACAAGTTCGGCGCGCCGAAGGGAATCGGCGCGCTCTTCATTCGTCGCGGCAGTCCCATCGAGCCCTTGATGCACGGTGGAACGCAGGACCGCGGCCGTCGACCAGGAACGGAGAACGTTGCGGCCGCGGTCGGTCTTGCGCGCGCCGCTGAGCTCACGCTCGCTGAGTGCGAAGCGCATTGTGAGCGCATCAGAAAGCTGCGCGACAAGTTGGAGGAAGGAATACTGGCCCGCGTTCCCGACGCCGTCATTCACGGACGCGGGGCCTCACGGGCGCCGCATATCGTGAACGTGTCGGTGCCGGGTACGGACAGCGAGTCGCTCTTGATGGCGCTCGATCTGCGCGGGATCGCGGCGTCGGGTGGCTCTGCCTGTCAGAGTGGGGGCGTCACCCCGTCGCATGTGCTCAGCGCGATTGGAGTCCGCCCCGAGATGGCAAGCGCCGCTGTCCGCATGAGCCTCGGTGCTCTTACGACGGATCATTGCATCGACCGCGTCATCGAAGTCTTCCCTGCTTTGGTGGCGAAGGCTCGGCAGCTTACGGCCGCGGAGTAACGATGATGCGGGAGAGAGTGCTAGTAGCCATGTCGGGCGGCGTCGATTCATCGGTTGCCGCCGGACTCCTGGTCGAACAGGGATACGACGTGGTCGGCGCCACGATGAAACTGTTCTGTCATGGTGACGATGTTCCGGATCGCCCCTGCTGCTCGCTCGACTCCGTGAACGACGCCAGACGTGTCTGCGAGCAGCTCCGGATTCCGCACTACGTGTTGAATCTCGAGAGCCGGTTCGGACACGACGTCGTCGACAACTTCGTCGACGAATACGCGCGCGGCCGCACGCCGATTCCCTGCGTGCGGTGCAACACCTTTACGAAATTCCGCGATTTCCTGAAGAAGGGGGACGCAATCGATGCGCGCTGGATCGCGACCGGCCACTACGCGCGCGTCGTTGATGGCGAGCTGCGGCGTGGCGTAGACGAGAACAAGGATCAGACTTACTTCCTGTGGGGCATCGATCGCTCGGTTCTCTCTCGGATGATCCTCCCCGTTGGCGGACTCGATAAGGCGGAGACGCGCGCCCGCGCGCACGCGATGGGATTGGAGGTGATCGCGGAGAAGCCGGAGAGCCAGGAGATCTGCTTCGTCCCCGACGGCGATTACGCGGCCTTCGTCGAACGCCACGCGGGGGCGGCCGACCGCTCGGGGCCCATCGTCGACCGCGAGGGGCGGACCCTCGGCCGACATGAGGGCGTGCATCGGTACACCGTGGGGCAGCGCAGGGGGCTCGGCTCCGGGCCCCGCGCCCGCTATGTGTTGGCCGTCGTTCCCGCGACGCAGACGGTGGTGGTCGGGGACGACGAGGAGCTGCTGCGCGAGCGCTTCGCCGCCCTCGAGGTCAACTGGCTTTCGATCGCGGAGCCGGGCGCGCCCATCCGCTGCGACGTGCAGATCCGCTACCGCCATCCCGCCGCCGCGGCAACGGTGACCCCGCTCCCCGACGCGCGCGCGGAGGTGCGG
>JALYKM010000377.1 GCA_030774785.1 Gemmatimonadota bacterium
TCGACGGTGTCTGGCGGCGTCGGCGGTGGCGTGATGCGGACTGGCGTCATGCAGGGCGTTTCACTCGTGTCGCGCAATGCCTTCGCGGCGCGCAGAGCGCGATCCGTGGCGCGAACGCCCCTGTTCCACTCAAACCATCGACGTTCCGCCGGGAGTGGAACGCACGAGAGCCAGGCCTCGGCCAGGGCGCGCGTTTCGGTCGGGATCTCAGCTCGCCGTGAGATCAAGGTTGGAATGGCGTCCTTCGATAGTCTCATGGCGTAGTCCAAGTCGAACTTTCCGTTCTGCGTCGCACGATCGATGTTTCGGTTGACGATCCACGCCTCGTAGTTCCAGAAGACGAGCACAGTGAAGACGCCCAGCGCGATCTCCGCGACTCGTCTTCCGAAGGCTATCGAGATCGAGCCGCGGGCGACTTCGATCCCGAGCGCCAACAGTGCCAGACACATCACAACCATGTAGGCCTGGGCGAAGAGTCGGGCAGTGGTGAATCCATACGCCTGCTCGTACAGGATTACCCGCCTGAATGCAGAGAACAGCACCATCACGAGCGCGATGAGAAGCGCAAGCTCGAGCCGGACCAGCTTTTTCCGGTCCTGTTCGCTCGCTTCGGTGGGGCGCGCGTACTCGAGGATAAGGATGATCGCGCCGACTATCGTCGCCGCGAATGAAAGCTCTCCAAATCCCCTGCGTGCGTACTCGGCGAAAGTGACGCCGCTGTCGGCCGCAACCGGTGGCGGTTGAATGAAGTAGGAAAGCTGCAGTAGGACAAAGATCCAGAGCACAACTGCCGCGCTCCAAAGCAACATCCGCTGTTCGGTCAAACCAATGGTTGGGGGGCGAATCACGCCTGGAAGTCGCGGGAGATCCGCGTCCGCCTGTCGCGAGGAGATCGAATTCGCGCCGAGCGTAATCGAGAGTAGGAAAAGGAAGAAAAGGACTCGGGCCGGGAAGGACCAATCCGGGAGCCACGCCGAGAGGCGGTCAGTGCCCCACCGTATTACGGGATCCGCGTTACCCAGCAACACGATCAGGACGAGCACGAGCGGCGCGGAGAGCAGAGTTCCCTTGATTATCGACCTCGCTCTCGGAGAGGAACTGGAGCCTAGAGCGCCTGCGGCTTCGTACGCAGTCGCGCGCCAGACCCGGAATGGTGCGAGGAAGGGTACGGCTGCAAGCAATTTTGCTGAAAGGGCGCTCCACGATACTGAGCCGACGACTACGACGGCGAGGCCGAGCAGCATCGCGTCGCTTATTAAGACGAGAACATGAATCATCTCGTTCTCGCGAAGGGCGAGTCCGAAGCTGAGCAGTGTGGCCCAGGTCAACAGTACAGCAAGGGGCAGCTCGACGCGTTTGTGGGCGATGAGCCGGCAAAGGATGAGTGAGACTGATGCGGCCGCGACCCAGATTAGCCAATTGATGCCGAGCTCGGCGGAGAAGAGGAGGGCGGCACCGAGGGCGGATGTCAGCAGAGCCGCGGTCCAAGTCAGTGTTACGGAAGGTTCGCGCATGTTTCCCAGTAATAGTGGTAGAGTACTTTACGTTACAAAGTAAGACGACGCAAGGACCCGATCCGTTTCTCTTACTGCGCCTACTCTTTTTTTCACTTCCCGTCCCATTGACTTAGCTTCGTTCCGGAATAACTTTACAAGGCTATGGCGGAACGCGGTTTAACGCGCCCGCAGAACACAAAAAAATCAATCGCCGATCTGCTTATCGGCGCGCCTTGAGTCCCCACCTGCGAACCAGTTGCGGGTGCACCCGGCGGCAGCGGATGGATACCGGTCCCGTTCAGGGACGCATGGTCCACCCGCGTTTTTGTTGAATTTAGACTACCCGCTCCAGCTGTTTGGAGCGGCTTCTATAGAGAGAGCTTCCAGATATTATGCCACGCGCAACACCGCTCGACCATTATCGCAACATCGGCATCATGGCCCACATCGATGCCGGGAAAACGACTATGACCGAGCGCGTCCTTTATTACACGGGCAAGACCCACAAAATCGGCGAGGTGCATGAAGGCACCGCGACGATGGACTGGATGGAGCAGGAGCAGGAGCGCGGCATCACGATCACGTCCGCCGCGACCACCGCCTTCTGGACGCGGAACGGTACCGAGTACCGCATCAACATCATCGACACGCCGGGGCACGTGGACTTCACCGTCGAAGTCGAGAGGTCGCTCCGCGTCCTCGACGGCGCGGTGACCCTCCTCGATTCCGTCGCCGGCGTCGAGCCGCAGACGGAGACCGTCTGGCGCCAGGCCGACCGCTACAAGGTCCCGCGCCTCATCTTCGCCAACAAGATGGACCGCGTCGGGGCCGATTTCGATCGCTGCATGCGCATGATCCGCGATCGCCTCACCAAGAACGCATTTCCGATTCAGCTACCAGTCGGAACGGGTGAGCTGTTTCACGGCCATATCGACGTCATCGAGCGCAAACAGTACATCTTCGACGACGAATCGCTCGGCAAGAAGTTCGAGATAACGGAAGTTCCCGAGGAATATCGCGAGGCGATGGAGAAGGCCCGCCACGACGTGATCGAGGCCGCTGTCTCGCACGACGAAGCGCTAATCGAGAAGTACTTCAGCGGCAAGGAGCTCACGAACGACGAGATTCGTCATGCCATTCGGAGCGCGACCGTTGGCGGCTTCATCGTACCCGTGCTCTGCGGCGCCGCGTTCAAGAACAAGGGCGTGCAGGCGATGCTCGACGCCGTCGTAGACTTCCTGCCGTCCCCGATCGATGTGCCACCGGTTGAGGGACATCTCCCGAATGGCGAAATGGGTACGAGAGCCCCGGACGACGACGCGCCGTTCGCTGGCCTCGCGTTCAAGATCGCGACCGATCCATTCGTCGGTAAGCTGACCTTCTTCCGCGTCTATTCAGGCGTCCTCCAGTCAGGCTCTTACGTGTACAACGCTACCAAGGACAAGCGCGAGCGCGTGGGACGCCTCCTCCAGATGCACGCCAACAAGCGCGAGGAGATCCAAGAGGTTCTCGCCGGCGACATCGCCGCGGCGATCGGGCTCAAGGACACGCGCACCGGCGACACGATGACGATGGAAGATTCGCCGATCATCCTCGAGGCGATGAAGTTCCCGAACCCCGTCATCGACGTCGCCATCGAGCCGAAGACGAAAGCCGACCAGGACAAGCTGGCCATCGCATTACAGAAACTCTCCGAGGAAGATCCGACTTTCCGCGTGCACTCCGATCAGGAGACCGGCCAGACGATCATCTCCGGAATGGGCGAGCTGCACCTCGAGATCATCGTCGACCGCATGCAGCGCGAGTTCAAGGTCGATGCGAACATCGGCCGCCCCCAGGTCGCGTATCGCGAGACGATCAAGAAGCGCGTCGAGAAGGTCGAAGGAAAATTCATTCGCCAGTCGGGCGGTAAAGGTCAGTACGGACACGTCGTGATCAACATCGAGCCGGCAAAGCAGGGCGAAGGCTTCGTCTTCGAGGACAAGATCGTCGGCGGAACGATTCCACGTGAGTTCATCAAGCCCGCCGAGCAGGGAATGCGCGAAGCTCTCGAGGGTGGTGTGCTCGCGGGCTATCCAATGGTGGACGTGAAGGCCGAGCTGGTTTATGGCTCCTACCACGATGTCGACTCCAGCGAAATGGCGTTCAAGATCGCGGGATCAATGGCGATCAAGGAAGCGGCGAAGAGAGCCGGCGCCATCATTCTCGAGCCGATCATGAAGGTCGAGGTCGTCTCCCCCGACGCATACATGGGTGACGTGCTGGGCGATCTCTCAGCGCGTCGCGGAAGAATCGGCGGCATGGTCCAACGCGGCGAGGCGCAGGTGATCGATGCGCAAGTGCCGCTGTCGGAGATGTTCGGTTACTCCACCAAGCTCAGATCGATGACTCAGGGAAGAGCCGTCTACTCCATGGAGTTCGCACATTACGAGGAAGTACCGAAGTCGAAGGCTGAAGAAATCATCAACAAAGTCACCACAAAGACGAGATAAGAAATGAGCAAAGCCAAATTCGAGCGTACGAAGCCCCACGTGAACGTCGGCACGATCGGCCACGTGGATCACGGGAAGACGACTTTGACCGCTGCCATCACCGCGATCCAGGCCAAGAAGGGACTAGCATCGCCCGTTGCCTTTGATCAAATCGATAAAGCGCCCGAGGAAAGAGAGCGCGGCATCACGATCGCGACCGCGCACGTCGAGTACGAGTCGACGAAGCGCCACTACGCGCACGTGGACTGCCCCGGCCACGCCGACTACGTGAAGAACATGATCACGGGTGCGGCGCAGATGGACGGTGCCATCCTGGTCGTCTCGGCGCCTGACGGCCCGATGCCTCAGACGCGCGAGCACATTCTGCTGGCACGTCAGGTGGAAGTGCCGGCCATCGTGGTCTACCTGAACAAGGTCGACC
>JALYKM010000378.1 GCA_030774785.1 Gemmatimonadota bacterium
GCACCCTCGAGCAGAAAGGGCGGGTCACGCATGAGGAAGAGGGAAGGGCTTATGTCTACCGGCCAACGCTCCGGCGTGATGCCGCGCGCAAGTCGGCCCTCACGCATATCCTCAAGACCTTCTTCGACAACTCCGCCGAGCAGGCGGTCGCGGCGCTGCTCGAGCTGAAAGGCCCCAGGCTTTCCGACGCGGAGCTGGAGAGGGTGTCGCGCCTGGTCGAGAACGCGAAGAAGGAGGGCCGCTGAAAATGCTGTCGCAGTTTCTAGCCAATCATTCGTCGATCCAGGGCGCGTTGCCGATTCTGATCGATGCTGCGCTCAAGGGCGCGATTCTCGTCGCCATCGCGGCTGCTGCTGCATACCTGTTGCGCAATCGATCGGCCGCGTCTCGTCACGCCGCCTGGACCGCCGCGGTAATTGGGCATCTCGCCATTCCCGCGCTGGTGCTTCTTCTGCCTGCGTGGAAGATGCCGGTCCTTCCAGCGGCGGCATGGATGCGCGCTGAGTCCGCACCGACCAGAGTAGCCGTCAACAGCTTGCCCCCTGATGCAAACACCACGGTTCCTGCGGGCAAGGCTGTCAATGCGCCTGTGCCGGCCGGAAAGAGCAACGCTGACAAGGCCACCGCACCGCAGCCGACGTCCACAGCCGCCATGGCACAGCGGGGATTCATCCCGATCATCGTCGCGATCTGGCTCCTCGGCGCGCTGCTGGTGCTCCTCCGGCTCGCGTTCGGCACCTGGCGGGTCGGACAGCTGGCGCGCGATGGCGCACGTGTCGAGGACGGAGTCTGGCTCTCGCTCACTCAGCGCCTCGCCAATAAGCTTGGCGTCACGCGTCCGCTCATTCTCCTCCGTGGTGAACGGCTGGCTGTGCCCGTTACATGGGGAATCGTCTATCCCGCGGTTCTTTTGCCGCAGGACGCCGACAACTGGTCAGAGGAGAGGCGCCGCTTCGTCCTCGTTCACGAGATGGCGCACGTAAAGAGGTTCGACGCGCTCACTCAGCTCCTCGCTCAGATATCGGTCGCCGTTTTCTGGTTCGATCCGCTCGTGTGGCTCGCCGCGCACCGCATGCGTGTCGAGCGCGAGCATGCGTGCGACGACTACGTCCTGCGCGATGGAACCGCTCCTTCGCTCTACGCCGGCGAGCTCCTCGAGATGGTCCGCTCCATCGGCACGCCTAGCCACGACCGCGCCGCGCCGGCATTTGCCGCGCTAGCCATGGCCCGCCGCTCAGAATTTGAGGGACGAATGCTCGCGATCCTCGATCCGCGTTTGGACAGGCATACACTAACTCGAAGAGGCACTCTCATGACCGCAGTCATAGTCGCACTTCTCACCCTGCCGCTCGCGGCGTTGCGGCCGTTCCAGCAGCCGGCCGCCGAGATCCCGACGCTTCCTCAATCGGCCAAAGTTTCGATTAGTGGGGCGTCGGCCTCGCCGGCTGCAACAGTCTCGAAAGCGGCGAGTGCCGCGCAGCCGAGCAAGAGCTCGCTGCAATCGGTGTGGTCGTGTGACTCGTACCTGACGGGATCTTCGTTCCGAGGCACGTCGACGCACATCAGTTCCCACAATGATGGAAGCAGCCAGATTCTCGAGTTTCTCATCAACGCGCCGGGTCGCTGCACGGAAGCCGCCGTTGTTGGCAAGGCGCTTTTCTCGCCCGACGAGACCCATATCGCGCAGTTGTCGCCGGGCGGCTTCGCCAGGTTCCGTGAGCGCACCGGGACAATCGATCGCGCTGTATCGGTGACGCCGGTCGGCGACGGGTCGTTGAGCTATACGGCGATCGTGAATGGACGCAGCGTTCCCTTCGACAACGCGATGCAGACTTGGTTGGGACACCTGTTGCCTGAGGTGTTGCGCGAGGCCGCGATCAATGTTCCCGATCGCGTCGCGCGCATTCGTAGTCGCGGGGGTGTGCCAGCGGTGCTGAAGGAGATCAGCGAGATTCACAGCACGGGCGCCAAGCGCGCGCACTACGAGGAGTTGCTGAAGGCACCGATGAATGCGAGCGACGCCGAAAAGCTCACCTCGCAGTCGGCGGAGGATCTCGTCGGAAGCTCCGGAGATCTGAGCGCAGTGATCCAGCAGCTGCCGCGAAGCTTGATGCGCAGCTCGCAGGCGCGTCAGGCGATCGCCGGTGCTCTCTCACAGATCAAGTCGAGCGGCGACAAAACGAACACCCTGCAGGTTCTGGCGCCGAATGCGGACCCCGAGATGCTACTCATACTTGCCAGAGCCGCCGAGAGTCTTCCTTCGAGTGGTGACAAAGCGAACTTCCTCATCGCGACTGCTTCTGAATACCTCACGCCAGCGAACGAGTCGCTGCGGAACGCGTTCTTCAAGACCGTGTCGACCCTCCAGTCGAGCGGAGACATGGCCAACGTTCTGATCTCCGCCATGCCGTACGGTCACGCCTCTTTTCCAACCGTGCTTCAGGTCATAGAGGCGAGCAAAGGTCTGGCGTCGAGCGGGGATGCCATGAATGTGCTGATCTCCCTGGTCTCGCAGCGGTTGATACAGCCCGGTACTCCTCGCGGAACCCTGGCGGTGATCGCGCGGACTCTGACCATGGCGTCGAGCGGAGATCGGGCCAACGTTCTGATCAGCGTGGCCACGAACAATCTGTTGTCGACCTCGGAAGTGCGGGACGCATTCACCAGAGCGGCAATGGCGCTTCCCTCAGATGGTGACCGGGCGAACGTCCTGGCATCAGCGGCAAGGCTCTAGAGTATAATTGCCGACTGCGCTCAATAGCGCGCAGTCGGCTCGCTGCTAACCAACTACCAGCCGGCGCGCGCCGGTGGATTGAGCGGAGGGCTCATGTCAGCAGTCAGAGCTATAAGTGCGCTCGTAAGTGCTGGAAAACTAGCACTGGGCTTGTCCGCGATAATCGCCGTTGGCCGGGTTGGGTGGGCGCAGAGCATACAGGCCCAGCCGACCCTCGCTGGCGCTTCAGCGGCCCCGGTTCTCGTGCGGGCGACGGCTTCTCGCGCCGAGCGTCCACCAATTATCGACGGTCGCGACGACGACCCGATCTGGAAGTCGGCCACGCCTATTACCGGATTCCGCGTGTTCGATCCGAAGGAAGACGGTGATCCAACCTTTCAGACGGAAGCGAAGATCGGATACGACGCACAAAACCTGTACGTCTTCGCCCGGATGTTCGACACTCATCCGGATAGCATCGTATCGCTCCTTTCCCGACGCGACGTGAAGACGCAGAGCGAGCAGGTAAAGATCATGATCGATTCGTACCACGACCGCAGGACTGGATACGAGTTCGCGGTCAATCCGGCCGGAGTGAAACGCGATTACTACACCTACGACGACTCCCGCGAGGACATCACCTGGGACGCTGTCTGGGATGTAGCGACCCGCATCGACTCACTCGGTTGGACGGCGGAATTTCGGATCCCGCTCAGTCAGATCCGCTATCCCGAGGCGGCCGAGCACACTTTCGGCCTGATGATCATCCGCGACATCGTCCGCACGAGTGAGCGAGACAGCTGGCCTCTCCTGCGCAGGTCGGTCCGCGGCGTCGCTTCCCAATTTGGCGAGCTCATCGGTCTTCACGGGCTGGGCTCTCCCCACCGGCTGGAGGTTGCGCCTTACGTCGTCGCAAAGAACGTCGGTGTTCCGCAGCCCAACGGATTTGGCCGTGCGCAGAAGCAGACGGTGGGGGGTGATCTGAAGTACGGGCTCACGTCGAATCTCACGCTCGATGCAACGGTGAATCCCGATTTCGGTCAGGTCGAGGCCGACCCCGCGCAACTCAATCTCACCGCTTTCGAGACCTTTTTAGCCGAGCAGCGGCCATTCTTTCTGGAGGGCACCGGCATCTTCAGCTTCAACGGGGACGCGTCGCGACTGTTCTACTCGCGCCGTGTCGGTCGTGCTCCGCAGCTCTCCGGCCTCGTCAGCGACCCCACGGCAGACCTTCCCGCTGCGACTCCGATTCTCGGTGCCGCAAAGCTGACCGGACGCCTCGCCAGCGGAACGTCGCTGGGCGCTGTCTTCGCGCTCACGGAGCGGGAGGCAGTTGGTCCAACCATGATCGAGCCGCAGACGGAGTATGGAGTCTTCCGCGCCTCGCAGGATTTCAGGAACGGCGAGTCGGGAATTGGCGCGATGCTGACGCTCGTGAACCGCCAGCTCAATGACGTCGCCTCGCTCAGACTGCGTCGCGAGGCGCTCGCAGGCGGCATCGACGTCCGCCACCGGTTCGCGCACGGTCGCTATAGCCTTGCTGTATCCTTTGCCACGAGCGTAGTGCGCGGAACCGCCGCAGCGATTGACCGGACACAGCGGAACGCGGTGCACTACTACAATCGACCAGATGCTGACCTGCCCTACGATCCGAATCGCACATCGCTCTCGGGGACGGATCTCCAGCT
>JALYKM010000379.1 GCA_030774785.1 Gemmatimonadota bacterium
CAAAACAGAAATCCACTGGTAATTCATGGCGAAGATAGCTGCGGAAATTAGCACGTCCAAGTACGACGCTGGTCAGATTCAGGTTCTCAAAGGTCTCGAGGCAGTTCGCAAGCGTCCCGGCATGTACATCGGGTCGACGTCCTCGAGAGGTCTCCACCACCTGGTTTACGAAGTAGTCGACAACTCGATCGATGAAGCGCTGGCAGGTCACGCGACGAAAGTCGATGTGACGATTCACGCCGACGACTCGATCACCGTCATTGACGACGGCCGCGGAATCCCAGTCGACATCCATCCAATCGAGAAGATCCCGGGCGTCGAGTTGGCGATGACCGTTCTGCACGCCGGCGGCAAGTTCGACAAGAGCTCCTACAAGGTCTCGGGCGGACTGCACGGCGTGGGTGTCTCCGTCGTGAACGCGCTGGCCGAGCAGCTGAAGGTGTGGGTGAGGCGCGAGGGGAAGGAGTACTACATGGACTTCGAGCGCGGCAAGACCGTGACGAAGCTCAACGTCTTGAACAAGGTTGGCGTGAAGGAGAGAGGCACGACCGTCTGGTTCAAGCCCGATCACACGATCTTCACCGAGCTGAGATACGACTACGCGACGGTGGCGAACAGGCTGCGCGAGCTGTCGTACCTGAACAAGGGTGTGACGATCACGCTCAAGGACGAGCGCGTCGGCGAAGAAAAAACAGAGGTCTTTTACGCCAAGGGCGGCTTGAAGGAGATGGTGCAGTACCTCAACGAGAAGAAGAAGGTGTTGCACCAGGAAATCGTGTACATCGACACGGAGCGCGACGGCGTCGACATCGAGCTCGCGTTCCAGTACAACGATGGCTACAACGAAAACGTCTTCTCCTTCGTCAACAGCATCAACACCCACGAGGGTGGGACTCACCTCACCGGCCTCAAGTCGGCGCTGACGCGGACGATCAACGCCTACGCCGCCAAGAGCGGCGCGCTCAAGAGAGCGAACTTCACGCTGTCGGGCGACGACGTGCGCGAGGGACTGACTGCCGTTCTCTCGGTCAACGTCCGCGAGCCCCAGTTCGAGGGTCAGACCAAGACCAAGCTCGGCAATTCCGAAGTCGAGGGCGCGGTGAAGTCCGTGGTCAACGAGTACCTCTCGGCGTATCTCGATGAGCATCCTCGCGTCGCGAACATCATCATCGACAAGACCGTCTCGGCCGCACTTGCGCGCGAGGCGGCCCGTAAGGCGCGCGATCTGACTCGTAAGAAGTCAGCTCTGGATATCGGGAATCTTCCCGGCAAGCTGGCTGATTGCTCACTGAGCGATCCTGCTTTGTGCGAGATCTATTTGGTGGAGGGCGACTCGGCGGGCGGCTCGGCAAAGCAGGGACGCAATAGAGCGTTCCAGGCGATTCTGCCTTTGCGCGGAAAGATCCTGAACGTCGAGCGGGCTCGCATCGACAAAATCCTGGGGAACGAAGAGATCCGGACGATCATCACTGCGATCGGTGCGGGCATCAAGGACGACTTCAACATCGAGAACGCCAGATATCACAAGCTGATTCTGATGACAGACGCCGACGTGGACGGAGCGCATATTCGGACGCTGCTGTTGACGTTCTTTTATAGGCAGATGCCGCAGCTGATTGAGGCTGGCTTTGTGTACATCGCGCAGCCGCCTTTGTACCGCGTGGCCAGGGGTAAAGAGGAGTTCTACGCGTACGATGAGAAGGAGCGCGAGGAGTACGTGAAGCGGCTCTCAAACGGCGAGGGGAAGAGTACCGTTAACATCCAGCGGTACAAGGGGCTTGGAGAAATGAATCCGTTGCAGCTATGGTCGACGACTATGGATCCGGAGACTCGAACGATTCTTCAAGTCACTGTCGAAGACGCTTTATTGGCGAATGACACCTTCGAGAGACTCATGGGGGATGATGTTGAACCGCGTCGACTCTTTATCGAAGAGAATGCGAAGTTCGTGAGCAATTTGGATATTTGAGGTTATTACCCGATCGTGAATGGTAAAACCGCCGCGCCCTTACAGAGCGTGGCGGTTTCTTCTTCCTCCAAACAAAAGCCACGGTCGAGCTTGACGTTATCCGCACGCTTGTCCCACTGCGAAAATAATCAGCTGCAATCGGATAGCTCCCTCTGAGGTGAGACTGTTCGCCTTTGGCGTCAACGTCTCCAAGCTTTCACATCGAGCTTTTCGTCGGTGTAGACAGTGATATGCGTTCCCGGCTGATAAGCGACGTCGTTTCCCTTCTTCAAGAGGAACAGCGGACTAACTAGAACAGTAAGCGCCACGACGCTACCAACCTTGTCATCCGTGTTCTGAGCTTTAGTAGCGCGGAGTCTCACGCGTTGGCCATCCACGGTTTCGCCTGACTCAATCCGAACGCTGATATTCCCGGCCTTTCCCATTCGGCTTGCGTGAGTCACGGAACTGATTACGCCCTTAACTCCTGAACCCGCGGCGATTGCAATCGCTCCATCGACTATCAAGTTGTTCTCGACCTCAAGACGTACTGGATCTCCCACGGCGGCGTTCTGGCTAGAAAGAAAATCAAGCGTCTGAGCGCTGAACTCCGTTCCCTCTGGAACTGTCACATTGGTCGTCAGGATGTTTCCATTAGCGTCCCTCACCGGCTGCGGTTGTACAGCCCGAACAGGCTGCACAGTCTGAGTCGGCGGAGCCCCACCGCTGCACCCAATCGCTGCGAGCACGGCAACAAGCAAAACACCCTGTCTGCCGTAGTTCCTGAATCCGGTCATTGATTCCTCCATGGGCAAGATCAAGCTCCGCCCGAATAGGCCTGTCATCGCTTCGGGCAACCTCTTCGGGGTACCGCGCAATGAGGCGTTTCTAACTATCACGTGTCTGCGCAGATCGAATGATTCACGGGAACGTAAACGAATGGTCCAACGCTGCTCGACGCCCAGGCGCAACGCAAGAGGAAATCGCGTCTGAGGAAGAACGAGTTCTATCGCGGTGATATGAAACAGGCATCTCAGTGAAATGAAACCGACATATTGACCCGATCTTCAACAGCGGGGAGGAAGCCGAAACACGGGCTGTCTCTATACCCCTCTTCGTCCTCACCGAATGCCAACACAGTGGCTATCTCCTCTATCCGTGTTCGTCTTTGTAGAGGACACCAAACTGCTCACGCGCCCTTCAGGACATCAAACCTCACGCCCGATGGGCGTGAGGTTATCGGTGGAGTGTCAGGCTTTAATTCTCTCCGATGTAAATGATTCTCCAAATCCGCCCGCGCTGATCGTCCGAGATGTAGAGCGATCCATCAGGTCCCTCGGCAAGCCCAACTGGTCGATGCCGAGCGCCGCCAGGATCCATGCGTCGTCCCGCAAAACCGTCGGCGAAAGTCTCGCTGCTGTCGCCAGAAGCTCCTTCAGCGAACGGAACGAAGACAACTTTGTAGCCCTCCTGTCGCCCGGTTCTGTTCCACGACCCATGAAAGGCGATGAAGACTCCATTTCGGTACCGGGCCGGGAACTGCGTGCCTTGATAAAACAGCAGCCCGTCGGGTCCCCAGTGTCCGGGGAACGCGAAGACTGGCAGTTTCTTGTCGGCGCAGCGGCCGGCTTTGGTTGCATCGCCACCATATTCAGGTGCCAGCACGCGACGGCCGAGCGCCCGGTCGTGATAGCAATATGGCCACCCGTAGTCGTCTCCAGATTCGACTTTCAGCAGCTCCTCGGACGGCGTGTCATCGCTCTTCTCGACCGAGTACAGCTTTGGATAACTCTGGTGAAGACCATCGCGGCCGTGCTGGGTGGCGTAGAGCGCGTGGAGGCCTGGGCTCCAGGCGAGTCCAACGGCGTTGCGAATGCCGGTCGCGAAACGCTGGGAAACGTCATAGACCTGGTGGAGGCGCGTGGGATCGAAGCGCCAAATTCCAGCTCGCACGTCGAGCTCCGGACAAGGATTAATACCGTGCCCCGAGGACCAGCATGCGTTCGTATCCGAGCCGATGTTCACGAAGAGATTCCCGGAATCGTCCAGAGCGAGACTGCGACTGCTGTGTCCGCCGTTGTCGGGAAACCCGGTAACGACGGTGTCGGGCGCACCGATCGGCGCGAGCGATCCGGGCTCGAGACGGTATCGAAGCACCGACGCCACACTCGACGAGTAGAGCCACGGACTCCGCAACGCCATGCCGGAGTGGGAGGCGTCATTAACACGCAGCCTGATGTCAGCGCGACCATCGGCGTTCGTGTCGCGCAAAGCCATCATCCCGCCACGTCCGTTCTCACCCCGGATGTGGGTTGAGTTTGCACTGGCACGGCGCGCGTCTTCGAGCGCGACGTAAACGTCACCTGTCGGCGTGACGACCAGGTGCCGGGCAACACCAACCTCGTCGGCAAAGACGGATGCGCAGAACCCTGGTGGTAGCGTGATACCACCGTCTCCCCGATCGCAGCGGTCGCTCGCAGCACTGCGCTGCTCGCCCGCACTGCACGCCATGATACCGAGCAACAGAGCGTACCTGGACAGATCATCAACCCGCGTCATAGAGGACTCTCCGAAATCGCGCCTGGTCAATCCGTGCGTAGAAATACGATGTCCATTGAACCCGAGATTGTATAGAACAATCATTAGGCCTCGAGGAGTCGGGCAACATACCTTCGTTAACGCTGGTCTACTTTCGCGACAGGAGACAGCTTGCTCGTAGCAGTTCGCCCGTTGTTCTCGGTGACTTCCTTCCAGTTCCGTGAGAGCGGCAGCGTCGTCGGCGAAATGGAGAGATCCATGTGGCGCGAGACGGCGGAGCTCGATCTCGACGACGGACGCTACAGCTTTTATCGCGACCAGGTTATCGGCGGCGACTACGTGATCGAGCGAAAGGGACAAATCCTTGCGCGAGCTACGAAGCCGAAGTGGTGGCGGTCGAATCTCGACGTGGAACTCTTCAAGAGGAGTGTCAAGCTGCGACGACCGTCGATCTTGATGCGCCGCTTCGGGGTGTTCGGGCGAGGCAGGCGGGTCGGAATCATAAACCCGGGATGGCTCACGGGTCGCTCAAAGATCGACCTTCCACCGGACTGGACTTTGCTCGACCGCGTTTTTCTCTTTTGGCTTTGCTCGCTGATGTGGAGGCGGCAACCAGATTGGATGATCCAGATTACATAGTTCCCTAACGGTGTCACGCCAGCTTCGGATGCTGTGACGGAAGTCGACGGCTATTGATCGATTTACACCTAAAGCGGGTGCATCGGGAATTTGACCGCAAGATTCGGATAGATTCAGCTGCCGGTTCGGAATAGACTTGTAACAGTCCAAACCTCTGCTGTCGCGGGCGCCTCGCAGTGCCCGATCTGGAGACGGTCGATGGAGCAGCTGATTCGTGATCTCGAATCCACTCGCGACGAAACGCTTCGCTACTTCAGCCTCAGCGACGACGACCTCGCCCGGACTTACGCGCCCGGCAAATGGTCGGTCCGGTATATCCTCCAGCACCTGACGGACAGCGAAACCGTTCTCTACGATCGCATCCGCCGAGTGCTGAGCGAGCCTCGCCAGGTGATTTGGTGGTACGACGAGGATGCCTGGTCCAGGGCGCTTAACTACTCGGAGCGTCCTCTCGAGATGGCACGCGCGATCTACGAGTCGGTGAGAGCAGCAATGATCTATTACACGGGTCTGCACTACGAGAAGGACGGCTAGTTGTAGATGGACATGACTTTAACTTACCCCGCGCCGCGCAGACGGCGGGATGCAACTTCGCCGATAAGTCCGAGAGCCAGAAGCACGAACAGCCACGCCATCCAGTCTGACGACTTTCCGGACAGGCTCGCCATCGCTCCTGAAGACGTGCCTGGTCTGACTGCAGCGACGAGCCCAACCATCGGCGCTTCATCAGACGAGCTAGCAGTTGCGCGCGGGACCCGCGGCGCGTAGGCAACGCTGCTCACCAGTTCTGTCCACCAGAGACGATGATCGCGAACAGCTGCCTCGCCGCCGCCCATTCGCCATCGCCAGGTATCCTCGTAGCCGAGCTGAAGTGAGCGGCCCGCTCCGATTCGTCTCGCGGCGATTGCCACAGCTCCTGCTCTTCTTTCGAGCTGGACTGCGTCGTTTCGCAATGACGTGATTGGCGCGAGCGCGAGAGTGGCTAGGCTGACCGATCCGCCTGCCTCAATCGCGCGAGCTTCCGAGATTGAACGGCCGACTGCTCCAGCGCGGAGCGACGCCATCGCATCGAGGGCGGCCGCCTGCGGCGTAAGCACGACACCCCCACCGGTTCGCGCAAACTCCACAATTCGATTCGCGTATGGCGACGCGGCGCCGTCGAGCGCTACAACCGCTGAGTAGCGGGAGGTATCGATCACCGCGGCCGACCCTTGTGCGACATCAACACCGGGCGCGACACGAATGAAGGCATCCACATTCCAGCCTTCCTCTTCGAGCGCGGCTGCGACGAACTTAGATTCCCAACCCGCGTCGCCGATCACGAGAACCTTGTGAAGCACCACCGAATCGCGTGGAACGGTTGACGCGACGGAGTTTTTCACGCGAGCCGTGAGGTTACCCGCGATCGAAGTGAGCGCTAGCGCTGCGCCGGCATTCTGTGCGCGCACAGTATCGATCACTCCTATGTCATCGCTCACCTCGACAGACGATCTGCTCGGGGCCGCCACAAGAATCTTCGTTCCACCGGTCGGTGATGCTACAGGCTGAGCGTCCATCATTACTGGAGCAAGATTACCGCTCCATGTCACACTGCTTCCGGCGCCGGCGAGGGCTCCTAGCCACCAGCGCTCGAGCGGCAACGGCACGCTGTCCAGCTGCACGTGAATTCCGCCTGGCGCTTTCGCCAACGCACTCCACTTCGCAAGAGCGCCGCTGACACCGCGTGAACTTACGCGCTGGCCACCAGAGCCGCTCCGCGGATGCAACGATTGCCACAGCATCACCGCGAGCACCGCGAGCGCAACGCCTCTCAGCACCTGCTCGAACCGAGCCCGCATCTCAGCGCGTGAGGGCATACACGATGATGTTCACGCCGAAGCGCGTGTTGTCCACGGTCGAGAACCGCTTGCTATCCGGGCTGTAGTTCCACTCCGAGCTGTAGTCCTTGCTGCTGTAGAGAACCGCGATGCGATCGCCCTGCATCACGGCCTGAAGATTCTTGTGCACCAGATTGTCACCCCAGCCGTTGAGCTCGTGGCTCGTCGCCGGCGGACCATCGCTGAACTTGAAGAAGCAGCGATAAATCTCGTGATCGTTCGGCAGGTCCTTCGGCGGCGAGAACGTCCGCGCGATCTCCTCCATCGCGGTGTTATGAAAAATGCCGCCGATATCGTGGTTGTGGTCGTCGATGAAGAGCATCCCGCCCCGCTCGACCAGTCGCCGCGCGTTGTGCCGCTCGGCTTCGCTGAAACGGAATGGCATATGGCCAGTTAGATAGACGAACGGGTATTCGAGGATCGCGTCCGAGGAGAGCGGCACGATCGCTCCCGACGGCGCCACCGCGATCGATGTGTAACGGGCGATCGAATCGATGAGATTCGCCGGCAGGCTCGGCGCGCTATCCCAATCGCCCGAATCGTATTGCCCGGTGCAAAACACGAAGTCGCTCATCAGCCTCCGGACCATGAGGGGAGTCCGGGCGTAGCTTCGGGTCGTCCGTCGAGCGCGCGCCGAGCGCGAAGCAGTGGCAAGGTCGCATCCCGACCGGCGCGAATTGCATCCGTCGCCTCGCCGAGTGCGGCGGCGAACTCGGGGAGCGAGGGCAGCGCTTCGACCCGCATCAGCGCCAGCTCGGTCATTGCACGCGCGGGCTGCTTCTCGATCATCTCGAGCACGGCGTTGAATCGCGCGGATAGCCGGACGCGCGCCGAGTCGGCGAAGGATCGCGGAGTCCGGTTGCTGGAGCTTCCCTTCTCCTTTCCGGTGAGACGAACACGCTGAAGATTGACGATGATCTTCGGCGGGACGCCGCGGAGATACAGCCGATTGGCGAGTCGCGCGCGATCGAGCGCTTTGAGCGCGACTCGCATCGGCGGCAACGCCGGCGCGGGCTCCGCAATCTGCAGCGATCGAACGGCTTCCCAAAGGGCGTTGTAAGCTGCCTTCAGATCGGGGTTCGCGGTTTTGCTGATCTCGTCGGAGCCCTCCATCTCCTCGACCGTCGGCAGGTCTCCGGGTTGCTCCTGGAGGGAGACGTCCTCCTCGCCCTCGGAGAGAATCTCACGGACTCTCTTTCGGATGCGATCTTCCAGGTCACCGATTTCGGTGGACCGCTTCACCAGCTCCTGGCGCGTGAGCTTCGGCTGCTCGCGAACGAGCTTCTCGGTCATCGCGATGAGCATCCGCTGGCTCACGGCCGAGCTGTCGAGCGGAGGAGGCGCTGCTGCCTCGATTGCCAGCGAATCGTACTCGCCCGCGCGCGCGATCCTGATCGTCCGGGTATCCGACGTAGAGGTGCCCGGTCCGCTGAGAGTGTTCCCATCCTCGGCGATCGCGCGCATGGACAAGACATCTCCTTCGCCGAGCTTGAGCGAGCTGAGGTCGAGTGTCGCCGACATCGTGCCGCTACCTGAGCCACCGAATTGCACCACCGGCGTGGTGATCGTGCGCGCCGTGAAGATTTCGCCCGAGCCGGTCGTGATCAGATACTCGAAGTGTCCGGCGCTGAGGCCGATGTCGTCGCTGGCCGATGCGTTGAGCTGCACCACGAGCCGCGGCACACGGAGCGTAGTGTCCCGCAGCGGCGAGGTGAGCGCGATCTTTGGAGGAGCATCCGCGCGTGGATCGAGCACAATTATCCGCGCGTAGCCGCGATCGGTGAGCTTGAGTGCCGCGGGCTTCGCCGGCATCAGGAGTGAGACCGCCCAACCACCATCCGCTCCAGCAACTCTCAGCGGAGTAGACACCGACGCCGTCAGGCCTGCTGCGGAGCCTTTCCCTCGAATCGCAATGCTGCTCCCGGTCAGAGCGGCGACCGATGACGGATCGTCCAAAGTCGTGCTCCGTCCACCCGCGTACGCTGGGGGAGTAATCCTTACCTGAATGTCCTCGAGCCTGCTCCCGGCCGGGACGGTCGACGAACTCCCAAAGCGCCCAAAGAGTGAATGCGTCCCACCCCGACCAAAGGCGGCTGACGGTGATACATATAGTATGAGCGCCGCCCCTATCAGCGCTGCGACCGCGACCAGAACGCCTCGGCGAAGAGCTGCCAGGGTCATTTCTCCAACGTCCTGCCGCGCCACCGCGCGCTCCATCCCTTCCGCCAAAGGCGATCCGGGCTGCTCGACCGCGGTGACCAGAGAATAGTGGAGATCGGGAATCCTTTCTTCGATCCACAGGGCGACGCGACTCTTGGAAACGAAATGCCGTCGGCGCCACAGGAGCACGCCGGCAACAGCGACGCCGATCACCAGGGCAGCCACTTCCGGTAACACATCATTCCGAAGGCGCGGGAGTGCGAGTGACACAAACGCGATTGTAGCGAGGATCGCCAGCGTCGTCGCGATTCCCCAGGCGAGAGCCTGTGTCACGGCGGCTGCGCCAAGGATCCGCTGGATGCGGCGGACACGCTCGAGGGCCGTCATGCTGCGCGTGCGTCGCGAGATGGACGGCGAAGTTCGCTCGTCGCCTTTGCCTTTCGATCGCGACGGCGCACGAACAGCTCCGCGATCGCGGCCGCAATTGCCAGTGCGAAGAGCCAGGGCGCGAGGTCGGAATGAGCATCGGTGAGCGGCTGGAACGCCTCACGCGGAGCCAGTCCGCTCTTTCCTTCAAGCTTCGCAACGACAACCGGATCAGCGGGAATCGGCGCGGTTTTCTGGGCACACGCACGCGACAACGTCGCCACGAAATGCACGAAATCGTGTCTGATCACGAGATCTCCGACGGGCGTGACCGGAACCGCGACAGATCGCACGCACCCGGCGCCGTCGGGCTTTTCGATTGCCGCGGGCTCGCCATCAACCCAGCGGGCGATCACCTCACCGCCGCGCAGCGAATCTGACGGGAACCTCCATTGACGGTCGAAAGCGGCAACAACGACCGCCTCACCTGCCATCACACCACCGACTGTGTCTCGCATGGTGCGCTGAACCGCGAACCTCGGCCGAGTCGATGCTGGCCACTCGATCAGCAGCCCCCCTCCGCGTGAGGGGGTCACTGGCGGCAATGGCTGTATGTTGCCGCGATCGATTAGTCCGCTCTCTGTCGTTGCCCGTTGCCCGGTACCCGTTGCCCGTTGCCCGGTACCCGTTGCCTGTTGCCCGGTACCCGTTGAACGTACCCGTGCTAAGGCTACCGTTACCGGGAGCGGATCATTCGCGTCGGCGGTGATGACCAGGTTGCCCGAGACGTCGGCGGAATTCGCGGTGGAGCTACCGACCTTCACCAACCTCGCTTTGCCCGGCCACAGCTTACGGATGCTGTCGGTCGCGGGGTCCAGCTCCTCTCTCGCGAATGGGGATACTATCACCAGCTCGAGACTGTCAGCGTGGTCGCGTAACCTACTTCCCGCCCGCAGAGCCGCGATCAACGCCGCGCTCAGATTCCCGCGCCTAATCGTCGGCCTCAATGCTCCAAGAGTGTCCGCAACATTTCCGGCTACGATGTGGGTGGAAGAATCGAAGAGAACAACTGCGTCACCGTTTCGATAAATCGCGCGCACGCTGTCGCGCGTCGCGATTGAATCACGAGCCGAGCGCGAGACATCGACGAGAATTACGCGCGCTTCCGCTCCACGCCGCGGCGTGAGGACCGGCTTCGCCATCCCCGCGCCTGCGGCTAGAATCAAGAGCACCCGCAACAACATCAGCAGCAGATCCGACGGGCGGCGCGCCGGCGCAACGGTGGTCGCGTGCGTATCCGGAACGAACCGCGCGGTTGGCAGGATCCCGGCGCGCGGCTGGCGCGTCACGATAAAGTGAAGCGCCACGATGCCGGCGGCAACCGCGAGGGAAGCGAAGAAGAAACCCGGCGCGAGAAACGTCATGCGATTGCCGACATCTCACGGGGCGCGGTGAGGCGGCGTATCAGATGCTCGGGCGTTTCCTCTCCGACAATCGCCGTCGCGTACGCGACTCCCGCCTCCGTGAATTCCTGCGCGATACGATCCCGCCAGTCTCCGTACGACGCGAGGTACAGATCGCGGGTATCGATCGTGAGCGCTCTTCGCACATCGGCAACCTCAGGATCGGAGACCATCGCAGCCTCGCTCGACGGGTCGATCTCTTCGCGCGCGATCACGTGTACGGCGTGCACTTCCCGTCCCGCTGCCACCAGCCTGCTGGCAACCGTAAGCAGCTCCGACGCATCACCAAGAAAGTCGGTGACGACTACCAGCCGTCCGCCGGATTGCGAGGCGATCGACAGCGACGGTGAAAGCGGCGTGTTCCCGCCGGGCCGAGTCGCCGAGACTGCGCGGATGATCTCGTGCGTTACGCTCCGGCGCATGCGCGGAGGAAGAAGGAACGGCTCCTCGCCAGCGATTAGGAGTCCGACCGGATCACCGCTGTTGCGCGCGACGGCGCCGAGCGCGACTCCGAGCTGCGCTGCGAGCTTCCACTTGGCGTTCGTCGCCACCGGAAAAGCCATCGACGCACTGGCGTCGAGCACGATCATCGTCGGCAGAATTGCGCGATCGTTCGAGAGCCGGTTGTACGCCCGGTCGCTTCGCGCAAACAGCTTCCAGTCTATTCGCCGAGTGTCGTCGCCCTGTCGATACGGACGATACTCGGTGAACTCCGCCGAGATTCCCCGGAGTCGCGATGTATGTGCGCCGGGAATTCCTCCTCGCACGGCCGAGC
>JALYKM010000380.1 GCA_030774785.1 Gemmatimonadota bacterium
GCCGGAGCCCACGCTCCTGACGAGTACTGGCTCATCGAATCGGCGAACCCGAAGGTGGCCGGAATGGATGGCGCCGTACGGTCTTTCGTCGAGTTCTTCTATGCGTGCGCGTGACCGCCAGTCACCACCGCGCTAGATCAGGCGTTCAACGGCCTCGATAACAGCCTCGAGTGAAGTGTACCGAGGCGTGTAATTCAGTCTTTCACGCGCCTTGGCGATGCTGCAATTGGGAGAATGTGCGATGTGATCCCAGGTCGCGCGCGCCTGCGCATCGGTTACCGTCCTGCTCCATTCACCCCACGGCAGAAAGGCAAGCCGCGCGCGCCGGCCGAAGTGCGCCGCCACGGCCTCGGCGTACCCACGCAGCGTCATTGCCGCGGGTGAACAGATATGGAAGCTCTCGCCGACTGCGCGGTCCGCGTTCGTAACCGCGAGCTCGAACGCCTGCGCAACATCATCAGCGTGCACGTGATGAACGGTTTCCATCCCCAGATTGGGAAGGATCAGCTCCTCACCGTTGGCGAGCTGCGTGAACACTGCGGGGTCGAAGTGTCCGGCTGGGTTGAGTGGAGGCCAGCCCGGACCGACGATGTGCCCAGGATGGAGAATCGCCGCTCGAATTACTTCCCGTCGCGCCGCCTCGAGCAGCCATTCTTCGATCGCCGCCTTTTGTATCCCGTAGTCGCCAAACGGCTCGCGCGTCTGCGACTCGACGGTGGGTACGATGGTGCTGTGTCCGTGGACCCAGGTGGTTCCGCAATGCAAGAGCAGCGCATCGCGTTCCTCGAGCGCCTGAACCAGATGCTGCGCACTCTCCAGTGTGAAGCAAATCAGATCGATGACGACGTCCGGGCGGAGAGCTGCAATGCGGCCTCCGAATGTGCCTGCGGCTTCCTCGGTTGAGCGGTCGATCGTCACTCGCTCTACTTCAGCCCACGCGCGATGGGGCTGATAGGGTTCGCGCGTTCCGCGACTCGCGGCGATTACTTCGTGCCCGGTGGCGACTAGCCGTGGGATCAGGAAGGTGCCGATGTGGCCGGTAGCGCCGATGACGATGATTCGAATGGCCGATTGGGCTGGAGCCGGTGCCTTGGACTGTCGCGGAGAAATCTAGGCAATTCGTCACGCCGCCACCGCCGCGCTAGATTCGCTTTATGCGCTGCCGCGCCGTCTTCACTGCACTCGCGTCACTCCCGCTTCTCGCCTCACCGGGCCTGCACGCCCAGCGCCCCACACTGTCCGCGGCCGTCCGCTCTTTTGTCGCCGTCGACTCTCCCATCGTCGCACTGACGCACGTCCGTGTGATCGACGGAACCGGTGCGCCGGCGCGCGACGATCAAACCCTCCTCATCCGCGATGGTCGCATCGCCGCACTCGGCGCGTCACGGTCGATCGCAATACCTCCCGGTGCCCAGGTCCTCGACCTTACCGGAAAAACGGTGATCCCGGGACTGGTGATGGTGCACGAGCACCTCTACTACCCAACCGCTCCTGGCGTATACGCGAACCTCGCCGAGAGCTTCACGCGGCTCTATCTCGCGGGGGGCGTGACATCGATGCGCACCGGCGGCAACCTGAACGGCTTCGGTGACTTCGGAATCAAGCGCGACATCGATGCCGGAAAGAAGCCGGGTCCTTGGATCGACGCGACCGCGCCCTATCTCGAAGGTCCTGGACTCGGTCTCGATCAGGTGCACGAGCTTACGGGACCTGACGACGCCCGGCGCATGGTGAACTACTGGGCCGATGCCGGCGCGACGTCGTTCAAGGCGTACATGCATATCACGCGCGCCGAGCTCGGCGCGGCGATCGAGGAAGCACATAAGCGTGGGCTGAAGCTGACCGGTCATCTCTGCTCCGTGACGTATCGTGAGGCGGCTGCCCTCGGGATCGACAACCTCGAGCACGGATTCTTCGCGTCCACCGATTTCGTCACGGACAAGAAGCCTGACGAGTGTCCGAGTCAGGCGGCGGGACGAACAGCATTCGCCGCCGTCGATCTCAACGGTGATGCCGTGCGATCACTGATCGCTGAGCTCGTCAAGCGCAGGGTCGCGCTCACGTCGACGCTCACGGTGTTTGAGACTTTCGTCCCTGGTCGGCCACTGCCGCCGGGTCTGGATGTCCTCGATCCGCAGCTCCGCGCACAGTTCGAACAGCGCCATGCGGCGACGGCCGCCAATGCGAGCTCGCCTTTCCCGCCGCTGTTCGCAAAGGCGCGGGCAATGGAGGTGGCGTTCGCGCGTGCCGGCGGACTGTTACTGGTGGGTACAGATCCAACCGGTGGTGGCGGTGTAGTCGCCGGCTATTCGAACCAGCGCGCGCTGGAGCTGCTCGTCGAGAGCGGCTTTACGCCCCTGGAGGCGATCCGCATCGGCACCTTGAATGGCGCGACGTTTCTCGGGCGTGCTAATCGCGCGGGGTCGATCGCCGTGGGAAAGGACGCAGACCTGGTGGTGATCGCCGGAAATCCTGCGGCGCGAATCGGCGATGTTCGGAACGTGGAGATAGTGTTCAAGCAGGGGATCGGCTACGACCCAGCGAAGCTGATCGAATCGGTCAAGGGCAAGGTCGGTCTCTTCTAGAATCTCACAACACGTCCACTCCACCGACACTTATTTAGGTATGGCGTGATATAACAAAAAGTGGAGTTCTGTTATCACTGTCCCATCGGGCATGGTCATTCCTACATAATGCTGATGCTTCAGGATTTCTGCCTCTTTCGCGGTCGTTAGATCCCAAGCCTTTCCCGTTGCGGAGTCCCAGATATCCACTTGGGGAAGTCGAACGGTAGGATTGTTGGGGTTGATTGTTACCGTCGGGCTCACACGTATGGTGCTAGGTAGAGTCCCATCAGCGACAGCCTGCCGGACTCGCGCCTTGAGGAAGGCATCCGCATTGATTCCTACCTTCGCTTCCAACCGCGAGAGGCTGCCACTCGCTTGAACATCTTGGCTTACGAGCTTCTGTGCGGCCGCAACCGCCTCGTCGCGGAAGCGGAAAAGTATCGCTGAACTCGTCTCTTGCCCCCTTGGTCCTCGTTGCGGTCGGAGAGGCGGGGTTGAGGAGGGCTGGGCGGGGACCGGCGCCGCTGCCGCGGCACTGGCGAGCCGCGCCTCTGTGCCTCGCGCCACTGCCTGAGGGATGCCTTCTCCGGCAGCTCCGCCGCGTGCGACCGACCCTCCCAAGCGTGAAGCCGTAGCACGGGTGCTTTGTTGGCTGATCGCTTCCGAAGAGACGCCCACAACGCGCTCACCCACCTCTACCCCGGCGCGCGTCTCAGCGCCTGCCGCTAATGCATCCGCGGTAATCGATGAACGTGCGGCGAGTTCAGGGGTCACTGCCGGCAATTCCTTGACAGCCACCGTGAGTCTCATGAGAACTCGAGGCCCCAGCCTCACACCCTGACGAAATAACTGGGTCACTGCGGCACGGAGTGGCGCGTACACGAAACCCGTCAGAAGCGCCGCGAAGATATCAACCGGATCGATGAGTGGGTGCTCTAACGGAATCTCTTCGATTGCTAACTGTTTCCCTTGCAAATCAGTGATTTTATAGTGCCACGTCGACACCTCCAGGCATCCGACCAACCTTCCGCTGGAATCATTCAATTCATATGTGCCGACGGGTAGATACTCGATCACTATATCGCCTGCGAGCATCATCAGGTGCTGTCTCGCTCTCTTCACATCGAATATTCTTTCGTTCCACATCTCCTTGAACTTGATGCGCAAATCTTCCGATTTGAAAAGGCCGTCGACGAATTTGACGGAGGCCAAGGCGACGCGAACCGGCTCGTACGCCGGACCCGGATCTATGCCCGCGTTCCTGATTCGTAAGTCGATCTTGCGGTCAGTAACGATGGACTCGAGGAACTTTCTGACGCCACCGACATAGCGCTTCGCCTGTTCTATGTCTGGTTGTGGGGTTGTGGCGTAGTCCCTCGCTGTCTCGAGAAGCGTGATCGCAGCAGCGACTCTTTTACCTCCGGTCTTCACGGTTCGGAACGGCGAACGAGCAGCCGACGCCACCCCAATTCCCGGGCTGTCGGTGCCGCGATTCTTTTCCACTGCGTGGTTTTTAGTACACATCTAGGTTAACCGCTCCCTGCCGGCGGGCGGACAACCTCGGTGGGCAAGTGCCGGGTCACCCACTTGCCCTGCGTGGCCGAGCCATGGCTCCAGCACCGCCGTAACCGGTCCGGCATGCTACGCGTCGGGCGGAACGATTACGTCCGTACCATCTCCCTCGATGATGATTTTCTTCTCGATGGTTGGGTCTTCTCGCTCGCCCTGTAGCAGGCGCGCTGCGAAGCGCAGATTCTCGAATTCCATTCCGCGAACTTCGGCCTGCACCTTCTTCACGTCGACTGCCCGGTGCATGAGCTTGAAGTCCTCCAGAATCGGGTGCGCGCCGGGCAGCGCCTCGATGAACAGCGACCCGGTTGGGACGATGATTTCGTCTTCGTTGCCGCCGTTGGTGAGCAGCTGCTGATAGGTCTGTATCAGCCCCGGCAGCATCCGATCGAGCTCAGGCTTTGGCACTTTTTCCTTGAGACAACACAGGTACTCCGCGAACTCGCTTAGCGTCCAGCCGCCGTTGGGATCGGGGTCGCGCAACCCGGTGAACGGGTCGACGTACGGCAGCGTCAGGAAGTCGGTCACGTCGTTCGACCTCCTGAGCGGGAACAGCATGTAGTTGCCTTTGAAGCCGAGAAGGTTGTCGAGGTCGGCGACTTCGGCGAGGTTGTCGAACTGGACTAGTTTCGGGTTGAGGTCGCAGTGCATCTCGATCTTCATCGGCTGCTGCCAGTCGGGTGGACCCGGGATGGCACCTGGGTCAGCGACCAGTTTGTAGGTCTTCTTGCCCTTGAGTCGCGGCACCTGCACCTCATGGAGCCGGAAGAAGCGCTGATCCGGAACTTCGTGGCTCCAGATCGCCTGCATGTAGTACAGGATGTTCGACTTGACGTGCACGAGCAGGCGCGAGATCTGTTCTCTGCGGTTCAGATGCTCGCTGAGAGACTTCGTGTAGGTCTCGGTGATCGCGGTGAGCGTGGTGACTTCCCGGTCGAGCCGCGCCTGCACGTCTCGTCGTTCCCTCTCCTTGCGTTCAGCATCAGCGCGTGCCGTATCGGCGCGTTCCTTGGCGGCCTCCACGGATACGTTGCTGCCTTCAGGCAGGACCGGCACCGGCAGCGGTAAAAGCGTAAAGCCGCCGCTGGTCTGCTCAGCCTCGACGGCCGCGGCGTGCTTCTCCAGTTCCCCTGCGAGGGTGGCGTACTTGCTGTATACCTGCGCTTGAATCGCAACGAGGTCACCTTTGAGCTCCTCGACGAGACGGCGTTGCTGTTCGACGTTCTTGTACAGCTCGCGTAAGGCGACTTCGTCGCCGACAACCTTGGTGGACAGGTAGTTCATCGCCGGGACGAACGAATCGTCGAGGATCACGCGTCGCAGGATCCAGTCGTTGGCCACGATCCATGCCTCGCTGATCTGATCGGGCGTGGGTACCTCCTGTGCGACGGCTACGATTGAGGTGAGGCGATGTATCTGCTCGCTGACCCGGAAGCGGCGCTGCAGCTCGTAGAAGAGATAAGTGACGGTGATTTCGTCGTTCGGATTGCTTATCTCGCCCGAGTCCTCGGTCTGCGTTTCTACCGAGTCGGTGATGTTTACCTCGAGCGAGCGCTCCTGCTTGTACTCCTCCGACGCCTTGAACACAGCCTCGTGAAAGTCCTTCTTCGTCTCCTGTGATTCGGTGCCCGCGTCCTGTCCCATCGAGCTGCCGGCCTTTGCATCGACGATGCCGATGTTCACCCCGCCCTCGGCGCTCATCTTGAAATTCGTGCTCTTGTGCGCCTTCTGGACGATCTCTGATTCGGCACGAGATGTCTCGCTGCTGTCCGTCTTGCGGACCGAGAGACTCGTATTGACCTCCTTCTCGGCTCGGCTTTGCTTGACGGCTACTTTCTTGGTGAAGCGTCGCACTTCCTTCGGGGCGAGCGGCACCGTCTTCACAAGCCGCCCTGCCTGGTAGTCGCCGGGCTGCCAGCGCTGGCGATAGGTGGCGATCACGCCGAAGTTGACGCTGCGTTCCTGCTCGTTGGCGGCGTAGATCGTGAAGCGATAAGGTTGCTTCATCGATTCCGCGAGCTCCGTCAGCAGTTCGTGCATTTGATCGAGCTGTTCGCCGGTGAACGCGTGGTCGCGCACATAGCCGATGATTCGCTGGCCCTGGCGCAGAAGCTGGCGACGATTCTCGAGCTTGTAGGACATCCAGCTAGCATTGCCCTGTAGGAAGAAGTCCTGAGAGATCGTGGTTACAAGCTCGCGGGCCAGCAGTACCAGGGCCTTCTGCGCCTCACTGAAACCCACCAGTAGAGCAACGAGGTCGTCCATCGACGTCTTCGCAGTGGTCGCGTCCGGTGTGTCCGGCTTTCCCGTGACGCTGTCGACTGCCTTCTGCTCGATCAGGGCGGCGATACCGGCGGCGGAATCGGGGATCTTGCCGAGGCGTGCCCACTCGTCGGCAGTAATGTCGAACGCGGCCAGCACGGTTGCGGGCGGGCTAAGCTCGACGATCCACGTCAAGCTCTGATCGAGTTTAAAGGCGCTCTTCGCGATTTCCACGCTTACACCCAGACTCACCGAACCGGATTGTGGTGCAATATCGAGGTAGTCATTGGGGTCGACACCGATGGCGACGAATTGCTCGTAGAGCTTCTTGCCGGTGGCGATCAGCTTCTCGTCGAATAGCTCCTGCCACACTGGCTCAAACGCCAGCCGGATATGGTGAAAGTCAAAGAGCGCGTCGGCATCCGCCGGGCCACCATGCAGCGTTGATGCCTTGATGCCTTTGTGAACGGCGTCCATCCGGCTTTGAAGGGTGGCGTCGACAAGGTCCCTCTCCTCGAGTCCGAACGCGACGGCTGCCTCGGGCGAGGTCATGTCCTTCAATAAGCGGTGGATGAGAGCAATCACTTCGTCGCTGGTAGCTGCCACGTCGCCATCGCCCTCGGTGGTGCCGTTCTCGGGCGATTTCGATTCGTCCGGCGAGGCCGGCGAACCCTCGACCGGCGTGTCGGTAACTTCGTCCGTCTTTTCTCCGTCGACGATGTCGAGGCACGAGCTCTTGGGTACACGCGGGCGACACGTCAGCGCGATAGGAGGTTTGCGAACGCGCGCGGGGGTCCGGCCCAGGTCGATCGCTCGTTCAAGCTCTCGGGAAGGGATCTCGTCGCGAAGCTTGCCGTTGGCTCCTCTGAAACGGTCAAGTTGCCCGGCCCCAATTGCAACGGAACCCACTGCGGTCGCGCCGTTGATGTGCCGGTCGATCGTGGAACCGATCGCGGCGTTGGTCGCGGCCGCGACGCTACCACCCCGCGCCACGTAACGTCCGTTCGTCGCCCCGCGCCGCTCGCCGGGAACTGCCGAGAGGTGACCGAGAAAGCGTTCGAACTTTGTCTCGGCTTCTCGCTTGTGGGCTTGTCGCTCATCGACGCGCTGAGCGAACAGCCGGTGCCTTTCGCCAGCCAACTCGCGTGCGCGGTCCGCAATTATGTGTCGACTCGTGATAGCACCCGCGAGGTCGCCATTGGACTCGGCTCCTGCGCCATGAGCCTCACGATTTCCCTTGCGTCCCCGTGCTGGAGCGCGTCCGCTAGTGGTGTTCCTGGGCATCATTCTCTCCTTAAACCTTGATCTGAGATTCCGGGCCGTTGAGAACAAGGGCGAAGACTCTGCGCTCTCCGCCTCCGAACTCATAGATATAGCAAGTTCCTTTGAGAGGCGCATTCCGCGGCTATCCCACGATGCAGCTGACAAGACTTGCGCGCGCCTACTCGTTCACCGACGTCGATGGGCGCATTCCAGCACTACGGTGTTAGTCGCGGTGACCAATATGGGCAGACGGAGTTCGTCGCGTCCGAATCACCCAGATGGTTCCACTGCGGTGCGCGGATAGGGGCAGATCCGTCTCAATAACGAATGTTTCCTGGGAGGATTCTTCCGGTACTCCTCACTTCCCGGGGAGGGGCTGGTCGCGTATTAAAGAGATCCCTTCACTGGCAAAGCTCCTGATCTGAATGAGCCGATCTCTAAACCGGCCGATTCGAGTCGGCCTCATTGGCTTCGGTTTCGTATCGAAGACCTTTCACGTCCCTCTGCTCCAGGCGACAGACGGCTACAAGATCACCGCAGTATCGTCCAGCCGGCCGGCAGATGTTTCGGCCATGCTTGCGGGTGTCGAAGTCGTGGCCGATCCAAAAGCGCTCGCTACACGATCGGACGTCGACCTCGTCGTGATTGCGAGCCCCAATGAAACACACGCGCCGCTCGCCGAGCTGGCAATGCGTGCCGGCCGCAACGTCGTGGTGGACAAGCCATTCACCATCACCATCGAGGAAGCAAGACATCTCGCGGCTGTCGCGAAGGAGAACGACGTCGTGCTCTCGGTGTTCCAGAACAGACGCTGGGACAGCGATTTTCTCACCGTCCAGGACGCGATTCGCCGGGATCTCACCGGACGGCTCGTTCTATTTGAATCCCGCATCGATCGTCATCGCCCGGAAGTCCGCGACCGCTGGCGGGAGATTCCCGGTCCGGGCGCGGGACTGCTCTACGACCTCGGCCCGCATCTCATCGACCAGACGCTGTTGCTATTCGGAATTCCGGACAGCGTGCAGGCGACGCTCGCCAAGCAACGCCGCGGTGCGAGAACCCACGACTTCTTCCAGCTCGTGCTACGCTACGGCGAAATGGTCGCGACGCTCGGGGCCGGCTCGCTCGTATCAGGCGGCAGCGCGCGTTTCTCCGTGCATGGCGATCGGGCGAGCTTGGTCAAGCAGAAGCCCGATATGCAGGAGGATCAGCTCC
>JALYKM010000381.1 GCA_030774785.1 Gemmatimonadota bacterium
ACAAGGGAGGACTTCCGGCATTTGTACGATGTTAGACGATCCGCGCCGTTCCCGGTTAACCCCCGAATTCCGTCAGGAGCTTGTCCAGGGCCTCTGCAACCCTCTCGTGCGGAAGCTGGTGGATCTCATCTTCGTTCCAGGCGATCACCTCGCCCGGCGTATTCCACGGAGCGTACGGCTTGTGCTCTCTCTTGAGGAGCACCAGCGACGGCCTCCGGAACGCTGACGCAGCGTGCGAAATGCTAGTGTCGGGCGTGAACACCAGATCCGCGGCCGCTACCAGCGCAAATGCGTCGCGCAGCTGTGGGGTCTGGACCGGGAGCGCGCGGACCTCGTTGGCCACTTTCTGAACGCTCTCCCATTCCACCGGAAGACCGATCACGACGATCGGCATGTTCGGAGCGCGGTCGCGCGCGGTCTGGAGCGTCGCGATGAATTTGCCGTCCGGCCACCTTCGTTTGGGCTCGGACGCAGAGAGATTCACCAGCAGACATTTCGTGATCCCTGGCGTCGCCGCGTCGCCCGTTGCCACCAGTGACCGGGCTTCCTTCCATCGCTCTTCCGCGCGCGTTCGTTCTTCGGGAGACAGAAATATCTCCGGCTGCCAGTCTACCGATTCCGGATCCACGCCGAAGGGAACGGCGAGCTGCTTCGAGCCCTCCATGTAATGATCGACCCTGTTCCACTCCGGCACCGAAACGTTGTAGATGCGCGGCTTCCTGTCGCCCCGCGCGCCGACTCTGAAGCGCGTCCGCCCCGCTAACATGAGAAGCGGCGTCGAAGTGAAGACCGGCGGATTGTTGATCCTCCCATCGACCATCACTGTGTAGCGCTCGTGGCGCAGGCGCTTCATCAGCTGCCGGTAGCTGTGCATCGACTTTCGCTCGAGCATCAGCACGTTTCCTACGTAAGGATTTCCCTCGAGCACAGCGGCGCTCGTCGGAGTCGCCAGGACATCGACTTTGCCGCCCGGCAGCGCCGTAGCGATGCTCCGAATCAGGGAAGTCGCCATGATCATGTCGCCAATGCGCTCGTACCGGATGAACAGCACCCGGTAGTTGGAGTTGGTCGGCGATGGCAGCGTAGTTTCGTTCGGCCCGGGAAGCATCCAACCGAGCAGATGCATCCAGACCGAGCGCCACGCGATTTCAATCTTTCGTGGATTCACCGGTCAGCGGCAGCTCTAGGAGCTTTCGTGAAGGTTGTGGGTCCCGCGTGTGATAGACTTGAATCGCGTTTATCACGAACGGCTCCGGCAATCGGGTCTTGAGCAGCTCTCGGATCGACTTCGCGTCGAGCGATTGGTACAGGCTGAGAGTCGAGTGTGGGCTAAAAGTGTACCGCGCCCGCATGAACGGGAGACCACTGGCAACGATCCTGTCATGGAGAACCCTGAGCGGGCCGTGGGAGTCGATTGGAAGGACGATGATATCCGTCTGCATAAATCGCTGCGGCGCCTGGAACGACAGGGTGATCGGCGCGGTCTTGGCCGCTATCGGCTCGAGCTTGTCCCGGATCTCCTCCACGCTCACAGTGGGCGGGATGGGACCCGCACCCGAGGATCCGGTCAGCGTGAGGTGCGGCGGCTTATACCGTGCAAGCTTCGGGTCGTAACGCTCGTTGATCTCGCGAACCCTCTCGGCGATTTCTCCCGGAAGCTCTGCGAGAACGAAGATTCCATTCAGCTGCAAGCATTGGTCGCGGTGATAGCGGCGCTCCTCAGAATTGGAACGAGAACACGAGCGGCGTCGGTTGCAACACTGACTTGCGGCCGCCTTTGATAAGCTTGCGATCGATGGGATTTCCCGGATGCGAGTGGGTGTATTTCACAACCTTGACCCCGATCAGGGTTCCGATTGCGGCCCCTCCCATTACGTCGCTCGCCCAGTGCTGATTGTTGTAGATCCGGGAAAGTCCCATCAAGGTTGCGCCGCCGTACATGACTGTACCTACGTACCACGCCGAGTGTGGCCACCAGAGCTGTGCCTCGCGGGTAACCGTTGACGCGAAGGCGAAGGCATTGATCGTATGGCCAGAGGGAAATGATTGATACTTGTGGTCTGAGAACCCTCTGAACAGCTGAAAATCAACGGGATTGTCGATATCGACATATGGACGCGCGCGTCCGGCCACAAATTTGATCGTGCCCCCGACGACGTCAGCGATCAGTATCGACTCGACGCTGTGCAGTCCGAGAGCTTGCAGACGCCGTTGTCCGTCAGCACGGCCGAGCCCGTACAGTCCCACTCCAGCAATGAGTGAACCAGGTACAGCGAGCACACGGAAGCCAGTCGCGGCTGTTCTCAGGAACCGATTTTCCTGCGTGCCCGGATACTGCAGCCTTTTTGCGACTGCCATATCGAGCGGCGCAACCGCGACCGTGCCCAGGGTAAAGGCGCCCACCATCAGCGCATCCTTCCCGGTAAGGAGCGGGGTCTTCCTATTGATTGTATCCTGAACCTGCGCTTCCCCGTTCGCCGCAATGGTCGTCGCCAGCAGCACGACACTGATCAACTTTCCTAACAAGAACGGCTCCGGTTGAGAGGTGAGATAGCACTCGTCTCATTGCTGAAATGCAAGACTCTTACCCCTTGTCATTCACTACTCAAATCGCGATATCACTCGAATGCTGAAAATCGATCTCACCGGCAAGCGCGCGCTGGTGGCTGGGGTCGCGGACGACGCCGGATTTGGCTTTGCGATTGCGAAATCGCTAGCCGAGGCCGGGGCCAGCGTTTCAGTCGGAACCTGGCCTCCGGCGCTCAACATCTTCATGAACCTGTTGGAGCGCGGGAAGATGGACGAGTCCCGAAAGTTATCCAGCGGACAGCTTTTCCAGTTCGAGAAGATCTACCCCCTCGACGCGGCCTACGACACGCTCGCGGAGGCACCGGAAGATATTCGGGCGAACAAACGGTATAAGGAAACTGGGGACTTCAGCATCGACGGCCTTGCCCGTCGTATCGAGGGCGACTTCGGCAAGGATCCGCTCGACATTGTGATACATTCGCTGGCGAACGGTCCGGAGGTAAAAAAACCGTTGCTCGAGACGAGTCGCTCCGGGTATCTCACCGCGGTCAGCGTCAGCGCCTACTCGCTGGTGTCGATGGTCTCGCGGCTGGCCCCGTTGATGCGCCCGGGCGGATCGTTTCTATCACTCACGTACATGGCGAGCGAGCGTGTGATCCCTGGCTACGGTGGCGGTATGTCCTCCGCGAAAGCCGCGCTTGAGAGCGACACTCGCGTGTTGGCCTTCGAAGCCGGCCGGAAATACGGAGTTCGCGTCAATACTATCTCCGCGGGGCCGTTGGCATCACGCGCAGCGAGCGCTATCGGAATCATCGAGAAGATGGTGGAGTATTGCGCCGGAAATTCACCGCTCACCGGGCGTCTTCAGGCCGATGAAGTTGGAAACGTGGCAGCTTTTCTATCCAGTCCGCTCGCTACTGGAATCACTGGCACTGTGGTGTACGTAGACAAGGGATATCATTCGATGGGGATGGCGCTTCAGGAAGCGCCTCCTCAGAGCTGACAAAGAGCTAAGGATTTTTCTTCGCTGCCGCCGCGGCTGCTCTATCGCGTTCTATTCTGAGCCTGACCTGCTGAAGTTGCGCCGCCGGCAAGCGTCCGGAAAGCCTCACCACGTTGCCCGTGGTTGGATCCGCCCAGCTGATCGTGGTCACTCCATTTACGATCTCCACCTGTGCTGCTGCTACGCGCGTTGATAGAGCCCGCGCTGGCGCCCCCCCGACTCCTGCTGCCTGCTCAGAATCTGGTGCGCTGACAACGGCAGCGTCGGCACGTCGCGTGGGTGCAGCTGCTGGTGATTTTCCCGCCGATTGGCGTGGCGGTGACTGCGTTGCAATACCGGTTGTGACCACGGACTGCAACTGGAGGGTCATCGGCTCGGTGAGAGTAACCGTGTCACCCGGCGCCACTTCGTACAGCGTCACTCTCGCGCCGAGTGTTCTCGGAGTTCCAACTATTTTGAGAGGCGGCAGCTCACGCGCGGCATCCATGGCGGCGGCACCAATTGCGGCTGATTGCGCGAAGGTCTGAGCGGTAGGTGCAGCAACGGGCGCGCTCTCCTTTGTAGCGACCTTTTCGCTAGGAGCCACTCCGCCGGATATGACTCCGCGAGCGGTCACTCCATCAGCTATCACTCCGCGCTTCTCAATCGCAGCAGCATTCGGTTGACTACGGATTGCTGTACTGCGGCCCAGCTGGGCTTTCGCACTAACTGGTGGCAGTGCTTCGGATGTCGTGCCCGGCCCCCCAACACGATTCGACGTTTGCGGCGCAACGGCGCTCAATTCTGTCGGAGCTGATTGGAGTGTTGCGGATTCCATCCGCGCAGTGCGCTCACCATTTCTGACCACCACCAGAGTTCCCGCTGCGACAACCAATACTGTTGCTGCCACCCGCCACACCAGCGGATCGACACGCTTCCTTGGTGCAGCGGCCGGTATGACTCCACGCGGCGCGTTATCGAGCGCGGTGAGTATGCGCGACGACGCCGCAATGAACCCGCGAGCTTCCGCCACCGCGGCCGCACACTGCGGACACTCTTTGACGTGCGCTTCCACCCGCGCGGCTTCGTCAGCGCTCAGCGCGCCGTCCAGCCAGGAGTGAATCGTTCCTTCGTCAGGATGCTGCATTCTTCTCTCTCTCTTCTCGACTCTTCTGCAATGCTTCGTAGCTCTCCACGAGCCGGCGGCGCGCACGCGACAGCGTGGTTCCGACCGAGCCGGGCGACAGCTGCAAAGCTTCAGCGATCTCGCTGTAGTCCAATCCCTCTTCCCTCATGAGGAGCGCGAGCCTGTCTCTTTCCGCCAGAGCATCCACGGCCTTGCGCGCCATCGCTGCCTCCTGAGCCCGCTCGAGCGTCGTCTCCTCAGGCTCAACTATCTCTTCGTGCTCCTGCTCCGCCAGGAGTGCCAGGTGCTTTCGGCGTCTCATGTCCTTCCTCGCTTCGTCCCGCACGAGATTGGTCGCCACCGCGAACAGCCAGGCTCGTTCGTTCTCTATCGACGTTTGCCGCAGTGCCCGCACGAACGTCTCCTGTGCTACTTCTTCAGCCCAATCGCGATCTCCCAGACGCCGCGTCAGGTATCGCACCAGCGCGGCGTTGTAGGTTCGGAAGAGTCGCTCGACGTCGGTCACACGATTACCAGCGATCCCTTATCAAGGCCA
>JALYKM010000382.1 GCA_030774785.1 Gemmatimonadota bacterium
GTGTAAATGTGTCCCGCAGATTCGAAGAGTACCGTTCGGCCATCTGGCAGCACCTCCGGCTGGCGCCCCGCTGTCTCGCTCGTCAGCGGCTCGACGCTTCCCCCTTCCGCCGGAACGACGTGCAGATGCGAGTCCGCGCCATAGGCGAACACGATGCGATCGTCCGGCCCCCAGCTTGCGCCGGACGAGAATCCCGGCGCAGGGGCGATGTCGACCGACGCGCCGCCGCCGGATGGAATCCGTTTCAAGCGACCGTCGGCGAAGAACCCAATCCACTCGCCGTTCCAGGAGAAGAATGGGCTCGTTCCCCGTTCGGTGCCAGCGAGTGGTGTGGACTCGAGACGATCGAGCGAGCGCTGATACAAGCGCTGCCCGTCCTTGTCACTGGCCGCGATGACGATCGTCCGACCGTCCGGTGACACGGCAACCGAGGACGTGAACCCTGGTCCGCGGGTCACGCTGACACCAGCCGGCAGCATGATTGAAAGCCGAACCGGTGCTACCGCCGCTGAAGCGCCCCCGTCACGACCAAGTGACCTGCCTCCCAAGAACGCCAGGATGACGGCCGTTAGTGCCCCGGTTGCGATCGCCCACGACCGCAGTGGCGACCGTCGAATCGGTGCAGGCACTGCCTCGGAAGGGGCCAGCAGGAACCGGTAATCCCCAATGTCACGCAAGCGCTTGAGAGGATCCCGTTCGAGGCAGGCGCGCAGCAGCGGTCGCACCGCCGGCGGGACACGTTCCCACTGCGGATCGGCCGTGAGAGTGGCCGCGATCGTCTCATGGAGCGACTCGCCTCGAAACAGCCGCTCTCCGGTGATCATCTCGTAGAGGACCACGCCGAACGCCCAGACGTCCACACGACGATCCACGGGTCGGCCCTGCGCCTGTTCAGGAGCGATGTAGCCTGGGGTTCCAAGCAACACTGCAGGCGCGGTCAGCCCCGAGAGCGTGAGATCGTCCTGCGGGGGATCGGCCAGGAATTTCGCCAGACCAAAGTCGAGAACCTTCACCGTACCCGCCGGCGTGATCTTCACGTTGGCTGGCTTCAGATCGCGATGAACGATGCCCTTGTGGTGCGCCGCGTCGAGCGCGTCGGCGATCTGTCCGGCCACGCGCAGTGACTCGTCCAGCGCAAGCGGACCTCGCCTCAGGCGATCGGCCAGCGTTTCTCCGTCCACCAGCTCCATGACGATTGCGGTGGCAGAAGCGCTACTCGTGTGAGCCGACTCGCTCTCCTCGAGTCCGTAGATGGCGGCAATGTTGGGATGGTTCAGCGACGCAAGGGCGCGGGCCTCACGCTCGAAGCGTGTGCGCCATTCCAGGTCGGACGACTCGGCGTCCGGTAGCATCTTCAGCGCGACGTCCCGCGCAAGTCTCGTATCGCGGGCGCGATACACCTCTCCCATGCCGCCGCGGCCAATGATCGAGATCACCTCGAAAACGCCGAGTCGTGAACCTGGCGACAAAGGCATGAAGGGTGCGCCCCAGTGGGGGATTGTAGCCTGTGGGTGGGATGTCGTGCGAACGCGATCCACCGCCAGCATCGCAGGATCCGTCTCGCCGTCGGCAAAAGCCTGGCCGCATGCGTCGTGCGGTGGTGCATCGGAGATCTCGTCGATCGCAACGCGCCAGAAGTTCAGGCTGCCGGCGGACAGGCAGCGGCGCGCCAGTGCCGCACATGCGAACGCCGGACGAGTAATCTGAAGGGTCTGTGTCGACGTTTCAGCAACATCCTGCAAATTGCGGTCGGCGAACGGCCTCATCGATTCCGATCCGGGTAATACAATCGACATCGCCCTGTATGCCGCTTCGATTGGGGGTTGATCTTCGCGCTTCCTCCGGCACCCACTACGGCCGACACGCTCCGACGCCTTCACAAGCGTGCGTCAGTAGCGTCGTGCACGTCGGACCGCGGTTGAAGGGATCATGGAGACGGATGGCAGCGACCGTCAACGCGGTGGGACGACGCGCGTCAGTTCTTCGAACCAGGGTCGAAAATCTCTCTCACTCATGCTGGACTGCTCGATTGAGCCGGGACGGGCTCGACGCGATAGCCAAGGCTTCGGAGTTCCCTGATCATCTTGGCGGCGCGCCGCTGCGCCCGCTGTTGGGTCACGGCCGGTCTGCGCTCCTCGTACGCGACGCCCTGGTGCAGAATCTTCCAGATCAGGCGACACAAGCAGCCAGTTGCGGAAATCGTCCCTAACACCCAGCCAGCTCATCTTTGACAAGTGAGCCCTGCTACATGGCCGCTGTTGTCTCACTCGGCCGTTGTGCCGAGATCCATACGAAGCGGGCAAAGTCGACAGCCCACTCCCTGCCAATTGTAAATGCCGTCGCTTTCACTGCTTCAACAACGCTGGCCAATTGAGCACCACGCTGATTGACGTTCGCGCCGCTCGTTGATCGAGTGGCACCTCGATCAAGAAGCGCTGGCCGTCGGGCGTGGACTGCGGAGTAGTACTCACGCCCGTGCTCGGAGGAAAGGGCAGCCGCTGCGGGAGGCCACTCTCGAAGGCGGTACCGGTTGGGTTCACTGGCGCCGCAAAAACCTCCGTTCCACTTGGAGCCGTGTTGAAGACAATCTCTCGGTCGATGCGCCACTGCGGCCAATTGCCGTAGTCCTTCGAGACCTGCCACTTGCCCTCGCCGAATGACGGCTGGCCGGTCTGTCCAGACACTCGGAACGGGCGGACGTAGACCCCACGCGCGCCAGTCTCGAGCGATACGTAGGCAACCCAACGCATGTCGGGGGAAAAGACGCCAGCCCACTCATTGAAGGCCTCGCCGAGCATCAGATGTGGCTTGCGGTCGCTGACCGACAGTGCCCACAGGTCATATCCCGTGTTCGTAGCGTTCTCGGTGTGATAAAGCAGGAACCGACCGTCGCGCGACCAGCTGGTCGGAAAATGCCGCAACCCCGGCTCCTTCAAGAGCACCTGCCCGTCGCCGACTCCGGAGGCGGCTTTCTCGTAGATCGTGTCGCCGAGACGGCCGGCCGAGTAGGCAATGCGCGCGCCGTCTGGAGACCACACAGCGGGCGAGTACACGTCCTTATTGAATGTAAAGCGCGTGCGCCCGCCGCTGGCAAGGTCCAGCATCCAGAGGTCGCCCGGCACGCCGTACGGAGCGTCTTTCGCGACTGCGCGCGCGCCATCCGGCGACAACACAACCCGCCTGTCCGTCCCTGGCGGTCCGAACGTGCGGACGGTCTTTCCCTGCCGGTCAATTGAGGTGAGCTGGAAGGTGCGAGGCGCCGATGCGGTCCGATAGACGAAAACACCTTCGTCGGACACCGAAAACACGCCGGTGAAGTACCACGTGATCTCGACGTCCTGGGCCACGGGCACCGGCGCGTCGTGGAGCTCCATGCGGCGGGCGTCGAATGGTTGTGCCATCAGCGTGCCGGCGCGCGGAAAGAACAGGTGGCCATTCGCGAAGACCGCTGGCACACCTGTGGCCAAGATCCGCTGACGCGACTGGTTCCCGGCGTCGACGTCGAGAGAACCAACGTACATGCCCTCCACGTCCGGCGGTCCGGAGCGGAAGTACAGAAAGTGTTTGCCGTCGGGGAGAAACGTGGGCCACGTGTGAACGAACTCTCCCTTGGATAGGTCGACCTGAGTCACTGGCGTCGCCGCGCCCCCTGCCGCGGATACTCGCCACATCGGACCACCCGATCCGCCGCCCCAACTCCCCAGCACGATGTCGCCATGACGATTCCAGGTGCCCGATCGGGGCGCGGCGGTGGGAAGACTCGCCACCGTTTCCGGTGGACCGCCGGTTGTGTCAATTCTCCTGAGTGTGTCGTCGACGATGAAGCCTACGTACCGGCTGTCGGGGGACCAGAAAGGGGTCGAGGCACCCTCCGTACCTGGCAGGCGCCGCCAGTCGAGTGCACCGAGATCGCGCAACCATAACCCGCCTTGAGCGGCTGCGAACACCAG
>JALYKM010000383.1 GCA_030774785.1 Gemmatimonadota bacterium
AGTTAACTATCAACTGAAATCCGCCATGTCAACACCAAGCCTGACCAATCCAAAACGATTCCTAGGGCATCCTGGCGCCGGACCAGGCTAAGGTTTTCGGGTGTAGCGCGGTTTGATCGACCTGGTGCGCGGTTTCGATTGTCCTAGCACCTTTTTCTTCATGCATTCCGCAACCTTCTTTGCCAGGGTCAGAGTGAGGGGAGTTTGCGTTGCGGTTCCCCCGACATTGCCAAGAAGCTGGCTGCCCAGGTTCTTTAAAAACTGATTGACCAGGCTAAGCGCGATGGTTGGATCATTGCACACCATATCAACGCATTCCTCGGCGTCGCAAAGCTTGAGGATCCGCTTGCAATCCTTTGGGTCGCGCGTCTTGACCTTAACCGTTGTTCCAAGAGCATCTTCAAGCTTCTGTCCCTGGGGCAAGGGCATCGCGACGCGACCTTCGCCCAGGTCCAGGATGATTCTCCCTGCGTAAATCAGCTCCTGGATGATTGTTTCAACTGCCATTTTCAGCTACGGTTCCACCCTACCACGTGGAGAACAAAAGCCCCCTTTTTTCAGCTGACGATTTCAGCTGGAGCCCAATAAGTTATTACTGACATTTGAGTTGACGCGATTATCCGTAGGGTGATTCCAGCTGGGATGAAGACCTTGATAGTGTTGATTCCGGGACGAAAAGCAGAGCCCGCTTCACAGTAATCAACTATGTCGTAGCGGAGAATGTTACTGGCTGGAGTGATGAGATCAGCTCGGACGAGCGTTGCGTCAGTCGTAATCAGGAAGTTCGTAGCTGCGAGCGTTGTCGTCAGCTTGCCTCCCAAGTACAGAGTGTCCTCGTCCGTCACCCAGGTTTGGGTGCCGGCGGCTGAAAAGCCGAATGCGAGTACCCCGTTCAGTTGAGAATCGACGTTCCCAAGTTCCCCGCGCCCGTGCAATGCACGTAGATGTTCTGGAACGCTTTCACAGGCGCCCTGATCGGTAGCGAGACTGCGTTTGACCCCGCGCCTGCCCCGCAACTGATACGGCCGAGAACGTTCGAGTCGGGCTGTGCTGTGCCGATCTGCGATGCGCTTGACATGCTCAGTTCCATCTTGCCTGCGGCTGCGTTTACCCAGGTCATGTCCCACTGTTTAAGGGTCTGGGTCCCTTGAATTTGAATCGTGACGGTAGCTGTGCCGCCAGCGATATCTGCAATATATGCTCTGCTTGCCATGCAGGAATCATGCCAAACTCACGACTTTTGTCAATTCAGCGTTCAAAAAGGTGAGATCCGGAGCTGAGACATTCAGGCCGGCTGACAGTTTTCCGACGATCGTCAGGAAGCGATCCAGGGTCGCTTTCGGCTCGCCCAGCACAACGAGCTTGGCGTATGCCACCATGAGCGCTGTCACCGTGTCTGCGGTCTGCTGAGAGATCGGCAGGGTACCACCTGAGGCGAACGAGAAAATGCTCGCAAATGAGCCCGAGGAGGTCTTTCCGGTGCTTTCGCTCGGGGGAGGCTTCCTTTTCACCCCTTCCGGGTCCGTCCAGCCTGTCTCGCGCGGGCTGTCGTCTGGATTCACCAGCATCGGGAAGGCTGGCGGTGTGTTGGTGAAAGCATCGCTCACGAGCGTCTCCTGAATCGCTCGCCAGAACACGAAGAGCGAGTCCTTGTCCATGAGCATATATACGGTCCTTGGCGCCTCAGCGTAGGTAAACTCCGCAGTCCAGAGTGCTGGAAGTGAGTCCGTTATGAGTTTATTTTGAACGTCCTTCTCCGCAACCAGGTCATCGTCGTCTTTGCCCAGGGCGTAGACTGGAAAGTCACCCTGCGGCGTGTGAGTGTCATCGAAAATGTAGGCGTGCCAGCGAAGCGCGCGGGTGAAGATGTAGTTTCGCAGGGGGCCCCCATGCAAAATAAACTGCTCCGTGGCACGATACAAGCGTTATTGACACGCATGTTACCCTCCCCCCAATGATGCTAACCGAATCGGTACTCTAACCCCCCTCCCGGAGCCGGGAGAAGAGAAACAGCGGCGCTTCGCGCGTTCACGAAGAATCGGGCAGCCTCTCTTATGCTTCGTCACCGCTTTTCCTGCCCGTCGAATCCATCGATCGCATCGGTGACAGAGAAAGTTCAACAGCACCCTCTCCGATAGCTCCAGAGCGGTGCGCTCGGATGAATCTAGCGAATCCATTTAGCCAGACAATCTCGTAGCCAGCTTCGAAAAGAACGCGGGACACGGCGTGGACTTTCACCACATCCGGTTTTGGACGGAGACCTTGCGTCTGCCGCGCCCGCATCCCCTCCTCGTTTCGGATCAAGGTAAGAACCTACTTCGAAGTCTTCCAAATTTTGATCGCTCTCACCTTTTTCATGATGCGACGTAATGCTGCTTTGTCGGCCATTGAGAGCTTCGGTTCCTTCATTCTTTTTTTTTTCATGGCTCAGTTAACTATCAACTGAAATCCGCCATGTCAACACCAAGCCTGACCAATCCAAAACGATTCCTAGGGCATCCTGGCGCCGGACCAGGCTAAGGTTTTCGGGTGTAGCGCGGTTTGATCGACCTGGTG
>JALYKM010000384.1 GCA_030774785.1 Gemmatimonadota bacterium
TCCTGCCGCACGAACAGGATCGCTTCCCAGAGCGAACGGCCCGCGCGCGCGGCACAGCCGCGCTCGATCTCAATTACCGGAGTCGCAACCTCGATGACGCCCGTGTCGAAGTAGACCGCTCCACCGGTGGGCAGGTGATACGACCTGCCCTTGCGGTGCATCATCTTCTCGCGAATTATCCGGCGGGGACTGCCGAAAATATCCTCCGGCGTTACCTGCACGCCATCCATGATCACGGCGAATTCGGCTTCCATGCCGATCGCCGCGAGCTGGATCCGCTCGCGAGTGGATGATTTGTTTTCCGGGCCTTTCTTCTTCTTCCGCTGCGCCATTCTCTCTCTTTACCCAAAGGTCTTCATTCTTCTTGACTCGTTGCGTAACGAATTCGTCAACTCTGGACATCCCGTGGAATCGACAGCACGTAACCCAGGTCCAGGTGCATATGGTCCTCGGCGTATCCGGTCGGCGTTCCGTAGGGACGCGTCCAGATGCCGGGCAGCGTCTGTCGCGCGATCAGGCTGAAGCGCTCGATCGCACTCCGGTTATCCAGGTAGGTGTCGCCTATCCTATAGATGTTCGCGGCGGTCCCCCAGGCGTGCGGAGTCGCGTTCTTCGAGAACCGATGGGACGGCGAGCGATAACCACCGTTCGCCGAGATGTGGACCAGCGTCCCGACGGCCTCCCGGAACCTCTCCAGGCACACTGCCAACAGGGTTATTGCGCACGGAACGTACCGGGGGAAGGTCCTCAGTGGCGGGGCCTCCCGTACATCCACCTGGATGAACTCCCAGAGCAGGAAATTCGTGGCCAGCTCGATCTTCATGGCCGTATCCCACGCGGGGATCTCATAGAAGTAGCGTGGAAGCTGGCGGGCGCGGCCAGTCGAGTCCTTCCAGTCCTCGCCGGGTCTGAGCGCCTTCCGGTATTCCGGGGGGAGGGTAAGCCCGTCAACGACCCGAAGCGGGAAGTTAGGCGATTCACTCATCCCGGCAGTCTCGGCGAGGCCGGCGAAGGAGCTCATTCATCTCTGGGGGCTTGGGTGAGGGACTCGTAGATGGCGTGCGAGATCGCCGCAATCGTCCGCGAGCGCCCGGAAGCGTCAGGATCCCATTCAGTAAGTATCACCAGAGCGTAGGGTTTTCGTTTCGGGAGATAGACGACTCCCGCATCGTGTGCGACGGTTGAGATCTCACCGGTCTTGTGCGCCACGCGGGCCCCTTTTGGCAGCCGCGCGGGAATGCCCTGGTTGAACTCCTGTCCGTGCAGGATGTCCATCATTCGGCGCGAGAGCGCGGGTGAGAACGCCTTTCCTTCCGCCAGCATCACCAGGATGCGGAGGAGCCCGTCCGCGGTCACCATGTTGTTGATGCCCTTCTCGAACGCGAGCTCATCCTCGACACCGCGCCTGAGCTCTATGCCATCCTCGACGTCAAGCTCGGCCAGAGTCTGATTGACGGCGTCCGGTCCGATCACGCCAAGCAGGAGGTTCGTCGCGAGGTTGCTGCTGGTGGTGATCATGTGGTAGGCCAGCTCATCGACGCGCATCATCTTCCCGATCGCACTGTGCACGGCGGAGTTGGAGTCGCGGCCCGACTCCACGCGGAACGGGATGTTCTCGACGACGCTGAGGAACCGGTTTCGCACGTGCACGCGCGAGTGCGGCAACAGCTCGCCGCGGTCGATCGCGGCGAATGCTCCGAGGAGGATCGGAACCTTGATGGTGCTGGCGGCGTGGAACCAGCGATCCTCGTGGTAGTGAAGCTCGAAACCGGTCTCGAGGTCGTGCAGCGCTACCGCTATCGCCTTGGCGCCGGACTCCTTCTCGATCTTTTCGATCTCGCTTCGCAGGGCGCGCTCGCGCGCGACCGCTGGTGTCTCCTTATTCGCCATACCGAGGCTTAGGAGTATGCGACGCGAGGATCCGCTTTGGCGTAGGCGAGATCGGTAAGGAGATTGACCAGGACGAAGACAACGCTCAGAAACAATACCGATCCTTGAATTGCCGGCAAATCGCGCCGCGTAATGGCATTGACGACGTAGCGGCCCAGTCCCGGCCAGCTGAAGATCGTCTCGGTTAGGATGCTTCCGGTGAGGTAGTAGCCGAAGTCCAGTCCGAGCACGGTGATGATCGGGATCAGCGCATTCCGCAACGCGTGCCGCACGATCACGACGCGCTCGTTCAATCCTTTTGCCCGCGCGGTGCGAACGTAATCGCCGCCCAGCACGTCGAGCATCGCCGATCTCGTGACGCGGGCGAGAAACGCAATCGAGCGCGAGCCGAGCGCAAACGCGGGAAGAATCAGGTACTTGATTCCGCCGTAGCCCGAGGGTGGCAGCCACTTCAGCATCACGGCGAATATGAGGATGAGAATCAGTCCGACCCAGTATACCGGGAATGAGATTCCGAGATACGCAATGCCCAGACCGAGCCGGTCGAACCAGCCGCCGGGATTCCGCGCGCTCAGCACGCCCAGCGTGATGCCGAGAACCGAAGCGAGCAGCATCGCCGAGCCGGCGAGAAGGAGTGTCTTGGGAAATCTCTCCCGGATGTCCTGTATGATCGGCCGCTGGGTGATATACGAATTGCCGAAGTCACCACGGAGGACACCGCCGGTGTAATGTGTGAACTGGCTCAGGAGCGGCTCGTCGAGGTGAAGCTCCTTCCTCAGGCGCGCGATCGTCTCGGGATCGGCCCTCTCGCCCACCATCTCCTGCACTGGATCACCCGGAGCGACGTAGAGCAAGAGAAAAACCACGACCAGAACTCCGAACAGCGTTGGAATGGAGAGCGCGAGCCTCCGGATGATGAAAGCGAACACGCTACTTGCTGATCATCACATCGCTCCAGCGCTGGCCGTTGAAGACAGCGGGAACGGTGAAGCCTTTGATCCAAGGCTGTACCGCGTACAGATCCTTGTAGAAGAAAAGGTAGATCATAGGCGCATCGTTGAACTCGAGCTGATCGGCCTTCGTGTACAACGAATTGCGCTTCGCTTCGTCCTGCTCGCGGTGTGCCTGGTCCACGAGCGCGTCGAAGCGGGGGTTGGAGTAGAAGGAGATGTTTCCGCCCGGTCCCTTGTTCTTGCCGTGCAGAAGCGGATAGAGAAAGTTCTCGGCGTCCGGATAATCGGCCCACCATTCCTTGAGCGCGAGATCGGTCTGACCCTTGCGCGCGGCCTCACGCATAGACGACGCATCCCGTTGCACGATCTTCGCGCGGATGCCAGCCTCTGCCAGGTTGGCTTGCAGGGTTTGAGAGATGCGCGGCGATTGATCGGTCGTCGACGCCCAGAGCTCTACATCGATTCCATTGGGATGCCCGGCGGCTGCGAGGAGCTGTTTGGCCTTCGCGACATCGTGCGGATACGGTTTGCGATTCGGATCGGCTCCTCCCAGTATCGGAGGAACGACGCCTGCCGCGACCGTGCCGCGACCAGCCATCACCTGGCTGAGCATGGTGCTCACGTCGACGGCGTAGTTCAGCGCCTGCCGCACGCGTACATCGGCGAGGGGACCCCGTGTCGTGTTGATGCCGACGTACCAGAAGCGGAGCGCCGGTGCCGAGGTGAGCAGCTTCTTCTTCGCCGGATCTGCGTCCCACGATTTCGAAGTCTGATCCGGCACATTCAGTACGTCGACGTTTCCCGCTTCGAATTCCGCGGTCGCCGTGCTCATCTCGGGGATGATCCGCGCCATCAGCGAATCCGTTTTCGGCGCGCCGTCAAAGTAGTCGGCGTTCTTCGCGAAGCGCATGTAGTCGTCGTGTCTCCACTCGACGAACTTCCACGGTCCGGTGCCCACCGGTTTCTGGCCGAAATTCGCGGGCGGATTCTCGGGAAGGACGGAGGCAACGGGCATTGCCAGCAGCTTGGGGAAAATCGCGAACGGCTCCTTGAGCGTAATTAC
>JALYKM010000385.1 GCA_030774785.1 Gemmatimonadota bacterium
CAAGCGCCGCGTCGATGTGCTATGACGCCGGTGCGAATCAGCTGGTGATCCCGATGAATGCGAACAACGGCCTCGCATTTATCCGTATTGAGTGATCGCTTATGCTGACCAGACGCACACTCGGCACGCAGGGGCTCACGGTCTCCGCCCTCGGCCTCGGCCTGATGGGAATGAGCCAGTCCTACGGCACCGCTGAGGAGCGCGACGAGCGCGAATCCATCGCCACCATACAGCGCGCCATCGAGCTCGGCGTGACGCTCTTCGACACCGCCGAGGCGTACGGCCCGTACGCGAACGAGGAGCTGTTCGCTCGCGCGCTCAAGCAGCTCAACGTCTCGCGTGACCGCGTCGTCATCGCGACAAAGTTCGGCTTCAAGTTCGACGAGAAGGGCATCGCCGGGGTGGACAGCCGGCCTGCACACATCCGCGAGGCAGTCGAAGGATCGCTTCGCCGACTGCAGACCGACTACATCGATCTGCTCTATCAGCACCGGGTCGATCCCGCGGTGCCGATCGAGGACGTCGTCGGCGCCATGGCGGATCTCGTGCGAGAGGGGAAGGTTCGCTTCCTCGGTCTTTCCGAGGCGGGCGAAAAGACGATCCGCCGCGCGCACGCCGTGCACCCGATCTCGGCGCTCCAGAGCGAGTACTCGCTATGGGAGCGCAACCTCGAGTCGCGCATCGTTCCGCTGCTGCGTGAGGCTCGGGATCGGTCTGGTACCGTTCGCGCCGCTCGGCCGCGGATTCCTCACCGCGTCCGTCAAGCGCGCCGAGGAGTATCCGGACGGCGACTTTCGTCGCAACGATCCGCGCTATCAGGGCGAGAATTTCGACGCGAACATGCGGGCCGCGTCGGCCGTGCGTGAGATCGCCGAGCGGAAGGGCGCGACCCCGGGACAGATCGCGCTCGCATGGCTGCTGCACAAGGGTCCGGACATCGTGCCGATCCCCGGAACCAAGCATAGGCGCTATCTCGAGGAGAACATCGGCGCGGCCGACGTGTCACTCGCTGCCGGAGAGATGGCGACCCTCGACGCGACGCTTTCGCCCGAGAAGGTTGCCGGCCCACGGTACAACGAAAAGCAGATGTCGATGGTGGATCGCTGAGCGCGGCCATTAACATCCGACCCGCAACGCCGACAGACCTCACGGCCATCGGCAGACTCGGCGCGCTCCTCGTCCGTACGCACCACGACTTGGACCCTGAGCGCTTCATCGCGGCAACGTCGCGGACCGAGAACGGGTACGGTTCGTTTCTCGGAACGCAGCTCGATGAGCCGAACATCATCATTCTTGTCGCCGAGCGGGACGGCGAGGTGATTGGCTATACCTACGCGAGCGTGGAGGGGACCGATTACATGTCGCTCCGCGGACCGGCGGGCGTGTTGTACGACATCGTCGTCGATCCCGCCCATCGCCGGAACGGCGTCGGTCGCATGTTGCTCGACGCGACGCTGGAGGCGCTCAAGGCCCGCGGTGCGCCGCGCGTTGTGGTCTCGACGGCGGAGCGGAACCCATCCGCGCAGCGCCTGTTCGATCGCGCCGGGTTCCGGCGGACGATGATTGAGATGACTCGAGAGCTGAACGATTAGGATGGATGCGTCGCGCCGCTTGCCTTGACAATACTCCTCGCGAGGAGTAACGTCTGTTCATGTCGCTTCCAACGCCTGCCACCGCAATGGCGATTCACGATTCGCTTGAAGAGGAGGTGCTCATCGCCTTGGTCCGGGCCGCATGGCTCGCCGCGGAACGCTCCAACGCAGTCACTGCCGCGGCTGGCCTTTCGCCTTCCCAATACAACGTCCTTCGGATTCTCCGTGCGGCCGGACGGGGCGGACTATCCTGCACCGAGATCGGAGCGCGGATGGTCACGCGCGATTCGGATCTGACTCGCCTGGTCTCGGGCCTCGAGCGCGACGGACTCGTTGTGCGACAGACCGATGCCAAAGATCGACGGCGAAGCATCAACCGGATCACTACCGCAGGAAGGGCTCTACTGAGTCGTCTCGATCGCGACGTGGCCGAAGCCGCGAAGCAGACCCTTGGTCATCTCGGCCGTAAACGACTCACCGCTCTTCTCGACCTGCTGGTCGAGTTCGCACCACCCCCGTTGTCATGAGCTCAAACCTCGTGGCTACCTCCACTTATCACCACCAAACTCTCGGACCTCTCATGACACTTCGCTCTCGCTTCTCCGCATTGCTGTTGCCGTTCGCGCTCCTGGCATCAAGCCCGCTCGCCACCGCCGGAGCGCAAAACACGGCTGAGAAACATCTTCAGGGGTTGTTGGCCACATACGAAACATCCCTCAACGCCGCGGACGCGGCTCGGATCGAACAGCTCTACACCGAAGACGGCGTCTTCATGCCCGCTGGCTTCCCGACTGCGTCTGGTCGGCCGGCGGTCCGAGGCGCCTACGACGCGGTTTTCAAGAACATTCGGATCGCGATCCACTTCACCGTCGACGAGCTGAAGGTGAAGGGCGATTTCGCGTATGCGCGGACCCACTCGGCGGGCACGTCCACAGTTGTGGCCACTGGAGCGAGCGGGCCCGAAACGAACCGGGAGCTGTTCATCTTCGCTCGAGGCAAGAACGGCTGGAAGATCGCGCGCTACCTGTTCAACAAGCCGTCCTGACCTAAGACCTGGATGGGCCCGCCGATCGGCGAGGCCCACCCAGGAATCGTCAGGATACCTTGACATCAAGTATCTTGATATTAAGATAGCTAACATGAAAAGGGTTGCGATCTCAGGAAAGTCAGCGGACGTGTCCGGCACGCACCTGTGGCTCGTGCTGATGAAGGCGCATCGTACGCTACAGCGCTTGGCGACGCGCAGCATCGAGGCGTCCGAGGTCGGCCTCTCTGACTTTGCAGTCATGGAGATGCTGCTCCACAAAGGACCACAGCCCGTCAACGAGATTGGCCGTCGCATTGAGCTCACCAGCGGAGCGATAACCACCGCGGTGGACCGACTCGAGTCGCGCGGCCTTGTGACGCGCGAAGCGCACGAGAGCGATCGCAGGGCCCGGATCGTCCGGCTCACGGCGCGAGGAAAGGAGCAGGCGGCGAAAGTATTCGCCAGTCACAGGACGGCGATGGATTCAGCGGCGACTGCGCTCTCCAAAACCGAGCGTGCAACGCTGATTGAGCTGCTCAGGAAACTCGGCACCTCCGCCGGACTTCAGCAGCGACAGAACAATGGTAGGTAGAAGAGGAGCAGAGACGGACATGACCAAGTTCAACAATATGCTTACCAGACTATTTGCCACCGACGACAGCATCCCGGTGGCCGTTTTAAGGCTCGTCCTGGGAGTTGTCTTCTTCGCGCATGGAGCGCAGGAAATGCTGGGTTGGTTCGGAGGGTTCGGCTTATCCGGAACAGTGGGTTACCTCACCGGCACACTGCATATTCCCAAGCCGCTCGCCTTCCTGGCGATTGCAGCCGAGTTCTTCGGCTCGCTTGGACTGATTCTGGGATTTCTCACTCGAATCGCTGCCCTCGGCATCGCAACGAACATGCTCGTTGCCATTTGGACCGTTCACAGAGCCGTCGGCTTCTTCATGAATTGGAGCGGCATGCAAAAAGGCGAGGGTTTCGAATTTCACCTGCTGGTGGTTGCGATCGCAGGATTTTTGGTGATCCGCGGAGGAGGCGCGTTTTCTATAGATGGTGGGATCGCAAGTGCGTCGCCTTCACCGCCGCCGCAGCCGCGTCTAGCCACTCAGCACTAGAGAACATGAAGGTCGAGAAAGCAGGAGCCAGGAGAATTCGAGTCGGGATCATCGGCGCCAATCCGGATCGCGGCTGGGCGGCGCAGGCGCATATCCCCGCCTTAAGGTCGCTCCCGGATGACTTCGAGATCACGGCGCTGTCCACCAGTCGACGCGAATCCGCCGATGCCGCCGGCAAGCGCTTCGGCGTTTCTCTCGCGTTCGACAATCACCAGGACCTCGTGAACAGCGACGACGTGGATGTCGTTGCCATCACCGTGAAAGTGCAGCATCACCTCGAGCTGGCGACTGCGGCGCTAGATGCGGGCAAGGCCGTGTACTGCGAATGGCCGCTCGGCAACGGCTTAAACGAGGCGAAGAATCTGGCTGCGCTGGCGAAGAAGAAAGGCGTTCTCGCCGTGACAGGATTGCAGGCGCGGTTTGCTCCGTCGGTCTCTTACGTGCGCGACCTGATCGAGCAAGGGTACGTCGGTGAGGTGCTCTCCACCACGTTGATCGGCTCGGGAATGGGCTGGGGACCGACTGTGGAGCCGTACAACGTCTACCTGAACGACAAGAAAAACGGCGCGACGATGCTCTCGATTGCAGTCGGCCACGCGGCGGACGGGCTGTG
>JALYKM010000386.1 GCA_030774785.1 Gemmatimonadota bacterium
ACCCCATTCAGGTGCGCTACCGGGCTGCGCTACGTCCCGTTGCAGCTCCAAAACACGGAGCCAAAACAGACTGGGGAGTATAGTCGCTCGCTACCCGCGCTACAACCCAACTCGCCTCGGGTTCAGCTCACCGGCTGAGGCGAGATAGGTCGTTGCACGTTCGTTGCGGGAAATCGAGTTTCTCGTCGTTGAGACCACCTGGCAACAGGAGAGCGTCTGGCTAAAAGGCTACACCTCCGACGAGATAATCGGCCGCCCCTCACTCGTCCTGACTCTGGACTCACGGGCCTCGGTTGCTCGGCATACAGCCTACACCGAAATTATCCTTCCGACGTAAAAGTCGCCAAACTCCGCGTACTTCGCGCTCACTTCGTCGAAGCGCATGTCCGTAACCAGCTTCTTGAAGTCCAGCGGATCGCGCGCGAACAGGGTCACTCCCCATTCCCACTTGTCGAGGCCAATCGCGCCAGAGATCACCTGCTGGACTCGGCCGGCGTAGCGGCGGCCCGTTAGTCCGTGCGCCTGCATGAGGCGGCTCCGGTCATCGAGGGTCAGTGTGTACCAGTTCCGCGCGGCGTCACGCCGCTTCGACATCGGGTAGAAGCACACGTACGGCATGTCCACCGGAAGCCCGGGATAGAGCCTTCGCCTGAGGTGCGCACTGTCCCTTTCCGATCCTGCGCGTTCGCTAACCGCGCGGGTGTACTCTTCATCTCCAACCTTCCCCCCGCGCGACTCGGCCGCGCGCGCCAGCTCCGCGGTGATGTGGTAGAGACCCGCCTCGGTTACGCTCAGAAACGCGTAGGCTGGCTCCAGAATCGCCGCGAGCTCCGAACGCGCCAGCTCATCCTGCGCCGCGCCGATCTCGTCGAGCGACTCGCGAAAGTGGATTACCATCAGGTCGGCGGTGGATCCGATGAGCCGGGCGAAGCAGCTCCAGCCGGCGGAAGACGCGGATTTTTTCGTTCGTGCTTTCGCTGATTTTCTTGCGGGGCCGAGCGCGGTAACGGCGCTTTTCAGCGTCCTGGCCAGACGGCGGGTATCGAGCTCTGGTTTTCTGAATCGAAAGATCTGGTGCAGCACGAACCAGCCTTCGAGCGTCTCCGGTGGGTGCGCGATGGGTGGCGTCGTCATTCCGTAAAGTTACGGGGGCGGAGCAACGAGGGCACCGTCCCCGTGCGGGACTTCTCTCGACACTGCTCAGAACGATGCTCTCTTCTCAATGATCTTCTCGGCGAGATTCGCGACGCATCCGGGGCCTGACGTCGCTGGTGTCACCCCGAGAGCCGGTAATTCCGACCCCTGATCGCCACCAGCAGAGTCGGAACGACAAACAGAGTGATCGGAGTAGAGAGCGTGAGCCCGCCGATCACCGCGAGCGCAAGCGGCCGCTGTAGCTCGCTCCCAGCGCCGAGGCCGAGGGCAAGCGGAAGCAAGCCGAACAGCGTACAGAGCGTCGTCATCAGGATGGGGCGCAAACGAACGCGCGCCGCTTCGGTGATAGCCTTTGCCAGCGGCAGATCGTCGGTCCGCATCCGGTGCCGGGTGAAGTCGAGAAGAATGATCCCGTTCTTGACGATCAATCCCACCAGCAGGATGAGGCCCATGAACGAGGACACGTTGAGCGGGGTCCCGGTGATGAGTAGAAGTCCGATCGCGCCGATGAACGACAGCGGCGCGGCGAGAAGGACGATCAGAGCTTCTACGAACGACTGGAACTGAACCACCATCACCGCGACTACGCTCGCGGCGGCGAGAGCGAGGACCAGCAATAGTCCCCGAAACGCATCCTGCTGGCTGGCGTACTGACCACCCAGCTCCAGCCGAACCCCCTGCGGCGGTGGGCGCGCCGCGAGCACCGCCTTCACGTCCTTCATCACAGAGCCCAACGATCTTCCGCTGACGTCGGCGGTCATCGCGATCATCTGCTGCTGGTCTTCGCGCAGCAGCCGGCCGCGAGTCTCAACCGGCTCGAATGTCGCCAGCGTTCCGAGGGGGACCGGAGCGCCGGTCCGGGAGGAGACGATCGGCAGCGCCGTCAGCTGGGAGCGGTTGAAGCGCACGGTATCGGGCGCGCGCACTCGCACGGCGATGGAGCGATCCTCCAAGCGCACCTCTCCAGCTGGAGCACCGAGGAGCGCGCCAGTTGCCGCATCGGCTACCTGCTGTGGACTGAGGCCGACCCGATTCGCTTCGGCCCCATTCACGCGCATGTCGAGCTCGGCGCTCGGCTCGCTCACCCCGTTGTAGAGATCTTCGACCCCCTGGATCTCTCCGACCTTGGGTTCGATGCTCGTCGCATATGCTTCGAGGCGATTGAGATCCGGTCCGAACAGCTTGATCTCGACGGGCCGCGCCGATCCGGCAAGATCGTTGATCACGTCCGACAGGATCTGGACGAACTCGATCCGGAGCCTCGGCACGGCTGCTTCAACTTTCAGTCTCACCTCGTCGATCACCTCGAAGATCGAGCGAGACCGCGCACTCTGCGGCTTCAGTCGCGCAACGATGTCTCCGGTGTTCTGCTCGGTCGCGAAGAGGCCAAGCTCCGCGCCGGTTCGGCGAGAGGTGCCGATGATCTCCGGTGTTTCAGCGAGGATCCCCTCGACGATATGTATTTCTCGGTCCGTTTCGGCGAGCGCGGTTCCCCCGGGAGTGAAATAATCCAGCACGAATGCGCCTTCGTCCATCTCGGGGAGGAATCCGGTTCCCACGAATCTCTGCGCAATCACGCCGGCAATGATCAGGACCGCGGCGGCGATCAGCACGCGGCGCGGGTGGTTGAGAACGCGCTCGAGCGAGCGCTGATATCGCACCGACAGAGTATCGAGAGCGTGCCTCAGCCGGTGCAGGACTCCGCCGGTTTCGGCCCCTCCTCGCCTGGCGGCTTCCTCTTCGTCGGTCTCTTCGGAGTCGGCGTCTTCGCGCGTAAGAAACTGATCGCTCATCAAGGGAATGATCGTGAGCGCCAGAAGGAGCGACACGAGGACGGCAATCGTGAGCGTGATCGAGAGCGCGGCGAAGAATTGCCCTACTACTCCCTTCAGCAGCCGCAGCGGGAGAAACACGACGACGGTAGTGAGCGTCGAGGTCGTCACCGGCCATATCAGCTCGTGCACGGCTTCCTTGATCGCCCGATGGCGGTCCGGATTGAGGCGGAGGTGGCGGACGATGTTCTCGGTGATGACCACGGAATCGTCGATGACGAGGCCGATCGCAATTGCCATCGCGCCAAGCGTCATCAGGTTGAACGTCTGCCCGATCAAATACATCGCGAAGACGCTGATCGCGAGCGTCAGCGGAATGGAAGAAGCGCTGATGGCGGTGATGCGCGCATGGTGGAGGAAGAGCAGGAGGACGATCACCGCAAGCACGGCACCGATGATCATCGCGTCACGGACGGATCTCATAGCATCGCGTACGAGAGCACCCTGGTCGTAAACCGCCTTGAGCTTGACGCCGGGCGGCAGCGTCTTGCCGACCGTCGCCGCGAGGCTAGCGACGCTGTCGGCGATTGCGATTGTGTTCCCGCCCGGCTGTCGGCTGATGTTGAGGAGCGCTGCCGGCTTCCCGTCGCCGGCGATAATGCGGACGTGGTCCTCGGTTCCCAAGGTTACCGTGGCAACGTCCCGGACTCTCAGCCCGTGACCGACCACGACGGCGGCGATGTCTTCCGGCGTGTGGGCTTCCTGCGCTGCGACAATCAGATACTGCTTGTAATCCTGCGGCATCCGCCCGACGGCGCTTACGCCGGTGGCTTGCTTGATGGCGTTCGCAAGATCGTCATACGTCAAGCGCTGCGCCGCCAGCCTGGCCGGATCAGCGATGACTTCGATCTCGCGCACATCGCTTCCTTGCACGCCCACGCGTCCCGCGCCCGGCACCCTGGAGATGAGCGGTTTCAACTGGTAGCGTGCGATGTCGTAGAGCGTGGTGGGATCGCCACCCTCGAGATTGTAGGAGAGAATCGGAAAGAGCGAAGGTGTCATGCGCTCGACTTCGATGTCGAGCTCGGCCGGCAGCGACGTCCGGACCTGATTGACGCGCGCCTGAACCTGTTGGAGTGCGTATGTCATATCGGTGTTGTCGACGAAAGTGACACTGATTTCGGTGCTGCCACGGATGGTCCGGGAGCGAACCCGTGTGACACCGGGCACGATGCTGACTGCCTCTTCGATTGGGCGCGTAACTCCGAAGAGCATCTGTCGCGCGCCCAGAGCGGAGCCCTGAGCGACGACCAGGACGCGTGGAAACGCCAGCTCCGGATAAATCGCGGAAGGGAGCTTGAGCGCGGCGTAGATCCCACCCGCGCTCAGCAGCGCGACGAGCAGGTAGACGAATCGGCGCTGCGCCGCGAGCAGGTCGAAGAGCGAACGCACTATTGCGCCTGCACTACCTTGACGCTGTCCTCCAACCCGTAGGCGCCCTCGGTTACGACGCGCTCTCCGGCCGAGAGTCCGCTCAGAATCTCCGCGGTCGTCTCTGTCCTCCGGCCGATAGTGATCTTGCGCGCCCGAGCGACGTTTCCGGCCGTAACGACGAAAACCTTGTAACCGTCGCCGTCGGGGACGAGGGCCGCCACGGGAATCGTGATAGCGCGCGGGTGCACGGCGGTCGCTATCTGGCCGAAGATCGTCTCCCCGATTCTGAGCTGGCGCGCGGCTGGAGGCGCCAGCGCCCGCACCGCGACGCTGCGTGTTGCGGAATCGACAGCACCGCCGACATCCGTGATATGTCCAACGCCAAGGGGCTCGCCCTTGGCGCTTTCCCCGGCGCTCAGAGTGACGGAGGCCCCGGGAGCGATGCGCGCAGCGTCGGAGGGCGACACGTTGAAGATGATGTCGAGCGCGCCGAGGTCAGCGACCTCGACGAGAGGCTGGCTCAAGTCGACTGACGCGCCGATGGGCGCGTTGAGCTTCGTCACAATGCCGGAGATCGGCGCGCGGAGCACGGCCAGCTGCGCCGCGCGCCGCGCGATCATCGCTGCCGCGTTCGCCTGCGCCAGCTCGGTGGCAGCCTGCTCGGCGTCCTTCCGCGGAACAATTCCGGCGTCGGTGAGGCGACGCACTCTCTCGTAATTGCTCTGCGCGGCGACGAGTGCTGCTTCGGCACTTATCGCAGCCGCCCGGAACGGGGCCTGCTCGAACGCCACGAGAGCAGTTCCCACTCCCACTTTCTGCCCCTGCGACACGTACACCGCCGCGATGCGCGCCGGTGCGGGGGCGCTCAGCGATGCGATGTGTCCGCTCCTCGCGCTCACCGTTCCGATCGCGCTGATGGTCTCCGCGAATGGCGCGATCGCCGCGATCGCCGTCTTGACTTTGACCAAAGCCGCGGGATCGCCGCTGGAATCACTTTCCGACTTGTGGCAGGCGAGTGCGAAGACGATAAGCGTGACGAACGCAGAGAGCCTCATCTCGAAGTCGCCGTCAGAGCGTACAGACGAAGGGTCGCTGTCGCGATCCAGGCCTCGGCAAGGTCATCGATGTACTGTAAGAGAATCTCCCGGGCGTTTCGTTGGGCTTCGAGCACCGCCGGGAGTCCCTGCGCGCCTTCCCGGTAGGCGGTGAGCGACATCGCGGCGATGCGATTCGCGCTCTCCACCAGCAAACGATCCCGCCGAATCTTCTCGAGGGCAAGGTTGCGCTGGCGGAGCGCGCGCCCGATCGCGGTTTGAGTCTCGATCCGCGCCAGCGCCAGCTCCGCGCGCGCCCGCTCGCGCTCTGCTTCGGCCTGCGCGATCGACCCGCGATTTCGGTTGAGAAGCGGCAGCGGAATGGACAATCCGATCGTCGGGAGCAGGCCCGGCTCCAAAGGGTCGCCGTGCTCGATTCCCGCCTGGATACTCAACGGCGTGAAGAGGCTTCGTCGCTGCACGCGAACAGAGAGATCGGCAGCGGTCAGGGCCTGCTCAGCAGCAACCACTGGAAGTGCGACGGCCGAAACCGCCTCAGTTCCGGGCGTGGGTGGCAGAGTGAGCGAATCGACAGGCGTGATCAAGAGGAGGGTGTTGTCGCGTCCCATCACCGCCTGCAGATCGAATATGGTCGAAACCACGGTGATCGAATCGGCGGCCGCGAGGTTCGCGGCCTGACCGGCGTTGAGGGTCGCGAGCAGCACATCCAGCTCGCTGGCATCGCCCGCGTCACGCCTGACGATTGCCATGCGGCGCAGGCTATCGGCGTCCTTCGCGTTCCGCTTCGCCAGGTGCAAACGCTCGACGGCGGCAAGTGCGCGGGTGTATGTGGTGTCGGCGTCGAGAGCCGCAGCGGCTCGCTCGAACTGAAACCGATACTGACTGGCGAGTCTGATAGCTCGGGCAGATCGAACGCGAGCGGACCGGACGCCGGTGAGGTCGAGCGGAAGGTCGACGATCTCGTGGTAGTGCGGTGTGGACTTGGAATAGGTCGC
>JALYKM010000387.1 GCA_030774785.1 Gemmatimonadota bacterium
TTCGCCGAGCTGATCGACGGCGCCCCACAGTCGGAGGCGTACATGCTCAATCGCGGCGATGCGGGATTGCTGCGCTCGCTCGACAAGCTGTCCGCGACCGCTGCCTCCGCCACGACGCAACTTGGATCGTCGATCGCCGCGCACGTCGACCACCTGCGCTACGGTCTTTCGCTCATGAACCGGTGGAGCGCCGGCGAAAATCCGTTCGATGACGCGGACTGGAGCGCCAGCTGGCGCAAGACACGCGTCTCCGCCGCGCAGTGGAAGCAGCTCCACGACGAGCTCGCCGACGAAGCGCATCGCTGGCTCGAGTCCCTCAGGAACCCGCGCGAGATCGACCAGTCCGAGCTCAACAGCGTCGTCGGCAGCGTCGCACACCTAGCCTATCACGTGGGCGCCATTCGCCAGATCGATCTTTCGGCGCGCGGACCCTCCGCCAATGAATAGGGACAGCTAATAGATTTGCTGGAGTACCATGCCAGCAACGCCATTCCACTTCGGTCCCGGCTTGCTCATCAAAGCCGCAGCGCCGCGCCAGTTCTCCATGGCCGCCTACTCGCTGTCGCAGGTAGTGATCGACATCGAGTCCGGTTACTACATGCTCCACCACGCAACTCCGGTGCATCGACAGGCGCACACCTTCGCGCTCGGCGGCCTGATCGGACTCCTGTGCGGGCTGATTGTCTCGAAAGTAGGCGCCTGGGTGGCGAGACCGCGCGATGTCGTCCCCGAAGCGCTCGCGGCAGAGTACCGGCTCCCGATCGCGGTAGTGAGCGGGATATTCGGGGGGATATTCCATTCGGTGCTGGACGGCATCATGCGCGCCGACATTCGTCCCTTCCGTCCCTTCACCGACGCGAATCCGTTGTACAACCTCGTGAACGTCCGGATTCTCTACCTCTTCTGCATCGTCACCGGTCTCGTCGGAGCGGCGCTGTTGCTGGCGTGGGAGAGGCGGCCCAGAAGATTCTGACTCAGCCTTGCGGCAAATCGTGCTTGTCTGCTAAGTAATCGGCATCCATCCACAACGAGAATCGGTCTCAATGCGGCGTCTACGAAGCGTCCTCGGCATCATCCCAGGCGTGGTCTTCGTCCTCAGCAGCGCCGCCCATTCCCTGCTTGGCTGGCCAAGCCTCAGGTGGCCTCCGGCAAGTGAAAGAAAGTAACCAGGGTCCGTCGAGCCTCATACAAGATTTCGCCGCCCAGCAGCACGCGAACATTTTCCTGAGGGCTTTCTCCTTCCCGACGACACAGCTTCCGCGCAGCCCCGACGACGACGCCGAGCTCGCCGATCGCGTCGTCCTCTTGGACAGCATCGGCTTCATCTTTCAGCTGAGAGAGCGCGAGCAGAAGGTGGCGTCGAAACCGGGCGATCTCGAGAAATGGATCACCAACAACGTCGTGAAAAAGGGCGTCAAGCAGGTTCAGAATACCCGTGATCTGCTGCGCAGCTACATGGGGTTGTCGCTGGTGAATCATTTCGGACACCGTGTCTCGGTCAGCCACAAGGATCCGGATGTTCTGGTCAGCGTGATCATCTACCGCGTGCCCCCGAAATCGCGGGGGTTCCGTGCGGCGCGATTCAAGAAGGGCCGGAACGGAGGCTTCGTCCACATCCTGAGAGACCTGGACTACTTCGAGATCTGCGAGCACTTCATCACGCCCGCGGAGCTGATCGACTACTTCGGCTTTCGCCGCGACGTCCTGATCAACTGGGATCCGGCCGTGACCGCGGTGAGCGAAGAGGCGCTGATCGGCCAGTACCTCCTGGAGGACTATTCGTCAGCGCCGGATCCGAAGTTCGAGAGGGCCGCGCGTTCGCGGGGCGGGCCGACGGCGTGCGAGTTCTCATTCGTGATGGACAGCCTTGCCAGCAGGATCGCCTCGCAGGAGAGCGATTACGCCGACACCGACTGTTATGAGATACTCTCCGAGCTGGCCCTGGTCGGACGGTACGAGTTGAGAGCTCTCAAGCAGCAGCTCCGCCTCGCGCTCGAGGCAGTGCGGGCAAACAGGTTCGAGCTTCCATTCCGAATTGCATCCGGGCGAACTGGCTGCGGGTTTCTGATCGTCCCCGTCACCCGCGAATTTCACGAGCGCGCGATGGACGCTCTGGAAAGCCTGTCGCTCGCATCGAAGCACGAGCTCGATCTGCCGAGACAGGTAGGGATCGGGTTGTGGCGCAACAGCGAGTTCGTCGATCTTGAATGGGTCTTTCTGGAGGGCAATAATCCTCCGAATCCTGCGCTCGACGAGCGCCTCGCGCACAGTTATCCGTTCCGCACCGCGAGCGAACAGAGGCTGCCGCCGATATTCGTTTGATCATTCCAAGGTGGAGGCACCGTGTTAGGAACGAAGGACATCGTGGCATTCGTCCCCAGCAGAAATCCCGCAAAGGCGCGCGCGTTCTATGAAGGAATTCTCGGGCTCCGCTTCGTCAGCGAAGATCCATTCGCGCTCGTGCTCGACGCCAACGGCGTGATGGTCCGCGTCGCCAACGTGTCGAGCGTCGATGGGTTCAAGCCCGCCCCTTTCACCATACTCGGCTGGCTCGTCGACGACATCGGCGGGACGATCAAGAACCTCAACAAGAAGGGCGTGAAATTCGAGCGGTTCCCCGGGATGGAACAGGATCAGCTCGGTGTGTGGAGCTCGCCGAGCGGGGCAAGGGTCGCCTGGTTCAAGGATCCGGATGGGAACGTGCTTTCACTGACGCAGCACTAGCATGGTGAAATCATGACCTCTCCCACCGTCATCCGCTGCCTGCCGCTCGGGGCCGTCCTCCTCCACCTGTTCGAAGAATTCGTGTGGCCAGGTGGATTCGCCGAGTGGTATCGATGGTATCGCCCGGAACGGGCCGCTAGTGTGACGACCGGATTTCTGGTGCGGATCAATGCGCTTTTCGTCGCAATGGCGCTGATCCCCGGAGTGCTGGGGTTCCGGCCTTACGGAGTCGCTTTCTGGCTGGTGGTCGCCTCCATTGCCGCCGCGAATGGACTTTTCCACCTGTGGGCGGTTGTCAGGACTCGCCGCTATTCCCCGGGCGTCATCACCGGTTGCATTATCTATCTGCCGCTCGCCGTCTTCGGCTTCGTTTATTTCTGGAGGGCGGGGCTCGCGAGCATCTCTCTCCTTGTCCAGGCGGCGCTCATCGGCCCTGCATACAATATCTACGCAGCGTGGAATCACCGGCGGCGCGCGAGGTCGCTGGCGTCCGCCCACAAGGACTGAGCACTGTGCCTGATCTCCATTCACTGCTTCTCTTTCTTGCCGCCGGGCTCGCGCTCAACTTCACGCCGGGTCCGGACATGCTCTACGTCGCGGCGCGCGGCGCGAGCGAGGGACGCCCGGCGGGAATCGTCTCAGCGCTGGGGATCGGCGCCGGAACCCTCGTACACATCGCGCTCGTCGCGCTCGGACTGGCGGCGCTGCTGGCGGCGGTGCCGGTTGCCTACCTGGTCGTCCGCATTGGTGGAGCGATCTATCTGATCTACCTCGGTGTGCGCGCTTTAAGGTCTAAATCCTCGGTGGCGCTGCAGCACATCGAGCCCGCACCTCTTGGGGTCGTCTTCCGTCAGGGTGTGATCACCAACATCCTCAACCCGAAGGTCGCACTCTTCTTTCTGGCGTTTCTGCCGCAGTTCGTCGATCCTGCGCGAGGCAATCCCGCCCTGCAGGTCGTGGCACTCGGGCTTCTCTTCGACACCACAGGCACTCTGGTGAACCTCGCGGTCGCTCTTGGCTCGAGCCGAGCTGCTGCCAAGCTGCGCGGAACCGGTCGAGCGGGCGCTGTGCTTCACAAGATGACGGGCTTGCTCTTCATCGGACTTGGACTGCGAGTGGCGTTCGCGAGCCGCCGATAAGCGGAACAAATCACGTACTATCAGGGTCTAAATGGTTAACACTCCCCCCGCCGAGAATCGCACGATGACTCGCTCCTTCCCGAACCTACCTGCCGTACTCGCGGTCATTACGGTTGCGCTCGTTCTCTTCGCCGCCAAAGCCACGAGTGGCGCATCCCGCCAACTCCCCGAGCCGGTTGCCGCATCGTTCGTTGATGCGACCACAACGTTGGCGGCCGAGGACACCGCTGTGTTTGCCGGCGGCTGTTTCTGGGGAATCGAGGCGGTGTTCGAGCACGTGAAGGGCGTCAAGTCCGCCGTCTCGGGCTACGCCGGCGGCAACGGCGGCAATCCTTCGTACGAGCAGGTCAGCACGGGGGACACCGGACACGCGGAATCCGTGCAGGTGATCTACGATCCTGCGCAGGTATCGTACGGGAAGCTGTTGCAGATCTTCTTTTCGGTGGCGCACGACCCGACGCAGCTCAATCGCCAGGGACCCGACCACGGCAGTCAGTACCGCTCGGCAATCTTCTACAACACGCCGCAGCAACAACGGGTGGCTGAGAGCTACATCAAGCAGCTCACCGCGGCGAAGACTTTCTCGCGCCCGATCGTGACGCAGGTGGCGAAGCTCCGCGGGTTCTACACTGCGGAGGCGTATCACCAGGATTATCTGGTGCATCACCCGAATCAACCGTACATCGTGATCAACGACCAGCCCAAGGTGACGGCGCTGAAGAAGCAGTTTCCCGACATCTACAGGAACTAGGCTCGGGGAAACTTCCGGAACCCCGCGAGCGTAGGGCTGGAAGATCACACTCCACCGGAGTCACTCGATGCGCTCGTCAGTTCCCGGTCTGCGTCTCGCCCTCGCGGTCGCACTTTCCGCTGTAGTTTTCGGCCGCACCGCCCATGCGCAGCAGGGCGGCTCGGTCCACGTGAATGTGCACGTCCCCGACTCTATCGCTAACGTCGTCGACAGGGAAACTCTGGCCAAGGCAAACTTCGCCATAGTGAGCCGCGATGGCACTGCCGCTCTGCTTCTCATGGACACCAGGATCATCGCGGAGATGACGGACACCGGCCTGGCACGGATGAACTCGCGTGAGGCGACCGACACGATCAAGGGCGCGGTCAATCGGATGTTCGCGCGCATGGCTCTCGGTGCTCTACAACCGCTGTTCGATCACGGCGTGGCGTATCACCTGCGCGACCTCGCCGACGCCCGCTACGCAGACGGACGGTTGCAGCTCCGGCGAGCCAACGGCGAAGAAGTCTTCCGTGATACGTCGATCGGAAACGAGCCGTTGATGGAGAGCTTCACTCCCTCCGATGCCAAGGCATTCGCGAAGAGGGCGAGCGAGGCACGGGCTAAGCTTCGATAGCTCGACCGGAACTACAACTACAACTGAACGAGTGGTGAGGTGCCAGAAGTACAGGTGATAGCAATCAGGCTCACTACGTCGGGACGTTACTGGCGGGATCAAGGCACAGTCAACTGCCCTTGCCATCACGCCACTTAGTGGCGTCCCGAAGTTTGCACCTCGCACCTGACAGCTGTGCTTCTGGCACCTGACAACTCGTTCAGTTGCTTTTTCCCCTCCGCATGGGCATCCAGGTTATGCCGGTCGCCTAAAACCGGAAGACGAAATCCACATAAGGCAGTCCGATGACGCCGCTGCCCACGACATTGAAGATCGCGAGATCGGTGGTAAGCTTCTCGCCCATGAAGCGGACGCCGAAGGAGTAGACGAGGTTGTCGTCGGAGATCGGAAGCAGATAGTTCTCCGTCACCAGCGCGATGCGCCGCGATATGCGCTTCTCTCCGCCCAGCATCGCGACGGGCTTCCGCTCGATCTTGCCGCCGGCGAAGCCGTAGCCGAGTCCGATGGTTGCGCTGGCGTCGCCATCGCCGAATGTCCCGACGCCGTAACCGACGCCACCCGTCCCGCCCTGCGTCCCCGCGAACAGCAGTCCCGCCGCGAGGTGGACCTGCTCTCCGAAACTCATGCCTACCTTGGGAGTTAAGTAATAGACCTGCTCGTCGATCCCGGTCGGAAAGATCGACACACCGCCGCCGATACTGACGTTGTCGGTGACACCATAGGCGAAGCCCGGGAAAAAGAGCTCGTAGTCGGCGAAGTACCCTTCTCCCTTTTTGAGCATCTGCCCCGTGGGTGCGAAGAAAAGGCGAGTTGCGTTGGGATTGGGGAACCAATACTGACCCGCGTGCATCCTGCCGGAGTCGGTCTCACTTATCGCGCGAATGTCCTTTACGGCGACGGGCACCCGGCCGATGCCCATCTGGAAGTCGACGGTGTCGGAGCGTACCGATACGATGCGGCCGACAAGGGACGAGCCGTCGCGCATGGTGATGACCTGGATTCTCGTGGAGTCGACGACGCGGAGCCGCTCGCGGATGCGAGCTGTGTCCTGGGCGCCAAGAGACGCGGATGTGGTGACGGCCGCGATCAGTCCGATCGCGAACAGGACGGGGAGGCAAACTCTATTCGATTTCATTCGGCCAGAGGTTGGAGGAGGAACGCTCGCATACGTTACGGGCTGGGAGGGGGGTTGGACATACGTAAGGTGACGTAGTTCTCTCGCGATAACTGCGAACGACTCGTTCAGTTGCAGTTTACCTTCTCGGGATGGACATCCAGCTGCTAATCGTGCCGTACGACTCCGGCAATCGCGGCGCGCGAATGGGCGCCGGACCGGAAAAGCTTTTGGAAGTTGGCCTGGAAAGCGCGCTCCGCGAGAGTGGCCACAGCGTTCACACCAGGACCACGCGCAGCGGATTTCTGGATGGAACCACCGTCGCGATCATCACCGGCCGCTGCTGGACCCAGCTCGCGGCGACGATTCCCGGATTTACGCCGATCCTGGATGACCGAGTGTGTCTGATCGGAACCCGCGACCTGGATTCGCTCGAGGGCGTGTTGCTGGAGGAATCGAGCGTCGACGTCATCGAGCCGAAGCAGCTTCGATCGACGCTGCCCCGCACGCTCAAGAGCATCCGAGAGCACGTGAAAACCATCTACGTGCATCTCGATCTCGACGTTCTGGATTCCGCCGTTGCCCCCGCCAACTCCTACGCACTGTCCGGCGGACTGACTCTCGAAGATCTCGATTACGCGCTGGCTCAGATGCCAGCGAATTCCGAATCGCTGGAATTACGTTTTCCGCCTACGACCCGGCCGTAGATACATCTGGACACGCCGCCCGGGCTGCCATCCGGCTCATTTCCACTGCTGCGCGGGTGGCCGAGCAAGGGTAGATTTGCCCGGCTTCTCCAACCGACGGAGGCATCTCGATGCACTTTCCCACGATCAACTACCTCGCCGTTCTCGTTGCCGGAATCGTCATCTTCGTGCTCGGCGGCCTCTGGTACTCCCCCGTTCTCTTCATGAAGCGGTGGATAGCACTTCAGGGCAGAACGGAAGAGCAGATGAGGGCGCAGGCGGCGAGCGCCAACATGCCGCTAATGTACGCGAGCGCGTTCATCACGGGTCTCATCATCGCGTGGGCACTCGCGCTCATTCTCGCGCACATCTCACGCGACCCGGCGATGGCAGAACCTGGCGGCGGGATATCGGTGGCGCACGGAGCGATCATCGGCTTCGTGTGCTGGCTCGGATTCGCCGCGACGACCAGCTACGCCACCGCGCTCTTTTCCGGAAAGCCGCGGCAGCTCTGGTTCATCGATTCCGCTTACAATCTCGTCTCGTTCGTGCTCGCGGGAATCATTCTCGCGGCATGGAGATAGCGGAATCTTCGCTCAGACACCGAGGAGGAAAACAATGTCGATCTCACACCGGTACCGGCGCATATCATTAGCGCTCACATTGATTCTTGGGACCGCTTCGATCGTAGGGGCTCGAACCGCCCAAGCGCAGGGAAAAGCGCAAGGACACTTCAGACTGACTACCCCGGATCTGGTATCGAAGGGCCGCATCACATTGCCGCACGTCTTCAATGGCATGGGGTGCAACGGCCAGAACATCTCGCCCGCGCTCGAGTGGGCCGGCGCTCCAGCAGGAACGAAATCGTTCGCCGTCACCATCTATGATCCCGATGCGCCAACTGGAAGCGGCTGGTGGCACTGGGTGATGTACAACATTCCGGCATCGGCCACTGGGCTCGCCGCCGGAGCGGGCAACGGCCGCAATGCGCCGCGTGGCAGCGAGCAGGGCAACACCGATTTCGGAACGAAAGGTTACGGTGGACCTTGCCCGCCCGTCGGCAACAAGCCCCACCACTACAACATCACGGTTTTCGCGCTCAAGGTCGACAAGCTCGACGTTCCCGGCAACGCAACCGCGGCGATGGTGGGATTCAACCTGAACGCGAACAAGCTGGCCACTGCGCGCGTTACTGGGCTTTACGGACGGTAGTTGAATCAGCCGGCTTGAGGAGATCCCTGAGGACGACGTAGAAGTTGTCGTCGATGTGGAAGTCCTCAGGCCGGCTCAGTTTGACCATAGACGACTTCCAGCTTTCGGTAGGCCGGATCCAGGTGTAAGTGCCCGGCGATGTCGTGACTTTCACCGGCATCGCGAACCCACGCACGACGTTATTCCAGCGATAGGACAGACGGGGTCCCTCGAGCTTGTACTCGAGCACCGGAATCTTCGTAGTGCGAAGGTACTGGTCGAATACCTTGTTCAGGGTCAGGCCTGACTGGCGACTGATGTAATCCTCGATCTGCTTCCCGGTCACTGTCTGGTGCCAGAAAGTTTTGCCGAGCCCGCGCAGAATTCCGCGCCAGCGGGCGTCGTCGTCCACGAGCTGTCTGATCGTGTGCAGCATGTTCGCGCCCTTGTCGTACATGTCGCCGGAGCCTTCGCGGTTCACTCCGTACACGCCGATGATCGGCTCGTCGTTTCTGACGATCTTGCGCTGCCCGATCGTGTACTCGGCGCCGGCCTTCTTCCCTTCCTGGCATTCGGTGAAGAGACCTTCGGCGTAGGTGGCGAAGCTCTCGTGGATCCACATGTCGGCCGCATCCTTCATGGTGAGGCTATTGCCCCACCACTCGTGCGCGCTCTCGTGGATGATGATGAAGTCCCACAAGAGGCCGTGACCGGACGCTGAGCGATCGCGGCCGAGATATCCGTTCTTGTAACGGTTGCCGTACGCGACGGCGCTTTGATGCTCCATGCCGAGGTGAGGGGTCTCGACAAGCTTGTATCCGTCCTCGTACCACGGGAACGGGCCGAACCAGCTCTCGAAGCACTGAAGCATCGGCTTCACCTGCTGGAACTGTTTTCGAGCGGTGTCGAGGTGATAGTCGAGCGGGTAGAAATCGAGCGTGAGCTTGCCCCGCTCGCCTGCGTATTCATCGCTGAAATGCGCGTAGTGCGCGGCGTTGACGGCGATGTCGTAGTTGTTGATCGGATTGCTGACGAACCATTCGTAGGTCGTATTCCCATCCGCGTTCTTCGTCGTGTTCCGTAAGCGCCCGTTCGATGCGTCGAGCAGCGAATCAGGCACGGTGATGCTTATACGCTGACTGTCGGGCTCGTCGGAGTAGATGTCCTTATTCGGCCACCACACGCTCGCTCCCAGGCCTTCGTTGGCGGTCGCGATCCAGGGGCGGGCAAGACTGTCTCTGGCCCAGACGAATCCGCCATCCCACGGCGCGCGCAGCGCGACGGTCGGCTTGCCGTGGTAGTAGACCGTGATGGTTTTCCTCGCCCCCCGACGCTGCGGCGAGATGAGCGTGACGAAGAACGCGTTCCCATCGCGACGCGCGCTCAGCTCGAGTCCATCCTGCACGATACTGTCGACGACGAGCGGCAGCTGCAGATCGATCTGCATCTCCCGCGCTGGCTTGAGGACGCGATAGGTGATCGCGTTGTACCCCATAATGCTGCTGTCCGCCGGATTCACCTTGACGTGCAGATCGTAGAACGCTGCATCCCACCATGCGCGCTCGGGAGTGTCGGATCCGCGAATGGTATCGGCATGCGTGAACACCGGCCTGGAGGGCGCTGCCTGAGCTAGCGACAGGCTGGACACCGACAGGAGAAAGCTGACGGCAATGAGCATTGATGCTTTCATGTGCGATTCAGGCGCGATGAGTGCGCGGTGCCGACGTGGCGCCATCACGGCGTGCGTGGCTGGGCCGGCTTGATCTCGTACTCTTTCGGCGGCTCCGCCCCCAAAAGATTCCTGACGAAGTAGTCCCAGCGCCGGCGAACCATGTACGGATCGTTGCCGAATCCGTGGGTGCGGTTTGGAAGCATCAGAAGATCGAAATCCTTGTTCGCTTTGATCAGCTCGTTTACGACCAGCATCGTATTGTCGGGCGGAACGTTGTCATCCATGGTGCCGTGCGCGAGGAGCAGCTTCCCTTTCAGGTTCTTCGCGAGCAGTTGATTCGCTTCGGCCGCATAGTTGTCGCTGCCATCGGGCGTCCCCACCAGAAGGCCCTGATATCTCTCGCCCCAGTCGTCCTCGTAAACGCGATTGTCGTGATTGCCCGCCTCGGAGATGCCCACCTTGAAGAAGTCCGGATAGCGAAACATCGCGTCGGCCGCGGCGAACCCGCCGCCCGAGTGTCCGTAGATCCCGGCTCGGTTGATGTCGATCCACGAATACCGCTGAGCGAGCTCCTTCATGCCCGCTACCTGATCGGGGAGGGTGTTATCGCCCATCCTCCCATAGTAGGCGTCGTGGAACGATTTCGTTCTCCACGGCGTCCCCATTCCATCGATCTCGACTACCACGAACCCAAGCTCGGCGAGCGCCTGCGCGTCGCCGCGCGCCGGAGAAAAGCTCCGGCTTCCGACGCTGCCTGTCTGTGGACCGGGATAGATATGGTTGACGATCGGGTATTTTCGGGTCGAATCCATCCTGGTCGGCGTGTACAGCAGGCCGTACAACTCCGTCTTCCCGTCACGTGCCTTGACAGTGATCCGGGTTGGCGGCTTCCATCCCGTCGCGCGCAAGCGGGAGATGTCCGCCTTCTCCAGAGTCAGAATGGTTTTTCCGTTGAAGTCGCGCAGAACGGAAACCTGTGGCACATCGGGACGCGAGTAGGTGTCGACGAAATACAGGCCCGATGGGGAGAGCGTTACGTCGTGATCCGCATCCTCCGGGGTCAGAAGAGTCAGTCCTCTTCCGTCCATCCCGATACGATAGCAGTGGCGGAAGTACGGATCGCGCCCGGGCTCCCTGGCATTACCGACGAAATAGAGTGTACGATTCTTCTGGTCGATACGCAGAAGCTGCGCAACGTTCCCCTCTCCGCTCGTGATCTTGCTCTTGAGACGCCCGGTTGCGAGATCGTACAGATAGAGCTGTCCCCAGTCGTCGCGCTCCGAGAACCAGATCACCTCGTTGCTGGCCGGCAGCACGTGCCAGTTGACGACTCCGTTGCCCGACTCGTACTGCGTTGCTACTGTCTCCTCCAGCACGTTCCTGATCGCTCCAGTCGCGGCATTCGCAACGCGCAGCGTCTCATGCTTGTGGTCGCGCGAGGTGGAGACGAACGCCACATGCGACCCATCGGAATACCACTCGACATCTGCCCAGTCGTTATCACCGCGGCAGACGACGTGATCGCAGAGCGTCGACCGGTGGGGATCGGCCGGCATTTGGAGGCGTATGACGCGCGGGACGTCGACCTCGATTATGACGCGGTGGATCATGGCGATGATGCTGTCGCCGGGCAGCGGATATTTCCACGCCTGCAGGTCGGGGTGGCCTGCCTTCGTGTTGACGAGATACATCTCACCCACTTGACGTTCGTCCTGCTGAAACGTCGCGATCTTGCGCGAGTCGGGAGACCACACCAGAACCGGATTATCGCTGCGGATCCAGCCGGCGTTGTCGGTTGCGTAGCCGAAGTCCTTGACGCCATCTGTGGTTAGCTGCGTCTCGCGTCGGGTCGCGACATCGCGGACCCAGAGATTGTAGGCGCGAATGAACGCAGCGCGCTTTCCGTCGGGTGAGACGGATTCGGCGCGCCCGCGGCCGCCCGTACGCGCGAATTCAGCTCTGGCGCGCGACGCTTCCCGGTCGTCGATGGCGGCGTCACACCGGCCGGTCTCCGCGATGCATTGGCTGCGTAGTCCCCGGGTGGGGTCGACCACGATCAATTGGGATCCGGCTGCAGCATTCCCTCGGTACCAGAACCGTTCACCCCCGAGCCACGCCGGCTGCGCACCTATTCCGGAGACAAGCGGGAGAACATTGTTCCGAAGAAATCGTTCCGCCCTGGCATAATCAGCGGCGGTAACCTGGGGACCCTGCTGTGCTTCGGTCCGGGCGGCGATCGCCGCGAACAGGACGAGCGAAGCGCTGAGTCGGAGTGCGCGTCCGGGCATTGTCTATCTCCCGCTGGCGGCAGGCAGTCGTGCGATCATTCGGGCTCCTGAGAGCGAGACGGCCGCCCTCGCGGGCCGGGTGCCCGCGCTAGCGTGCAGCGTGCCGAACATTCCGGCTCAGGGAAAAGTAGTTGATGAACGCTCAGGAGCGTATCATTCCGCTTGGGGAACTCGCGGGCCATCATGGAGACAAACATGGAGTTCGTTCTTGAAGAAGCTATTCCCGTTCTGGAGCGTACGCCGGCGGTGCTGACGTCGCTGCTCGACGAGCTGTCTGAAGGGTGGACACGCGTGGACGAAGGTCCGGATACCTGGACTCCGCGCGAAGTCGTGTCGCACCTCATTCACGGCGAGAGAACCGACTGGATCCCGCGCGCGCGAATAATTCTGCAGCAGGGGCGCTACCGGCGGTTCGACCCATTCGACCGCTTCGCCGAGCTGAAATCGGAGCGACCGCTGAAAGATTTGCTGGGCGAGTTCGACGAGCTCCGGTCCGGGAACGTGGCCACGCTTCGCGGGTGGAATCTGAAGGAAAAGGACATGGAGCTGACCGGCGAGCACCCCGAGTTCGGCACGGTGACCATGCGCCAGCTCCTCGCCACCTGGGTCGTGCACGATCTGTCGCACATTGCTCAGATCACGCGGACGATGGCACGGTCTTATACCTCCGCTGTGGGACCTTGGACGGCGTACTTTCGCGTGCTGCAAAGGGATCAGCGGCAGTGACCCTGACGAACCCCTTCGCTCGGCTATTCCGTATCAATAGATAGCACTAACAGGAATCAACGCATGCGCTACGTGATGCGACAGAAGCTTCTGTCGCTGGCAGACAATTTCACGATCAAGGATGAGCAGCAGCGGGACGTTTTTCTCGTCAAGGGAAAGGTGTTCAGCTTCGGCGACAAGCTGTCGTTCCAGGATCTCGCCGGGAACGAGCTGGTCTTTATCGAGCAGCGGCTGCTCAACTGGAGCCCTACCTATGAGCTCTGGAGAAAGGCAGAATTGCTCGCGGTCGTGAAGCGCGAGCTGTTCTCGTTCGTCCATCACCGCTTCACCGTAGACGTACCGGGTCCGAATGATCTCGAGGCCGAGGGGGATTTTCTCGACCACGAGTACACGATCAGTCGCGAAGACCGCGTCGTCGCCACGGTTTCCAAGCGCTGGTTCAGCTGGACGGACACGTACGGAATCGAGATCGGCGACGGAGAGGACGACGTTCTCGTCCTCGCCACTGCTGTTGTCGTCGACATGGTGTGTCACGACGACAACAAGCGTCGATAACTGTTCGGCATGTCGCGCGGTTCTTGATCCTAGCCGGTCAGTCGGGCGAGGGCATCCTCTTCGGCGGCTACACTCGCTCGGGCGGAGCCCAAAGCGCGACCGCCGGCTCCGCCGGGAGGTCGCTGGTCTCCTTGGTCGCTCCTTTTGGAAAGCCGCCTACGAGGACGCCCTCACCCGCCTTCCCACGAGTTGTGTGACCGCTCGCGGCGCGAAGCGCCGCGTGTAGTTGGCGCGCGTAACGCCCACCAAGCCGCGGCGCCCAGCTGCGTTCGAGATCACGTCCGAACGGCGCACCGCCGACCAATCGAGGTGCGCGCTCTTACAGATCTCGACAGGTTGCGGAACATTTGACCGGGTTGGCCGGGCCTTTTCGGGGGCCTAGGTTCAATACGGGGCGCAAAGTTCGTGGTTTCCGGCGCCCCGTGTGTGGCCCGAGCCGAGGAATGCAGCATGTCCACCGAACAGAGCTCCGCTTCGCCTTCAGAGCAGTCGTATTCCTATGCGACGCACCTCGACATCCGGTATCCCCCCCTCGAGGTCATCGATGTTCAGAAGCTCGCGGACACGGTCACGGACCGCTGGTACAACCAGACGCTGTGCAAAGTCAACGACTCAGTCGTGCGGCTCGGCGTCATGCAGGGGGAGTATCACTGGCACAAGCACGACGATCTCGACGAGTTCTTCTACGTCGTCGAGGGAACGTTCCTGATAGATCTCGAGGGCCGCACGCTGGAGCTGGCTCCGCGACAGGGATTTGTCGTGCCCAAGGGAGTAGTGCACCGCACCCGTGCGCCGGAGAAGGCGATCATCCTAATGGTTGAGGGCGCCGGTATAGTGCCGACCGGAGACTAGGAAGACATCCCCTAAACAGGAACTGCAAGGAAGACTACAGTTAACTACCGCGCCCCCATTTGGAAGTTGTGCTCGAGTACCATGTTCGGAGGAATCACGAGCTTTTCCTGCACCGTGCTCTTCCCCGCCATGCCGACCTTGGCGGTGATCTGGGCCCCGCGCGTGAATCCGCACAATAGGTATGAGCCATCGGGCCCCGTGTCGGTTTCGACCGTCCGCTGCTGATTCGTCGAGACCAGGCGCCCGTTCTGCTCGATCCAGAGGATCTGCCAGGTCGCCCACACGTGGGCGTTCGCAACCGGATTCCCCGCCGCATCTCTAACGTAACCCACGGCCATCGCCTGCGCTTCCGTGCGGCTCTCGTTCTGCCCGCAGAGTCGATTGCGGAGCGTTCCATATGATGGAACGATCACGACAGCCTGGGCCCGCGAGCCAGCCGGCAGAGTGATGGTCTGAACGCGCTCCGGTATACGAAAGAGACGGAGCCGCGGGTGCTCGAAGATCACCTTGTCCGATACCGCGCCATCGATTGCGAGTTCGTAGCGGCCGCCGCCGCTCGTGACTGTCTTGAAACGCCCGCCACCGGTTGAAACCTCGACGTCCTTCAGCGGCCTTCCGGTCGTGCTGTCGTAGACGACGCCCATCAGCACCGACTGGGTCGCCGCCGCGGCGGCAGTGATTGGCGCCGCGTTCGCTCGCTCCGCCGCAGTACCCGCGAGACGAGCAGTCCCTCCTACTTCCTGATATCCGACCAGGCTGTCGCGCACGACACTGGGTGACCCGAAACTCGTCGATGTGACCCGGGCGGTGCGCGGCATCCTGAGGTACCACCTCGGAACGATCCACTGACCGCCGGCGAGGTGCTGGAAGTCTACACGTCCCGTCGTTCTCGCGACTCGCAAGGGAATCGGCAGATTCACATAGTCGAAATTCAGATACTGAAGCGTGTTCGCCCTGGGATCGAGCCAGATCACTCCGGTGAGCTCCGGCAGTGCTCCTACTTTAGCCGGCTTGAATTCGAGGCCGGTAAGTCCATTCTCCGGTCCGTACCCGCGAATCGCGCCGAAGCAGTGGGATTTGACGAACTGTTCCGACAGGAAAGTCGCCGCATCCGGAGCGTGGTAGACTTCGGCGCCTGTTGCATCGCCGCGCCGCGCGGAGTCGAGTTGGTCCCACGATATTCCGGTCGCCGGTCTCCGAGGAACTTTGGTCCGCTGCTCCGTGCGCTCGGAGACCACAGCCAGATTCCGGTCGAGAACCCTCTCATATAGATCGACGTCGAGCGGCACCATCCCCTGCGCTTCCGTCATCGCGCTCGCGGTCAGCGCCTTCCGCAGCTGGGCCCAGAGATCCCCAGCCGGAGTTCCGGGGCCACTGAGCTGCTGGCACGCGGTCTCGGTTCGCGCGACGACAGTAGGAGTCCGCGTCGGCGTCATTCCGATCCGAACATGAATCGGCTTGGCGGCCGGCCGTAGCACGACAGAGATCCATGTATCGTAGCTCACCTTGTCGGCCCGCACGCGAAACGGGGCCCGCATCGGAACCGGCAGGTCGATGTGACCGCCCTGGTCGCTGAAGCCGCCACCAAGCGTCGCGCCGCTCGAGTCGAGCACCGAGACGTTGGCGCCGACGATCGCCTTCCCATTGGAGGCTTCGACGACTTCTATCCGCACGTCCTGCGCAGCGGCGAGACTACCGGTTAGCAGGATCGCCGCAGCGAGTATGATGGCCCGCAGTTGCATGAGTCCAGCGCTTTAAGGTGGGTCGGTGGTACAAGGCCCGGGATGAGACCGGGACTACCACTTAAAGGACGCTCGATCAGGCCGCGGGTTTTACAGGAGGGCGTCTGTCTCGACCGTCATGCCCTCCGCCGACGGCCGAGTCCCCGAGCGCGACATCGCCTGCTGCGCGCGCTTCCTCTCGACAACGAGCTCCCTGACCCAGCCTTCCACTCGCTCGGCTTTCGCTTCGTCGAGATCCTTCTCGTCGTGCTGCACCGGCGACGCCGCGGCCCCACCGCTCTCCTCCACCACCGCCAGCACCAGACTTTCCCACGACCTCGCCTGAACTCCCTCGCCCACTGTGCGCATCACGAGCCAGTCGGCGAGACTGGCGGGCCGATCGTAAACCTGAACCTCGAACCGGAGGAGATCGCCCCGCTGCTCGGCGAGGAATCGGATCGCGCCGCAAAGTGGATGTCCCGCGAGCGTCACCAGCGTCGCCGTGTTCGGAGTTATCCGCTCGACGCGAACCTGGACGTTGCCGCGCACCGGGAGCGACATCGTTAGCGTATTCCCCTTGCTCAGCATCGTCGGCGTACCCGGCTCGGCGTGCATATTCATGGCGAGCGGCGACAGGTCGCCAAAGCGCACCCGGAAGCGGGCGAACAATTCCTCCGCCACCAGTTGACTGCCGGCGATGTCCACCCAGAACCGCTTGCTCTTGAGCGAGCCCACACCCTCATCGGGGATCTGCTCCGGCTGCACGTCTGCCAGCTTTCTCAGACCGCTGGCGAGCGAAGTCGGCTTGATGCGAAATACTCCGATGAGCGCGTTGGCGCCGGGAGTCCTGATCACGTTGCCTTCGCTCAGCATGATTAGCTGGCTTTCGTTCACCGGTAGCCTGGCGCCGAACAATCCGGCGAGGGTGACCCCGGCACTGGCGAGAAGGGAAGGAATCGGGACGCGAGCCGGACTGCGGCCAGTAATCTCGCTGAACCTGTCGACCAGATCGTTGAGCGACGTCTTGTCTTCGCCCGCGATCTCGAGCACGCGGCCGTGCAGATCGGTCCGATGAACGCACTCGCCCAGCGCCACGGCCACGTCCTCGACCCATATGGGCTGGAACTTGTCGTCGCCGCTTCCCAGAACCGGGACCAGCGGAAGGGTTCTGACCATCGTAAGGATGCGCGAGACGACTTCGTCCCCGGGGCCGTACACGTTCCCGGGACGCAAGACGATCCAGCCTCCTGCGAAGCTTCGCACGATTTCTTCCGCCCGCCGCTTCGACCGGTGATAGGGCGACTCCCCCGTCTCCGCCCCCAGCGACGACACATATACAAACCGCCCCACTCTGCATCGCTCGGCTTCGCGCACAATCGATCGGGTGCCTTCGACGTTGACGCGCTCGAAGGTGAGGTGCGGCGGTGATTCTTCGACTATTCCGGCGACGTGCAGAACGAGATCGCAGCCTTTGGCGCAGCCTTGCAGCTCGCTCTGATCGGAGATGCTTGCTGGCCAGGATTCGACTCCTTCCAGCCACTGCCTGGCGTCTTCTGCGGCGTTTCGAGTCAGCAAGCGGACGGTGTGTCCGCGCTTCAAGAGCTCCGTTACGGCCGCCTGGCCGACCACGCCGGTGCCGCCCGTTACCAGCACTTTCATCGTTGATTGTCCCCTTTGCCGGCCATATGGGCAGAATGGGTGCCAGCCCCGGTTCTCTCCCCCATACGCAAATCAGCTCAAATGAGTGACCGGCCGAGCTTGGACCTCGTCAATTCGGGGGACACAAAGATCCGCGAATCGAGGGGAGGGGGAAGTTGTCGTCTAAAGTCATTTCGTCATTGGCGCTTCTGGCGCTGGCTGGCTGCATTGGAAGCAAGAAACCATACACGGTCGGAGCAGTCGGACCCTGGAAGCAGGGTTATGGCCTCCAGAACCTGCAGGGCGTCCAGCTGGCGGCGGAAGAGATCAACAAAGCTGGCGGGATCGACGGTCATCCACTGAGGGTGATTACGCGCGACGACGCCGGTGACGGCCCACAGGCCGCGAAGATCGCGCAGGAGTTCGTGGCGAACCCCTCCGTCTCCGCGGTGATCGGTCACGTGAACTCGTCGGGCATGCTGTCCGCGGCACCCATTTACGATGGGCAGCTGGCGGCGGTTGCTACGAGCGCGACCTCGCCCGACCTCACCGGCATCTCGAGCTGGGTCTTTCGGGTAATCTCGAGCGACTCGCTCAACGGAATCGCGCTCGCCAATTTCGCCACACAGTTTGGTGTGCGTGGACCCACCACCGTTGCCGTACTCTACGAGAACAATACGTATGGCCGAGGCCTCGCCGATTCGTTCAGGCGCTCGTTCCATGGCGACATAGTGAGTCTCGATCCAATCAACGCCGATCTTACGACCGCGGAGCCTTATATCTCCTACCTGAAGACGCGAAAGCCGAGAATCGTATTCGTCGCGGGGCGAGTGGCGACGGGCCTCAAGATCCTGCAGGAAGCCCGGCGTCAGGGCTTCAACCCGATCTTCGTTGGCGGCGATGGATGGCAGGGGATTCTCGCCGACACGGCGACATCCGAAGGGACCTACATCGGCATGTCGTTCACACCGGAAGATCCATCTCCCGCCGCACGCACGTTCGTTGCCGCGTTCAAGAAGAAATTCCACACCCTTCCCGACGCTCACGCCGCGCTCGCGTACGATGCGACTCACCTGATAGCTCAGGCCCTGAAGGAGAAAGGTCCGGACCGGAGAGCAGTGCGGGACTATCTCCGCTCGCTCAATCGTGAAACCGCCTACGCCGGCCTCACGGGTCCAGCGTACTTCGAGGAAAACGGCGATCCCGTCGGGATGCGCTTCCGGGTGCTGCGCGTTCACAACGGCCTGCTGACTGTAGCGGAGGCGAAATGAAGCTTCCCTTCCGGTTTCGTACGATCCGGCAAGTCCTGACCGTCGGATTCTCCTTCCTCATCGTGCTGATTCTCGGGGCCGGCGCGGTCGGCTGGATGTCGTTGACGCGCATGGCTGACCAGGTAACCGAGACGCTCTCCGACGCGGAGCAGGATGCAAAGCAGGCTTCCGACTTCTCGAACGTCGTCACTCAGGAGATTCAGGCGGCGAACACCTATCTGAGCGATCAGGATGCCAAGTCCGACGGGGACTTCCGCCGTCTCGGCTGGGAAGCGCACAGACTGCACCGCAGCTTCAGCACCAGGCGCGACGTTATCGCAGAGCAGATCATTCGTACAGTGGCGGTCGACACGACGCTAGCGAGGGTAGAGGCGGCGTTTGCCCTGTCGCACCGGCTCACCGATCTCGGACGCCTCGACGAAGCACATGCCGAGGCCCAGAACGCCCGCAAGATGGTCCCGCCCCTGCTGGAGCAGCTGACTGGCCTCGGTCATTCGAGAGCGCAGCAGCTGGCAGCGATGTCGGCCGATCTGCGGAGTCAGTCGATTGCCCGGTCACGACTCCTGGTGTCGGTGATCGTCGTGGCGACGCTCCTCGCGCTCATGATCGTCATCCGCACGGGCCGTGCGGTTGGCCGCCCGCTGCGGCTCCTCGTGAGGCACGCCGTTCAGTTGAGTCACGGCGATCTCCAGCAGCGGACCGAGGGCGAGATGCCCGGTGAGTTCCGCACTCTGGCGGACGCGATGAACCATGCGACGATTGCACTGTCGCGAATCGCGTCGGGCGCCGCCAAGACGGCTGACGAAGTCGCGCAGTCCGCGAGCGATCTCGCCTCGGCGTCGAAGCAGATCTCGGCGTCAGCAGGCGAAGTTGCCGACGCAGTGGAAGAAGTCTCGCACGGCGCCGAATCGCAGGTGGCGCAGCTCCGGCAGGTGAATGAAGCGCTCGATGGAATCCGCACGCGCGGCGACAACCTGGTCGGCGGCGCGCAGGAAGTGCATACTCTCGCCAGCTCAATCGAGGCCGAGGCCCAGTCCAAGCGTGTCGAGATCGATCGTGCACTCAAGATCCTGTTCGATGTTCGGACGATCGTGCAGCAGGCGGCGGCTCAGGTGCGCGAGCTGAATACGACCGCGGGCGACATCAACAAGTTCGTCGTGTCGGTGAGTCGCATCGCGGAGCAGACGAACCTCCTCTCGCTCAACGCCGCGATCGAAGCGGCGCGCGCGGGTGAAGCGGGCCGCGGCTTCGCGGTCGTCGCGGGCGAAGTCAGAAAGCTCGCAGACCAGACCCAGGCCGCCGCCGATGACGTGGTGAAGATGACCGACAGCGTCACGAGTCGCGTACTGGCGACCTCGAAAGCGATGGAACAGGGCGTCGTTCAGGTAGGCGAGATCGAGCGCGTGAGCCGCGAGCTGGACAGCGCGCTCTCGACGATTCTTTCCGCAGCGGAGAGAACTCGCGCTGCTGCCGGGGCGGTCACGACTGCCGCGACGGAAAATGCGCAAGCGGTTGATTCAGCGGCCGCGAATCTCGGACTGATCGCGCGCACAGCGGAGAGCCACGCGACGGCGGCGATGCAGGTCAGCGCGTCGACGGAGGAGCAGAGCGCGGCGTGCGAGCAGATGAGCATGGCGTCGACGCAGCTTTTCCACGGGAGCCACGTACTGCTCGACCTGGTCGGAGAGCTCAAGACCGCGACTCCAGTCACTGCGGTCAAAGTCGAAGAGGTCGAAACGGTCAAGCCCGTCAAGCCAAGAACCACTCCGCCGCACCCCTCGCCTCAAATAAAGCGGGTCGCTTAAACGCTTCAAGTAAAACGGGTCGCTTAAAGCGACCCGTTTTTTTTTCGCCGCGCTGACTGATTCACCTTCTGGTACATCGCGCGGTCGGTCGGCGCGGATGTCCTCTTCGGGGCAGTGTCCTCGCCTGGGACGAAGCTTGCGCTTCGTCCCAC
>JALYKM010000388.1 GCA_030774785.1 Gemmatimonadota bacterium
CGGCTTCGCCGTGTTGAGCGTGTTCATCGGGGCCGGCCTCTCCGCGCTCGCCACGAAGAGGATGTGGGTGACGATCTCGCCCGTCGCGCTCATCATCGCCGCCGTGCTGAGCACGCTGATCCTGTTCCTGTTCGCGCTGATCATGCCCGCCCGCACCATCGCGGGCGCCCGCGCCCGCGAAGCCACTCTCGGCTTCAAGGAATTCCTCGGCCGAGTCGAAAGCGAGCGGTACAAGAAGATGATCACTTCGCCGGAGATGTTCGAGCGCTTCCTGCCGTTCGCGATGGCGTTCGGCGTCGCGGAGAAATGGGCCCGCGCCTTCGAGAACATCTACCGCGAGCCGCCGAGCTGGTACACCGGCGGGACCGGGCACTTCAGCGCGATCAACTTCGCGTCCAGCATCGAGCACATGTCGAGCGCCGCCGCGAGCAGCATGTCATCCAGCCCGAGCTCCTCGGGGTCTGGAGGCGGAGGATCGAGCGGCGGCGGGAGTGGTGGAGGTGGCGGGAGCGGCTTCTGACCAGCCCTTAGGAAGCCTGAGTTTTTTTACCGCCACTCTTATCGTGTCCCGGCTGTCAATCCGGTGTTGTCAGCGATAAAACTACGGATTCGACTCACTCATCCGCCCGTAACAGCAGCGGTGAAGTACGCCGTCTCGTCCAGTGCAGCGCGCGGCATCGTGCTGCATCCGGTCGTGGTCCGTGCTGCCCGATGATGGAATCCATTTGTCAAAATGTCGTTTTCATATCACTAAACTGTCGGTTTCGTATCACTAGCTGCACTCATAAAGGGCGTATTGCTGAAAAGCTATTGACAAGTTTCACGGCCGCGCCTAGGGTCGAACATCCGCAGACGCAGGGAGCCAGCGATGCGATGCACGCGGTGGCCTGGATTCGGGTTGAAGGGAAGTCTGAATCCGCTTGACCGAGGGAGTACGCGCAACTCGGGGAGTGCATCCCTCTTCGCGCTCTCTGTAGTCTTGCTAATGTCTGGAGAAGCATCGGCGCAGGTCCGTACCCTCGAGCGGTCAAGGTTGCCAAGGAGTGTTGACTCGGCTCTAAGGACAGGGCGGTTGCAGATAGTTGATTCAAGCCAGGCACACGTAATTCGTCCGACCATCTCCGATGTCCAGTTACGGACGGGGCAGTTCCTGGCAGTCCGGACAGGGGATTCTGCACGCATAGTCAGGCGCCGAGCCGCGCTCGGAACGGCCGGCGCGATCGGCTCTAGAACAATCGATACGCTCGTCGTTCTTCCTTTCACCTACGTAGGTGTTGCGAAGGATAATCGACCTGTTCACCTGCAGCCCGCAATCATTCGCGACTTGCCCCTTCGATACCAACCGGACGCTGGAGTATTTCGAGGCTCGCTCCTTGTCGGCCTGCAAGACAGTCTTGCCCCCGCAATTCGCAAGGAGATCGGAGGAGCGATTCCACTCACCTTTGCGTCGGACGGAGCTGCAGACAGTATCTCGCCTAATAAGGTGCAGATCGGATACACGAATTATCCCCTGGAGAGCGTAATAGTAATCGCGCGCAACCCGCTGGATTCAGTAAGCGTCCGAGTGATACCCCAGTTCGATCCGCGCGGGACCGTTGTTTGGCTTCCCGTGAACCCGGCCCTCGTCATTGATGCTCCGGAGAAGGCATCCGGATTCGGCATCGAAACCGTGACTTTCCTCGTCCGAGTCATCGGAGCGTCCCTGAAAGACTCCCTACCGGTGACACTCGCTGTCGATCAAGGCTCCCTGAAAGAGGATCGCGTTATGGTCGGCCCCGCGGGCAGCGCAACCGTACATCTCCGCTCAAAGGGAACCGGGCCAGCGAAGATAACGGCGACAAGCCCCGGGTTGAATCGGGCCACAGCAACGATTCAGTTCGGGTGGCCGATCTCCTTTCTACTCGCCGCGCTCCTCGGCGGAGCTCTCGGCGGCGCGACGAAGCATGTGAGGCGGATTGACAGGCAAGACAGCGGATTACCCAAGTCGATACTTGTCGGTGTCTTGATCGGTCTGTTGGTGGCAGTTGCATACTACGCAGTGGATGTGAATCTGTTGCGCCTGGCCATATCAGTTCCATTCTTTGATGAAGCCGCTGTTTTCGGACTCGCGATGCTCGGTGCGTATCTCGGAGTCCGAAAGGTCAGTGCTACGAGTACCGGGTCCACCGTACCTTCATAGGGGCGCCCATGAAAGTTCACTCCTATGCCAGGTGAGCCATGGGATCCAGTCGAACGGGACCGCCGGTACGCCAGTTGTAAGCGTGCCGGCTTGCGGCGACTCTTATCGGAAGGCGATTCCTGGTTCGATTACCCTCCCCACCCGAATATCATCGACTTCCTGGATGGCGAGGGAATCTGGGGCATCAAGCGCTTTGAGAAATCGGGCGACACACTCGAGAATATCGCGGGCGAAGCGAATCTCGCTCGAATTGCTAACACCGCTCAAAGAGAAAAGTCCGAAGCGATCCTCTTGAGCGGAGGTGGAAACGATCTCTTCACCGACATTCCTGAGAAACCCAAGCTTCGCTGGATCTGGCGCGCCCTAAATCCGTTCGACGCTACCAAGAGCGCCGCCGAGCACATCAATCAACTCGCGTGGGACGAGAAGAAGACGGAGCTGCGGCGTGGCTTCGTTCGTGTTATCGCAGCATTCAGCGACTGCGCACCGATCGTCATTCACGGATACGACTACCTCACCGCATCCGGAGAGAAGGTGAAGTACGACGGATTTCGCCCCGCTGGACCCTGGATACTTCCTTCGATGCAGGATCGTGGCATCATCGACGTGAATTTGCAGAACCGCATTCTGCGAGTGCTCATCGACGATGTCAACGAGATCCTCGCCGCGCTCGAGCGTACATACCCGGATTCAGTCATCTACGTGAATTTGCGCGGCACGCTTCGTCCTGGCCGCGACTGGATGAACGAGATTCATCCCAGCGAGGATGGGTTCCATAAAGTCGAAGGTCGCTTACTCGACGCGCTGCTCAATCGACTCCCCGCCGTTCGGCAGCGCCGGAGGACGCCGCCGTGAGCATTCGGGCAGTTGCGTGTCTAGCTGCGTTGAGCGTGCTGTGCCCCGCGCGCGAGCTATCGGCTCAAAAGCATGTGCCCGACGATTCGCTCGGCGTGATGGTGGATGTTGAATCGAGGCTGCTGTGGCGCGACATCAGCCTCGCTGACGCTCCCGGACTACACTCCGGAATCGCCATTCCTCTGAGCCGCCTACCAATGCCGCTTCAGCTGGAGCTGGATGGTTGGACCGCTCTCGCGGATAGACCTCTCGCCGGTCTGGGCGATCAGTATTCCGCAGCTCTGCACTACCAGTGGATCCTCGCTGACCGTCCGCACCCCAAGTCCTTCGTTCTTGGATACGCCGAGTATTGGAATCCGAACCTGCGCGGCCTCTCTCCGCCGCGCACCCGTGGCACGCGAGAGCTCTCTGTAAGCGGCCTCTTCGACATCGGGATACCGCAGCAAGGAATCCGGACTGTGCACTTGCGTCTTGACGCAGCTCGCGATCTCGCGCGCGAGAATGCGACCTGGGTACAAGGCGCCGCCAACGCGTCGGCGGGTACGACGGTTCAGTGCACCGACACTTTCTACTCACTGAGCGCGATTCTGAAGGCGGCGTTAAGCGCGAGCGATCTTCGAGGCCCACGAATGCCAGGCTCGCGCCCGGCTTTTGGATTTCACAGCGCCGACTTTGGTATCGATTTCCAGATTCGCGGTCAGCTGCCGATCGTCACTGTCGACGCTACGACGGCATTCCAGTTTGGCACAAGCATCCGCGCCGACCGACTCGGGCCGAACGTCGGGTGGGTTGGACTTCAACTATCGTTTCTGTTCCTCTGATGAATTCTCCAATGCCAGCGATGCAGGACCTACTCGAGAAGTCGTAGCCCCAACTCTGTAAGTACGCTACCGAGCGGACGCGCAAACGCGGTGTTGCCGTCACGCCCCGAAAAGTGCAGACCGATAGCGCGCCCAGTCTGCGCATCGAGCCAGACAGCGCCGGAGTCCCCCCGCTCGGACAACACATAAGCCTCTGCTGCGTCGAATGGTTGTTCTATCGTGATTAGCGTATCCGTTGCGGCAGTGACGATCCCCATCGTCACGCCTGTTTCCGCGCCCGACTTGACGACTGTCATCCCCACTACCGCGTCAGCGATTCGCTGAACCTTGTCGAGCTCGAGCACCTCGGTGCTCACACCAATTTCGGGAACGATGATCGCAGCCCCGTAATCGAGAGTAGCATTCATCTTGTCGGTCCGTGTGCGCGCTACGACACCTCCTCCCAGGTCGAATGTGGATTGCAGAATGGGCTCGTCATTGAGGGCGATATCTGTCGACTGACGGCGACGGCCAAGAACGTGATAGCAACTGATTATCCAGGGTTTGTCATCGGCGTCGAGCCCGATACATCCCAGGGTGCCGGGACTACCGGTGACTGCGTTGACGATCCTTATCCCACTCACCAGCGGTCGGTGTGGCTCGCCGCGGACATCCGTTGGCATTCAGCCGCCTACTCCGGCTTCCACATCGCCGCTGCTGCGTTCAGTACGCTGGCCGCCTCCGCCGAGGGGAGATCAGGAAAGAATACTATCCCCGCACGTTTCTGGATCCAGGCTACCGGCTTGATGAACGACGACCAATCCGTCGATCGATCGTATGCCTTGTTGGCGACGACAAACGCAATCGCCTCCCAGCCTGACCTGTCGGACCTGCGCCCAATGACGATCTTGTAGATGTGCGTGGGAACACTGACGTGATTTCCAATCCAGTTGTAATTGACATACCCGCGCGCCGTGGATGGGTCATCTTCCCTCGGATCCCAGAACAACGGCCCGGTGATCGCATAGATCGTGTCCCTCGCTTCGGCCCAACCGCGCACCCGCGCCTCCAGACTTGCCCAGGCCTGTTGATTTAGACGCCGATTCTGGGGAACGACGTTCGAGAGAAAAAAGGTCTCGTCCCTGAGCCGCTGCTCACGACTTTGGTCGGCGAGGGGTGCCTGATGTCCACGGTCGAATCCAGAGCCACTGTAGTCGGCGTCGACAGCTCTGGCTTCGGCAGGCAATAACGGATCAGGACGAAAAGTGATGCGTCCTTTTGTGAGCGATCCCGTAACCTGGTGGCGGGTGATCCGCTCGCACACCCAGATAGGGATCTTGTCCTTTTCGCTTTCCTCCAGTGCGTATCCGTCGCGCGCTATCAGAAACGTTATTCCGTAGTCGTCCGCCCGACGCAGCTTTGGTTGACCCAGGGGACACTGCGCATCGAGGCGAGCCTGGTCGGCGGCGCTGAGACCTGCCTGCTGCAACGCGTAGTTCGTCCCGATTGCCGGACGAACGCCCGTATTGACGGGTGAGGACGCACAGCCAGCCGCGAAGACAATTGCAACGATGACAAATGCGGACTTGATCGATCCCGTCCTGATTCGCTCAGCCACGCAGCACGGCATGTAGACCTCCCTCATCCACGGACAAACGGCCTGAACACGCTGAGGCGCCAGAACCACAAATCAGGCAGCCACGAATTGGAAAAATGGATCAAGTCTTGTCGCTACGAAATGTCGTTTTCGTATCAGGTGTATGGCTGTTTCATATCAGCATCAGCGGCCTTTTGGAGAAGATAAGAAATCAACATCTCCTCGATATGAAATAGGCATTTCGCTGTCGCCCCATCACCCCTACGTTCTACCCCGCGCGTCGCATCAATCTGTTTGACTGGAGGCCCGTTTGACCGCAGCCGAAGAATCACAGGACTACGCTCAGCTCAGCGTTCAGGTCGAGCCCCCGAAGGCGAAAACGGCGGAGTCCCCGCCGGCCGTTGCACCCAGGTTAGAGCAGCGAGTTGCCCTGCTGATCTGCCACGGGATGGGTCAGCAGGTCCAGTTCGAGACGCTGGATGCAGTCGTTCGAGAGGTACGCGAAACAGCGCAGCGCTGCGGGACGCTCGTTTCGGAGAGTGAGGGCGTCGGCGTATCGCTCCACCCAGACGAAGGGCGCTTCATCGCTCGTGCGGAGCTGAATCTCAAACCCAAAGATCAGAAACACTCTCGCTGTGAGGTGCACTTCTATGAGGCGTACTGGGCGCCCCTCACGGAAGGCCGCGTAACCTTGCGCGAGACGCTGACCTTCCTCGTTGATGCTGCGCGTCGTGGGGTGAGGTTTGCGTATCACGACGGTGTCTTTGATCGCTGGATGTTCGGAGGCAGGCAGGAATTCGAGATTCCGGCCAGGCGCATTCTCCAACTCGGCCTCGGACTCTGGATGATCCTGCTGATCACTGCGGCAATATTGGCGACCGGCCTGCTTCCATTGATGAAGCTGCTGGATTTCTTCAGGGTCGGCCACACTGATCCACAAATGGCTGTCACTGCTGCCGTGGCATTTTCCATTGGGATTTTTCTGGGCGTGTTCGGTTTGATCGCGGTTGTGGTCGCACGTGTTCTCGGACTTGGTGCGGACGTCCACCGCCCCAAAGCAGTAATCGATGCTCCAATCGGCGTGTTGGCGCCTCTCAAATCGCGACGAGTAGGAATGGCGCTCGCACTTGTCGGATTCATCGTCGCGTCGGGAGCGTTGACCGCGGCGATAGGAATCTGGCTGTACCGGAGTTGGATCCTCCCCGTAATAACTGATCCAGCTGCGCATCCGATCGGCCTCGCTCTGGCCATTCTGCTCTTTGTCGCGCAAGCCCTGCTGTTCCGCCGATTCGTCAAGAGCTTCCTCGTTGAATTCGCCGGGGACGTAGCAGCGTACGTTTCGCCTTACAAGGTCAGCAAATTCGAGGAGATCAGGCGCGCCATCCAGGAGCGCGGTCGTCGCGCAGCCCGATTCATCTATTCAGCCAGGGATCCACACTCGGGCTCGCTGCTGTACGATGAAGTGTTCGTGGTCGGTCACTCGCTTGGATCCGTGCTGGCGTACGATACGCTCAATGATGCGATCAACCGCGACACTCATGAGAATGGATGGGGCTTGGGAGTGGAATCCGACGCTTATCGCGTTGTTGACCGCACGAAGCTGCTACTCACATTCGGTTCTCCACTTGACAAGACGGCCTTCGTATTCCGGACGCAGAAAACGGAGCGCGAGATAGACGTGAGAGAGGCACTGGCCGGCGCGCAGCAACCACTCATACTGAGCTACGCGATGCGACGCGCACGCTGGATCAACCTGTGGTCACCGTCGGACTGGGTGAGTGGGCCAATCGGATATTACGACGCTCCGCAGCCCCCGCCCGGCCAGGGCGTCTGCAATATCGAAAATCCAGGGAGCAAGCTTCCTCCCAAGGCGCATACTGAATACTGGTCGGGTCCGCTTTTCCGGGGAGTGCTCCATGCCGCGTTAACGGGCGTGTGCCCCGACGATGTGCCCGAGCCACAGAGAGCTCAGGTGATCAGTGGATTGAAGGTGGAAGTGGCAGGCAGCGGGAGCGGGTTTTAATCACGTCGCCGATACGCGTCCGACGGGGACTCACGGGCCGATGCGACGCAGCTGCGACCCGGTGAGAAGCCACTGCAGCGTCCCGCTCCCGGCGGATACGCGCGAAGAGAACTCGAGAAGAGCTGCGCCGCCCTTGCTCATTGCGACTCGCGAATCCCGCGCTTCGGTCATGAGCCACGTGACCAGCGTGCCGAGGTGAGGCTCGTGTCCGACGATTGCGACGACCTCGGCCGAGGTGTGCTCCGCCAGCCAGTCAACGAGACCAGAAGGATCGCTTCCGGGCGAGAGCGCTTGCACGGTGGTGACGGGTAGATCACCGTAGGCCTTGGCGATGATTTCTGCCGTCTGTTGGGCTCGCAACAGTGGACTGGCGCCAATTACGTCCAGGGTTTCAACGATCTCCCGCAGACCGGCGGCGACTTCCTTCATCTTTCGTTTTCCAGCCTTCGTGAGCGGCCGGCGCGAGTCATCCATGCCGGTGGCGGCGAACGTTTCGGCTTCCTCGGCGATACCGTGTCTGATGACCAGTAACTGCATGCGCGTCGACAAAAGGGCGGGTCACTGCTGTCCGGCTGTCCTAGTGAATCGTATCTTGAGATTGAACGTGCTGCCAGATGGCGCTCCGAGATCGTCCAATCTTGACGCACTGTCCAGCGCTTACCCGCTCGGCCAAGGCAAGCTGGAGACTTCGCCGTGGGCGCGCATATTTCTCGACACGTTCGTCATCGGCTCTCTCGCCTTGCCGACAACGCATTGAGTTGGCTGGTGGCGCGGACGGTCAGCACCATTTCGACCGACTGGCAGGAATCGAAACCAACAAATGTCCAGCGTTACGCTCCAGATTCCTATGATCACCACACCCGGCCCATTGCAGCTCCGACAGGTCAGCCGCGAGTTTCAAGGTGCGATGCCGCCAACCGAATCCGTAACCTTCGTAGCCAGGATCATTCGAGACGGGCTCGAGAC
>JALYKM010000389.1 GCA_030774785.1 Gemmatimonadota bacterium
ACGCGCGACGAGACGGTCAAGGGATACGAGTTCGCGAAGGACCAGTATGTCATTCTCACGCCGGAGGAGCTGAAGGCGCTGGAGGAGAAGGCGACGAGCACCATCGACGTCATCGAGTTCGTCCCGCTCGCGAATGTAGATCGCGAGTACCTCGAGAAGGTCTATTACCTCGGCCCCGACAAGGGGGGCGATCGCGCCTATAGGCTGCTCGCCGCTGCGCTGAAGGAGACAGGACGGGCCGCGCTTGGTCAGTACGCGGCGCGGGGTCAACAGCATCTCGTGCTGCTGCGCCCGCTCAATGGTGTGCTCGTGATGGAACAGCTCCACTACGCCGACGAAGTCCGTCCGACGACTGAAGTCACCATTCCGCCCGGCGACGTGAAGGAGGCCGAGCTCAAGCTCGCCAAGCAGCTGATCGATCAGACGTCGAACGAGACGTTCGAGCCCGCGAAGTACAAGGACACGGTGCGTGAGCGGGTGCTTGAGACCATCCAACAGAAGATCGATGGGCAGGACATCACCGCCGACATCACTCCGGGCTCCGACACCAAGATGCTCGACCTGATGGAAGCGCTGAAGGCCAGTCTCGCAAAAGAGAAACCGAAGAAGGAGAAGGGCGAGTCCAAGCGCATGGTATCGTGAAGCTACTCGCGGGGACGAGCGGCTACGCGTTCAAGGAGTGGAAGGGCGCGTTCTATCCGAAGGAACTGAAAGACGACGGAATGCTTGGCTTCTACGCCAGCAAATTTCCGGCGGTGGAGATCAACAACACGTTCTACCGATTGCCGAAGGAGAACGTGCTGCGCGAATGGGCGGCGCAGGTGCCGGAGACTTTCACTTTCGCGCTCAAGGCGAGCCAACGCATCACCCATCACGCGCGGCTAAAGGAGCAGTCGGCTGATCTCGTCGACTTCCTCCTGAAGAACACCGCAGTGCTCGGCGACCGATTGGGGCCGATCCTTTTTCAGCTCCCGCCAAATCTGAAAAAGGATGTGAGTCGATTCCGCGGATTTCTTGGACTACTGCCGTCCGATCGCCGCTACGTGTTCGAGTTCCGGCACGAGAGCTGGTTCGACGAGGAAATCTTCGACGCAATGCGCGAGCGGGACATCGCGATGTGCATCATCGAGCAGGATGAGTTCAAGTGTCCCGTGGTATCGACCGCAACCTGGGGATATCTGCGGTTGCATCGGCTCAACTACAATGATGCGAATCTCGTCGAGTGGGCGAAGTGTGTGACGGGCCAGACATGGAAGGAGGCCTACGTGTTCTTCAAGCACGATGAAGGACAAGGCTCCGGGCCTCCGGCAGTCACTACGTTTGTAACGGCTTGTGGATCACTGGCCACCGAGACGGAAGTTTCATCCGGATGAAGCGGATTTTCCTGATTACTCGGATTAATCTTTTTGTTGCTGCGGTGGACTAGGCGGTAGAAGCGCGCTTCGGGACCGAAATGCAGGAGAAGGCCTACTTCGAGGTTGGTTGATCTTAGGTAGTTGTACACCTGGCGATTCGCAGACCTGTGGAGCTCGTGGGTTGATTTCGTCTCCACGAGCAGTCGCTCATCAACGATCATATCGAGACGCTGCTCTGCTACCTCGTCTCCTTTGTAAAAGACTCGCACGGCGACTTCACGTGCAACCCGATGTTTGCGCGCAATGAGCTCACGCTCGAGCGCCATCACGTACACGTGCTCGAGAAATCCAAACCCGAGGGTATTATAAACCTCGAAAAAGGCTCCGATCACCGAATGCGTGAGTCGTTCTTCCAGGAGTTCGCCGCGCGCCACGAACTTAAGATTGCGCGATGAGTTCCCCAAAAAACATCAAACTCTCGCCAGCCGACGCTAAAACGCGAATGTGTTCGATCTGAGTAATCCGGAAAATCCGCAAAATCCGCAAAATCCGGATGAAACTTCCGTCTCGGTGGCCAGACGCCTCGAACAGCGATCTCAGAGCGGCGGTTCAGCGAGTCGCCAGCTGCTCCTCCGGAAAAGTCTCTAGGACACGGCGCTCCAGCGCTGTTACTTCCCGGTCGGCCTCCCCAAGCGCCGTGAGACCAATCTCCAGCTTCGCGCGCTCAGTCTCGAGAAACCTCTCGTAGGGCGCCACAACTTCGAGAAGCTGACGCTCGTAATGTGTGAGCTGCTCCTCGAACTTCGTGCGAAGAAGCGCGGCCAGATCCTCGTTCAGCTTCGAGATCTTGCCTTCGAATTCCTGCACCAGCCGCCGGCGCCGTGCGGGGATGATCAGCCACCCGGCGATCGCGAACAGTGTCGCGGTGAGCACACCGGTGAAGTCGAGCACCGCCGTGGTGAAGGCGGCGAGGAATATCCCACCGAGTCCGATCGCAAGAATGTTGACGCCGAACGCACTCATGACCGCCTCCTTCACCGAGGTCACGATCTCACGCGCTTCCCGTTCGGTGTCGAATTCGTCGAGTCGCCTTTCCACCGGCTCGCGCAGACGGGCAAAGAGCTCCTCGCGATTGTACTGGAACTCGGTGTCTCCGTGCGGTGCGAGCGCCCCCGACTCACGAAGCCGCGCGGTGTGCGCATCCAGCTCCGCGAACACGGTCCGCCAGAGCTTCAAGTTGCGCTGCACAGTCCAGTCGACCATGCGGTGCACCACCCCTTCTATCGCCTGCGGTGTGTCCTGGACCACCTCCGCCCGGAACCGGTTCTCGACCGCATCCTTGTTGCGGAGGAAAAACGCGTTCCCGATCCTGATGGTGCGCTCGAACCAGGTTCTGCCGCGGCGCTCCAGCTCGTAGAGGACGTTACGCATCTCGATCAGATAGCGCTCGGAATCCGTTCGCATCTCCTTCGAGTACGCCTCCAGTTGCTCGCGAATAGAGCGCAGGACGCGTGCGTCCTCCTGCACGACCATCAGCCGCTCGTCCAGCGCGGACACGTTTCTCTTCAGCACGTGACGCAGCACCCCGAGCGGCGTGAGAAGCTTGAGTCGCACACGCTCCGTCTCGCGGAGCGTCTCGAGGACATAGCGCTCGAGCACGGAGTATTCGTTGCGCGGGTCTGCCGTGACAGCATCAGCGGTCGGCGTGCCTGATGAACCCTGCTGAGGCCGCCCCGGCCGGGCAGCCAGTTTCGCGCGGAGAGCATGTAGCGCACTGATGAAATAGAGCGAAGGAGCCGAGGCGCCGAGCCGCGCGGTCACCTCACGCGTCAGGTAATCACGTACCCGATCGAGCTGCTCGTCACTGTTGCGGCGATCTATGCCATTCACGACGAAAACCACCTTCTTCCCCCACTCGCGGATGTGAGTGAGGAAGTCGAGCTCGCTGGCGGTGAGCGGCTGCAGCAGGCTCGTCACGAACAACACCAGATCGGCGCGCGGCACGAATTGCCGCGTGATCTCCTCTTCCATTCGCTCGATCGAGTTTGTTCCCGGCGTATCCACGATGTCGAGGTCGCGCAACACCTCGAGCGGATAGTGGTAAAGCTGCAGGTGCTCGCCGATTGATTCGGGAGGTCCTGCCTCACCGTAACGCAGGATCGAGATCGCGCGCGTCGTCGGCAGATCTCCCATGGCGAAGACTTCGTCGCCGAGCAGAGCGTTGATGAACGTGCTCTTTCCGCTGTTGTACTCCCCAACTACGACCAGAAGGAAGAGCTCGTTCATCTCGTTGACGAGCGAAGCCAGCCGCTCGAGGTCCGCCTGCGCTCCGTCGGATAGCGCCAGCACATCGCGCACGCGTAGCACGAGCCGACGTTCGAGCGCGACCAGCTCGCCCTGTTGTCGGGTAAGAACCTGTTCCAAGCTCAATCCTGCGGTTGGATGTGAAGAG
>JALYKM010000390.1 GCA_030774785.1 Gemmatimonadota bacterium
CAGGAGAATTTTCGCTCGCGCGAGCAGCAGGCGACGTTGGGCCTTCTGCGAACCGCCGACGCCATGAAGCGAAGCCTCGCCCACGTGATGGAGCCCCACGGAATCACACCGCAGCAATACAACGTGCTGCGAATTCTGCGCGGGGCGGGGCCTGACGGGTTGCCGACACTCACTATCGGTGAGCGGATGATCGAGCAGACTCCGGGTGTAACGCGCCTCGTCGACCGCCTCGAACGGAAAGGATTGGTAGCGCGCACTCCCTGTCCGAAAGACCGCCGTCGAGTGTTCTGTCGAATGACTCCCAAGGGCCTCGACCTTTTGAAGGAGCTGGATGAGCCGGTGAACCGATGGGACGCACAGGCAGTCTCGGTCCTGCCCCCGTCGGAGCTAGACTCCCTCATCACGCTGCTCGACCGCGTGCGCTCGTCGAACTACTAGTCGAACTCCTGGAGGTCTCCCTTGAAGGGCGCTGCCTTCCCACCATAGCGTTGTCAGGTCATTGACTAGTCAATCATCTCTGCGCTCAATCCGACGCGAGGTAAGCCATGTGGCGTAGAATCATTGGCACCGACGACGACAAAGTCCTGGCACTCCTGCGAGTCGTCCTCGGCATCGTAGTCTTCCCGCACGGGGCGCAAAAACTCCTCGGCTGGTTCGGAGGATTTGGCTTCTCCGGAACCATGGGGTTTCTCACACAGCAGATGCACATTCCCGCTCCGCTGGCCCTTTTGGTTTTCGGAGCGGAATTCTTCGGCGCCCTCGGCGTCTTCTTCGGCTTCCTCGGCAGGATCGCGGCTTTCGGAATCGCCGTCGATTTCACCGTTGTCGCGCTAATGGCTCATCTTCCCAATGGCTTCTTCATGAACTTCAGCGGGCAACAGAAAGGCGAGGGTGTGGAGTTCTTCATCCTCGCCGTGGCGATCGCGATTGCGATTGCGATTCGCGGCAGCGGCGCCTGGTCGATCGATCGGCTACTGATGCGCGATCGAACGGTTACCTGATCGTTCCGATTCTCCGCCCTGCTTCTTCAACCGCCTCGTAAAGCTGGTCGAAGGATTCAGTCACGAACAGCACGTCCTGGAAGTGGTCGATCTCGAACGGCTGGTTGAACACTGCATCGAGTGAGAAGGGTCTGCGATCACACTTGGGTCCGACCGCGTTGGCGGCGTCGCCGTGGGACGAGATGAGGCCGGAGCCATAGACCTTTATCTGTCCGTCTTCGCGAATGAGGCCGAACTCCACCGTGAACCAGAAAAGACGGGCCATCCGCGTCGTGTCCTCTTCATTCTCCGCCGCGGCCGCCACCTGCCCATAGTGCTGTAGGAAATCTGCGAAGACTGGATCTGCGTGGAGCGGCACGTGACCAAAGACATCGTGGAAGATGTCGGGCTCAGGCAAGTAGTCGAGCTGGGTCCGTTTCCTGATCGTCACCGTCGTCGGAAATTTCCGGAGCGACAGGCACTGGAAAAAGCTTTTGGCCGGGATGAAGCCCGAGACGGGAACCGCTTCCCAACCCGTTGGCGGTGCGAGGCGCCGATTCACTTCCGCCAGATCGGGAACAGTCTCTTTCTTGAGACCGATCGTATCGGCGCCCTTGAGGAAGATCTTGCTGCCGTTCTTGCGCAGCTCGTTCATGCGTCGCTCGTACAGAAGCCCCCACACCTCGTGGTCATCCGGCGTGTAAGACCTCCAGTCCTGCTTGATGAAGACGGACGGGTCTTCGACCAGATCGTAGAGTGCGGCGGTTGATTGCTGCAATGTCAGCTCCGGGATGCGGGACGCACCCCCAAAGTTAACTGGCGGTCCTGGGGGCTGAAAGCTTGGGGGCGGTCGCGCGTTTGCGCAGCGGAAGGGTCACGGTGAACATCGACCCAACGCCGAACGTGCTGGTGGCGCTAACGTCGCCGCCCATGGCCCGCGCCAGATCCCGGCTGATCGGGAGGCCGAGTCCGGTGCCGCCGGTTGGAAGCGAGCCGGGCGCGCGGAGCTGGACGAAAGGCTCGAAGATCTGCTCGATCTTCTCAGGCGGGATGCCGGGTCCTGTATCACGGACGCGAACCAGGAGCGAGTCGTCCTCGACTCTCCAATCGAGCTCGACGGATCCGCCCGCGGGGGTGAACTTCATGGCGTTCGCGAGAAGATTCACGAGGATCTGCTGGACCTTCTCACGATCCGCGAATACAGTGAGCGAAGGGTCGCCTGCGCGGTGCGTGTAGGTGATGTTCTTTTTTGCGAATTGCGGAAACACCAGCGCTTCGGCGCCGAGCAGAGTTTCCTCGATCGGAATCTCCGCCATCGAGAGCTCAATGGGGCCCGCCTCGAGCTTTGCGAAATCGAGGATCATGTTGACCAGCGCCATGAGATGCTCCTGCGCCTGGTGGATCCGCTCGACATCGCGCTGCTGCTCCGCCGTGAGTCCGCCGTGGATGTTCTGCTGAAGAATCTCGAGATAACCAGAGACCGCGTGCAGCGGCGTCCTGAACTCGTGGCTTAACCGGGCGAAGAGCTCGGTCTTGATGCGATTCGCCGCTTCCGCATCCTTGCGCGCGGATTGCTCTCCTTCGAGGGCGAGCTCGAGCTCGCGAGTTCGCTGCGCGACCCGCGCATTGAGAGCGCGATTGAGGGCGAGCATGCTGTCTTCGGTCTCCTGCCGGCTACTGGTGTCGTGCAGCGTCCAGCAGAACGAGCTCTTGCCGTCGATGGCCGAGTCGAGAACGGAGAGCGTGGCTTCGACAGGGATCATCCTCCCGTCGGACGCTTTTACCTCCAGCCCGCATTTATCCAGTCTTTTCCCGCTGGGCAATTTCCGGAGGCGAGCTCCGAGCTCGCGCCGGGTATGCGGGTCGATGAAGGAGTCCAGCGACTTTCTGACGACGTGCGCGGTTGGTATGCCGAGAAGCCCCGCGAGCGAGTCGTTCGCTTCCTCGACGATTCCGTGCTCGTCGGTGACCATGCACGGATCAGGCGCGCACTCGAACAGAGTACGGTATCGGCGGCGCTGTGCCTCGACGTCGCGCTGCGCCTCGACGATCGCCTCGTGCTGGGCGCGCAGCTCTTCCTCGGCAATACTGAGGTCCTGGATAGCCGCGAGCAGCTGTGCGTGGTGCTCGCGCTCAGTCGAGCCGACGCTGCGCTCGTAGAGCGCGCCGACTTGCTCACGCGAGACCTGCAACGCTACGGAAAAACGATCGAGGTCGGAGCTGCTTGGTATCGAGCTCGTCAAGTTCTATGTGACTGTGTGCATGGTTCCCGCCGCGCGAGACATGGAAACAGATGAAGCTGGCGCACATTCCACACTACAGTGCGACGCGGATTTCGCAATAGCGAATTGCGTACAATGCTGTAAACTCTGGTCTACTACGCGCGAGGGCGACATTGTGCTGCGGTCCGTTGCGCACGCGTTACATGTTTCTTCGTCCTGAGCTATTCCATGCATCGTATTTCGCTTGTATTCCTCGCCGCATTGCCGTTTTCGGCATCGGCACAGAGCCCTCAGCAGACGGAACCGCCGCGCGCGTACGTGATCCGCGCTGCGCATCTGATCGACGGAAGATCGGACGTCGTCCAGAACGATGTCGCGGTAGTCGTTCAGGGCGATCGAATCGTTGCGGTGGGGCGTCAATCCGACGTCGCATCCAGAATCCCGGCCGCAGCGCAGATCATAGACCTGGGCGGCGCGACGATTCTGCCGGGCCTCATCGACAATCACACCCATGTCCTGCTGCAGGGCGACATCACCAGCGCGGACTACGATGAGCAGCTGCTGAAGGAGAGCATTCCGTACCGCGCGATACGCGCGACCGCCGCGGTCCGTGCCGCGCTCATGAATGGATTCACCGCCATCCGGGACCTGGAGACAGAGGGCGCGATGTACGCTGACGTCGACGTGAAGAACGCGATCGCCCGCGGCGTGATTCCGGGGCCGCGAATGTTCGTCGCGACTCGCGCGATGGCGCCGACAGGCACCTACCCGCTTCTTGGCTACTCCTGGGAGCTGAAGATGCCCGAGGGTGTGCAGATCGTTGACGGCCCCGAAGACATCCGGAAAGCGGTGCGCGAAGAAGCGAAGTACGGTGCCGACTGGATCAAGTTTTACGCTGACCGGAAATACTACATCGCATCGGATGGATGGCTTCGCTCGTGGGTCAACTTCACCGACGAAGAGCTGAAGATGCTCGTCGGCGAAGCGCACCGGTTGGGCAAAAAGGTCGCGGCGCACGCCATGGGCTGGGATGGAATAGATGCCGCGCTGAGGGCAGGAGTGAACACCATCGAGCACGGAGATGGCCTCACGGATGATTTGCTGGCTCGAATGGTCGCGCAGAAGGTCTACTGGTGTCCGACGATCTTCGTCGGCGTCTACGTTGCCACAGGCCGCGGTGGTATCTGGCCGAAGTTGGTAGAGCTCGAGCGCATCGCGTTCGGCAAGGCGCTCAAGAAGGGAGTGATGATCAGTTACGGGACCGACGTCGGCGGTTACGCCTGGACCGAAAACCAGGCACAGGAGTTCGCGTATATGGTGCGCTACGGCATGTCTCCGATGGCAGCGATCAAATCAGCAACGTCGGTGGCAGCCCAGCTCCTCGATCAGAGCGATAACTTTGGAACGATCGAAGCGGGCAAGCTCGCTGATATCGTAGCCGTGAAGGGCGATCCCATTGCGGACATCAGCGAGCTCACACGAGTCACCTTCGTGATGAAGGGCGGAATCATCTACAAGCAGTAGCTACGGATCGATCGGATCTCCCCGGCCATCGTCGTCATCATCGGGTCCGAAATCCACGTTGACGATGTCACCGACCCTTTCGACGTGGACGACCTGTCGCATCGTTTGTCCACCGGCGTTGATGGTGACGAGATAGTCTCCCGGCTCGACTAGATTGCCGGCTCGCACGCCGCCGAAGAATCCGCCGGCGCCTTCACCGCCGCCTCCACCGGGCGCAGCTGCACCACCGATTGGTCCCTCGGCCGGCCGAAGGTTGATCTCTCCAGGGACGCCGCCGGCGCCCCGAGGGACGGTGCGAGGTCCAGCGGTGGTGTCGGTCCCGCGCGCCGCACGAACTGAATCTTCGCGCTGACGCCTCACGCGCGCGGCGATAATGCTGTCACGAAGAGCGGCCGGTCCAAGTGGACGCGGACGTGTGCGCAAATCCCAGGACACCCGGTGCAGACCCGGGCCTCCCGGGCCGTTGATCGTGCGAAGCGTGTCGCCCCGAACGTTGGTGACGAGAATGCGTGTCGTGTCTCGCTGCGCATTCCCCGATGTCAACCGGTAAACGAGCTCCGCCCCGAACGGTGGGTTGGGCGCCAGAAAATACTTGTTGCCGGGAAAGTTCTGGGTGTTCGCCTGCGAGTATTGATAGGCCGTCTTCGGAGTGAAGAAGTTCGTTCCCTTCCCCATGACGGTGTTGTTCATTTCTTCGAGGGGCGCGATGTCCACGATCCAAATGGAGCGCCCATGCGTCGCGGCGATCAGCTCGCGATCCCGGGGGTGAATCTTCAGGTCGTGGACCGGAACGGTCGGTAGCCCGGTCATGAAGCGCTGCCAGCTCGCGCCGCGATCGGTCGACACATAGGCCCCCACATCCGTTCCGACGAAAAGCAGATCGCGCTTCGCGGGATCCTCACGAATGACGTGCACGAAGTCCGCGCCACCGGTCGGCAGGTTGTTCGCCGTCGAGCGAAACGTCTTGCCGAAATCGTTCGAGACGTACAGGTACGGGTGGAAATCATTCTCGCGGTGGTTGTCGAACGCCACGTAGACCGTCGCGGTGTCGAAGTGGGATGGCTCGACCCTATTCACCCACGTTTTCTTCGGCAGGCCCGGAAAGCGCGTGCTCAGATCGGTCCACGCTCCTCCGTCATTCGTGGTGAGCCAGACGTTGCCGTCGTCGGTACCCACCCAGAGAATTCCCGGGCGGATCGGAGACTCAGCCACCGCCGTGATCGTGCCGTGGGTCTCGGCGCCGGAGTTGTCGCGCGTGATACCGCCGGTGAACCGGGTGCTCATGATGATTCGGGCGGAATCCTTCGTCGAGAGATCCGGTGAGATCGGATAGAAATGGTCGCCGCGGTCGGACGACTTGAGCAGCCGGTTCCCGCCCAAGTACACCGTGCTGGACGAATGCGGCGAGAGGAAAAACGGGGTCGACCAGTTGAACCTGTACCCGCGGGCAGAATCGGCCGCGGCGCGCGCGCGAACCTCGGACAGGCCACGTGTAATCTGTGGCGTCTCGGGTCTGGTTGTGTCGCCGCGAGTGATGATCACCGAGTCCTCGAAGATGCTCGTCCGATCGCGCCCGCCGCCGCGCATGATTACTGCCCGCGCATTCTGGGCGATGTTGAGTCGCGATGCGTTTCCGCCCTGCGATTCGGTGTAGATGATATTCGGATCGTCCGGATCGATCGCGCTGTAGAATCCGTCGCCTCCTCCAACGTTGTACCAGTCGTTGTTCGTGATTCCAACGCGGTTCCTTGCTCGTGACGGTCCGCACCAGGTTCCGTTGTCCTGAAGCCCGCCGCACACCTTGTAAGGCTTCTCCATGCTATAGCTCACCGAGTAGAACTGGCCGAGCGGCATTGTGTTGATGAAATCGTAGGTACCGCCGCGGTCATACGTGACGGCGATGCCGCCATCATCGCCGAGGATGAAGTGCTCGGGGTCGCTCGGATCGATCCACATGCCGTGCCAGTCGGTGTGAACGCCGAGCGCTCCGCGCCGGAATGTCTTCCCGCCGTCGCCGGAGGTGCGGAATACCGACGACATCCAGTAGATGCGATCCGGATTGCGCGGATCCACCCTGATTTGCGAGTAATAGAACGGCCGAGCGTCACCGAGTCCGCCGCCGCTACCGGCGGGGGGCTCGTTGCGATACGTCATCG
>JALYKM010000391.1 GCA_030774785.1 Gemmatimonadota bacterium
CTTCACTTCATCGAGGCCGTAATGATCGGCCTCGAGAATCGCTCTCGCGTGCGCGATGTCGAGCACTTCGTCGGTGCGCTCGGTCCACGGAATCGAGACAATCCAGTCGACGAAATTGCGCGCGACTGTGAATTCCGGCGACATAGGTGGCATGCGGCGAAGCTTCCTCAACTCTCGAAGCGTCCTTTCCTCTACGATCGGAGGCAACGCTTTCTTCCTGACCTGCGCATCGAGTTCCGCGAAATCGTCTCCGTCCTCTTCGCCCAGCTCGCGATGAATTACGCGCAGCTGCTCCTGGAGATAGAACTCGCGCTGATTCTGGAACATCGCCCCACGAACGTCGTCGTCTATCTTCCGCTCGAGGCGCAGCAGCTCGATCTCTCCCGACAGAAGCTCGCCCAGCATCTCCAGCAGATGCCGCAGCGTGTCTGCCTCGAGCAGCGATTGCCGGAGCTCGAATCGCACGGCAACGTGGGCGGCGACGCCGAATGCCTGCCTCTCCGCTGATTCCGTGCTCTGGATTATCGTGACGATTTCCGGAGGAATCCGGCGGTGAAGGCCGACGTACTCCTCGAACGAGTTGAGCACGCGTCGGCTCAGCGCCTCGGTCTCGGGGTCCTGCGTGCCAACTCCGTCGAAGGGAAGCGGCGACGCCGCCGCGCGCAAAACGTTGCCGGCAGGGATGTAGCGGGTGACCCGCGCGCGGGCGATTCCTTCCACGAGAACGCGCGTGGTGCCGGTCGGAAGTCTCGACACCTGGACCACGCGCCCGATTACGCCCGTGCGGTGCAGGTCAGCGGCGGCCGGCTCCTGCTTCTCTCCGTCGCGCTGCGAGACGAGCAGAATGATCTTGTCTTCGGCGAGAGCAGCCTCGATCGCGGCCAGCGACGCCGGACGTCCCACCAGCAGCGGGATGACTACATAGGGAAAAATGACAACATCCCGAAGCGGAAGGACCGGAATCCGGTCCGACGTCGGGATGCTCTCGTTGTCGCGCTGAAAAGTTTGGGGCAAGACTAAGCTTCTTTCTTTCTCCGCACCGGAGAGATCTCGAGCAGCGGCTGAGTGCCGTTCGTGATGCACGACTCGGTCACCTTCACCTCGACCACATCCTCTCTGCCGGGAAGGTCGAACATCACTTCCATGAGAACTTCTTCGAGGATCGCGCGCAATCCGCGCGCGCCGGTGCCGCGCTTCAAGGCCTTGCCCGCGATCGCGACGAGGGCTGCTTCGTCGAACGTGATCTTTACGTCCTCCAGGCCGAACAGCTTCGCGTACTGCTTCGTGAGAGCGTTCTTCGGCTCCTTGAGAATCCGCACCAGCGACTCTTCATCGAGCCCCTCGAGGGCGACCGTCACCGGCAGGCGGCCCACGAGCTCGGGAATCAGCCCATAGCGAAGCAGATCGTCCGGCTCGACTTCACTGAACATCTTCGTCTGGGCCAGCTTCTTGTCCCGCGCAGCTGTGCCATTGAAGCCGATCTGGCGGCGTCCCGTACGAGCCTCGATGATCTTCTCGAGGCCGTCGAACGCGCCGCCGCAGATGAAAAGAATGTCCTTGGTATTGAGCTGGATGTACTCCTGCTGCGGGTGCTTGCGTCCACCCTGCGGAGGCACCGACGCCACCGTTCCTTCGATGATCTTGAGCAGCGCCTGCTGGACGCCCTCACCCGACACGTCGCGCGTTATGCTGGGGTTCTCGGACTTCCGCGCGATCTTGTCGATCTCGTCGATGTAGACGATGCCCCGCTCGCACTCGGCGACGTTGAAATCGCCCGCCTGAAGAAGGCGAACGAGGATGTTCTCGACGTCCTCACCGACGTATCCCGCCTCGGTGAGCGTCGTCGCGTCAGCAATGGTGAATGGGACATCGAGGATTCGCGCGAGCGTGCGTGCCAGCAACGTTTTGCCGACGCCGGTGGGTCCGATCAACAGAATGTTGGATTTATCGAGCTCTACATCGTCGTCTTTGAGCGACGTGGAATTGATGCGCTTGTAGTGGTTGTAAACCGATACGGCGAGTGCCTTCTTCGCCTGCTCCTGCCCGATCACGTACTGGTCGAGAACATCCTTGATCTCTTGCGGCGCCGGGACCTGGGTTATCGCCTCGGCTACCTCCCGCTCCTCATCTTCCGCCAGGATCTCGTTACAGAGAGCGATGCACTCGTTGCAAATGTAAACGGACGGTCCGGAAATGAACTTCCGGACGGAATCCTTCGATTTTCCGCAGAACGAACAGCGAAGATGTTTCTCTTGGGACATAGAATCGACGGGGAACGAGTGATGCCGGTATAAACCCCGGACACCGAAGACTGATTAAAGATACCTAACAGCCGCGGCGAAAACGGTCAAGCAACGAATCCGAGGGCATGACTTGTGAAGAAATTCACAAGTAACAGCCGCTCAAAATCACCCTTTCTTGAGCGCCTCCTCCATTTCTCCGCGATAAGAAATCACGTTGTCGATCAATCCATACTCCTTCGCTTCCTCGGCAGACATGAAACGGTCGCGATCGGTGTCGCGCTCGATGCGCTCGACCGGCTGACCCGTGTGCTTGCCCATGAGCTTGTTCATCTCTGACCTCAGATGGAGGATCTCCTTTGCCTGGATCTCGATGTCTGACGCTGTCCCGCCGCCGCCGCCCTGAGACGGCTGGTGAATCATGATGCGAGCGTGGGGGAGCGCCGACCGCTTGCCGGGACGACCCGACGCCAGGAGGAAAGCGCCCATGCTGGCCGCCAGACCCATGCAGTTCGTGTTCACGGGCGACTTGAGGAACTGCATCGTGTCGTAGATCGCGAGCCCCGCGGAGACGCTACCGCCCGGGGAGTTGATGTAGATGTGGATGTCGCGCTCCGGATTGTCGGATTCGAGGAAAAGGAGCTGCGCGATGACGATGTTGGCCACGTCATCATTAATGGGCGTGCCCAGAAAGATGATGCGGTCCATGAGGAGCCGGGAGAAAACATCGTAGGTGCGCTCGCCGCGGCTCGAGCGCTCGATGACGTACGGCGTGTAGATCGTCGGCATTGGTTCTTCTTCTTCCCTTTTAGGCATTAGTCAAAACATCGTTTCGGTCCAGCAGCCACTTGAACACTTTGTCCTCGGTAATGCTTCGCTCCATCTCCTTCAATCGACCGCTCTTCTCCAGCTGCGCGTAAATCTGGCCGGGATTGGCGCCTCGTTTCTCGGCCTGCTCGGCGATGCGGTCGTCGAGATCCTTCTCAGAGGCAGTGAGACCTTCTTTTTCCGCAATGGTCTCGATCACGAGGTCGCGCCTGATCTGCCGCTCCGCCATCGAGCGGAACTCGCCCGCGAACTGTTCGCGTTGGTCCTTGGGCACCTGGTACGCTTCAGCGTAATTCTCGACGAACTGCTGCACCCAGCTCTTCGGAACATCGAAAGCGTTGGCTGAGATGATCTGATCGATCAACTGCTGCCTGACGCCCGCTTCGATCTCGTGCTCCGCGCGCCGCTCCAGGTCGGTGCGCACCGCCTGCTTGAGTGCGTCCAACGACTCGAAGTCGCCGACCTCGCGCGCGAACCCATCATCCATGGGCGGGACTGACTTCCGCTTAACTTCGTTCAGCGTGACGCGGACGGTCTTGGTCTGCCCGCGCTGCGCTTCGTCCGGAAAGTCGTCCGGCCATTTCACCTGCCGCTCGATGGTCTGGCCCGGCGCGGCTTCCATGATCACCTCTTCGATTCCCGATATCGCCTGACCCGCCCCGAGAACGAGGGGATAGCTCTTTCCCTCGCCGGCCTCGTCGCCAGCGAGCGCGGTGGCGATCTGGACATTCACCATGTCACCGGGCTTGGGCTTCTCGTCGACAGGCGTCCAGGTGGCCTTCTCATCGCGGACCTGCTCCAACTGCTGACTGAGCTGCTCTTCGGTCACCACCACGGACGGCCTCTGGATCTTGAACCCGTGAGTCCTCGCCAGCTCGACGGTCGGTCTCACTTCGAGGTGAAGCTCGAATGTTAGAGGCTTACCCTCCTCGAACTTGAGATCGTGGACGTGTGGCTGCGCCGCGACCTTGATGCTCTCCCTCTCCACGAACTCCTGGTAGGCTTCGCGAACGAGCGACTCCAGCGCTTCCTGCCTGATCGCCTCACCGAATTTTTTCCGGACCACGGTCGCGGGCGCCTTTCCGGGCCTGAACCCGGGAAGCCGGACCGTCGAAGCGTACCGTCTCGCCGCCTTATCTTCCGCATCCTTCACGGCTTCGGCCGGAACCGAGACCTGAATGTGACGCTCGACTCCTTCGGACGCGCGCGGCGTAAACTCGATTTTCATGTCCGGAATATAACAGAGAGGGAAAGCCGTGAATCGTCTCGCCTGCGCCGTGGCTGGAATCCTGCCGATGTCTGGAGCCCTATGGCTGTCGACCGTATTGAACCGAGCTCGCCCCTGGCGAGCTCGATTGAAAAAGCGCGCGTTGGTATGGGTGTGCTTTCGGGACGCGATCGCTGGCTCGATGCCAACGAGCGTTTGTGCGAGATCCTCGGTTATTCCCGCGAAGAGCTCCTCACCCTTGGTCGGGCTGATACGACTCATCCCGGCGATCTGAATGCTGAGGCCGTCGAGCTCGCCCGAGTCAGAAAAGGGGAGATAGCATCGGCGCAGCTCGAAGAGCGATATCGCCCCAAGAGCGGCGGATCACGCTGGGTGACCGTCACCGCCGCGCGAACCCGATCGGACGATCGGCGTGTAACGGACCTCCTCTTCATCGTGCAAGATCTCACGACCAGAAGCGAATCGCAGCGAGGTCTGAGCGTTCAACATCTCGTCAGCCAGATCATACTGGAATCGAAATCTCCCCACGAGACCTTGCGAACCGTTCTTGCGGAAGTTGGCCAGACTCTTCGCTGGAGCTACGCGACCTACTGGGAGCTCGAGCAGGGAGCTGATGCCCTGAGACCGCTTCACACCTGGATGTCGCCCGATCGTTCCTTTCCGGAATTCGACCGAAAAACGAAGGCGATTGTATTGAGGCGAGGCGAGGGTTTCCCCGGTCGGATATTGGAGACGGGTCAGCCTTACTGGGAGAGTGACTTCGCGGCGCCCCCGGTGTACCCCCGGTCGGGCGAAGCCAGCGCCGAAGGGCTGCACTCCGCGTTTGGAATCCCAGTCAGGACCGCCGACCGGTTCTTCGGGGTCCTGGAGTTCTTTGGCGAGGACGTCCTTCCCCTCGATCAGCCGCTACTGAATGCCGCGCAAGGCGTAGGGTACCAGCTCGGCGAGTTCCTGGAGCGCGCTCGCGCAATGGCCGCCGAGCACGAGAGCGAGGTGCGGAAAGCCTCGATCCTCGATACGGCTCTCGATTCAATCATCACCAGCGATCAGACCGGGACCATCATCGAATTCAACGCCGCGGCAGAGGCGGCGTTTGGCTACAGGAAAGAGGACGTGATCGGCCGCAAGATGGTCGATCTCATAATTCCTCCGCGATACCGTGAGGCTCATCGACAGGGGATGAAGCGCTATTTGGCGACTGGCGAGGCTCACGTCTTGGGCCGGAGAATCGAGATTGACGCCATGCGCTCCGACAACTCTGAGTTTCCGGTCGAGCTCGCGATTGTTAGAGTGCCTCTTCCCGGGCCGGCGTTCTTTACCGCCTACATACGAGATCTCACAGAGAGAAAACGACTGGAGGCCGACCAGGCGAGACTGCTGCGGGAGAGCGAGCAGGCGAACCGGGCAAAGTCGGACTTTCTCGCGACGATGTCGCACGAGCTGAGAACACCGCTCAACGCCATCAGCGGATACACCGAGCTTCTTAAGATGGGGTTAAGAGGGCCCATAACCGAGGCGCAGATATCGGATCTTGACCGGATCAACCGCAACCAGAGCCACCTGCTCAGCATCATCAATGACATCCTCCAGTTCGCGAAGCTGGAGTCGGGACAGCTCGAGATGAAGGTCGACGTATTCCTTGTCGAGGCGGCGCTTGATGTCACTGAGGAGCTTGTCAGGCCGCAGCTCGAAGCGAAAAAGATCTCTTACACCAATCTTCGCGGGGAAAAATCGGTTCAGGTGCGCGCCGACTGCGATCGCTTCCAGCAGATCATTCTAAACCTGCTCTCCAACGCCCTTAAGTTCACACCCTCGGGGGGGAGGATCTCCGTCGGCTGGCGCGTCGAGGAGAGCCGGGTGCTGATCGACGTCGCGGACACAGGTACGGGGATCGCGGCCGACCAGTTCGAGCGAATTTTCGATCCGTTCGTCCAGGTTCACTCCGGAACTACTCGAACTTCGGAGGGGGTTGGGCTCGGCCTGCCGATCAGTCGAGATATGGCCCGGCAGATGGGTGGCGACGTCTCCGTCAAGAGCGAATTGGGGAAAGGCTCGACCTTCACGCTCACGCTTCCTCGAGGCCCATAAAAAGTCGGTTAGCGGCACCGCTATTGCTTTTCTTGATGAGAGCGAGACTCGGAAAACCAGCCAACCTTCGTACGGAGACGGACAATGGAGCTCGATACCCTCAAAGACCTTTACATCGAAGAACTGAAGGATCTTTACAGCGCCGAGAAGCAGATCGTGAAGGCGCTTCCGAAGATGATCAAGGCGACGAAGCACGCGGAGCTCAAAGCCGCATTCAAGACGCACCTGCAGCAAACCGGGGAGCATGCAAAGCGTCTCGAGCTAATCTGCAAGGAGCTGGGCGTGAGTCCGCGCGGGAAGAAATGCGTAGGTATGGAAGGGCTGATCGAAGAGGGCAGTGAACTGATCAAGGAGAAGCCGGACGACGATGTTCTGGACGCCGGGCTGATTTCTGCGGCGCAGCACGTCGAGCACTACGAGATGGCCGGTTACGGGACCGTCCGTACGTACGCAAGGCAGCTCGGGTTCGAATCCCAGGCGCAGCTGCTTCAGCAAACGCTCGACGAGGAAGGTGAGACGGACCATCTCCTCACCGATCTCGCCGAAGCGAGGATCAATCTCGACGCAGAGTAGAGAACGGAGCCGTCCGCGAATCGAAAGCTTGGGAGTACGAAGTCACCTTCGACTCCAGTGGCGGACCGCTCGGCGCGAGCGCCCGGACCTGACGCAGTTGGCGATTGCGACTGGGCGAGGGTCGCGCTCGAGCACAGCGCGAAGATGATGCTCGCGCGCAACACTGGGGTGCTCGCTACGATCCGCGTCGTCCTGATTTCATCGACGTAGCGGGCGGCTTTCCCGTCCTCACCGGCGGGGCGGGAGGCGGCTGCTGGACCTTGGTAACGTCTGGTACTCCATGAGCCTGCTGCGGTCCTTTGATTTTTTTCTTCGAGAAGTCGGGGATCTCGTTTTTTCTCTTCATGTCATCTCCGCTCGATGCAAACGTTGCCCCTCATGCCAAAGGGGGGACTCGAACCCCCACGGATTGCTCCACTGGATCCTAAGTCCAGCGCGTCTACCAATTCCGCCACTTCGGCGCTCACGTCCAAAGATAGCGACCGCCTCCGACCGCATCAAAGCATTCGATCGATGATCGGGCGCGCGGAAAAGAAAAGCCCCTGCCAACTGCGCAGGGGCTTCACCTTCAAAGAAGCGGGCCTTCGCTCTACTTGTCCACTTGCAGATTGACGATTCTCGGAGCGTGCTTCGAGTCCGCCAGCGAGAAGACTTTCAGGCTGACATAATCGCCGTTCTTCAACCGTCCGAGCGCCTGCTGCAGGTCGCCGGGACTGTTGATGACGCGCGCCGGAGCGGGATACAGGACTTCCGTGATCACGTCGTTTCTAAAGAGCTTGTCCTCGGCGGGACCGCCGGGGATGACGTCGGACACCATCACTCCACGCACAGGCGCAGTCATTCGCGCCTGCGCCGCGAGCTCGGTGCTGACCGGGGCCACGGAAATTCCGAGCGCGGGGTGGACGCTTCCACCCCCTGATGGCGCGGTGCGTGTAGCCGCGGTCGCCACCTGCTGATCTGTATTGGCCTCCATCAGAGTGACGCGGAAGTTCTTGCGCTGCCCGTACCGCATCGCCTCGATGGCGATCGTCTCACCCGGGTTGTGGTTGCGAACGATCCGCTGGAGGGTGCTGACGCGGTCGACCGGCTGTCCATCGGCGGTGATGATGACATCACCGGGCTGAAGTCCAGCTTTCCGCGCCGGAGTGTCGTCGCTCGGGAAGTTGCGAACGAGCACGCCGCGAATGTCCTTGACGCCCGCGACCGCTGCGTCTTCCGGGCTCACATCGTCGATGCCGATGCCCAGGGCCGGGATCCGGACGCGTCCGTTCGCGACGATCTCATCCATCACGCGCTTCGCCAGTGTGATTGGAATGGCGAAGCCGTACCCGGCGTTGTAGCCGGTCGGGCTCGCGATCGCGCTGTTGATTCCGATTACTTCGCCGCGTGCGTTGACGAGTGGACCGCCGGAGTTACCGGGGTTGATCGCCGCATCGGTCTGAATAAGGTCGCTGATGGCATACTGGTTTCTGCCGTCGGAATTCATCAGCTCCGCGCCGAGACTGCGTCCTTTGGCGCTGATAATTCCCGCGGTGACAGTGTTCTCGAGCCCGAGCGGGTTGCCGATCGCGAGAACCCACTCTCCGATGCGCGAAGAAGCATCGTTGCCGAGAGAGACGGTGGGGAAGGTGCCGCCATCGATCTTGATTACCGCGACATCGGTCGTGCGATCGTGTCCGACGACTTTAGCGGTGAAGACGCGGTGGTCCATCATGCGAACAGTGACCTTGTCGGCAATTGTCTCGCGATCGGAGTTGGTCACGACGTGGTTGTTGGTGAGGATGTATCCGTTCGGCGTCACGAGGAATCCCGAGCCCTGGCCACGGGTGGGACGCGACTGCTGCGGGATGTCAAACTGACGGAAGAAGTCTTCCATTCCGGGAGGAACTGTCTGCGGCGACTGTGCGCGGCCGCGTTGAGTCGTTCCCGTGGAGCGCGCTGCGCTGAACACTTCGATCGATACGACTGCCGGAGTGACGTTGTTCGCGATCGCGACGAATGCGTTGCTCGCTTCGGCGATTGGCTGGACCTGCGCCGCGCTTGGGCGGCTTTGCGCTAACCCGAGCTTCGTCCAGTTCATTCCTGAAGCGACGATCAATCCGCCGACAAAGGCGGTAGTTGCGGCTACGTAGAGCCGCGCTCTCTGTGTACCAATTGACATGCGACTATATGGCTAAAGGGTGTAACAATGAGACACGGTGTCGTGGCTACAGGTTTCACGCCAATCTTCCGCCAAGGCGGATGAGCGGCCGCGAAAAAACTGTCCCGACACCTTATTAGTACGCGCGAGATGGCCTAGTTGCTCCAACCAATCTATGTCGGATTTCCAGGCCCGCGGATTAGCCGACGCATCTCGGAGCGCTGCCCAAGATCCCGGACGATCATGGTTTGGGGCTGTAACGAAACGATATGCCTGTAAAGGAACGTTACACCGTTATGGATGAGCTTAACCGGACCCGATTTTGTAACTAATGTGGTTGCAATGAGTTAGCTCTGGGCATATCCGTTGCCTTAGGGGGTGCCGTCAGGTTGATGGCCCATTAACCGCTCACCGGGTCCCCCACGATGATTCGCTCCAGATTTGTTCGGTCGGTCGCCATGCTCTTTACGGCCGTCGGAATAGTCTCCTGCGCCGATAGCTCGCCCACGGGGCCAGTAGCCCCGGCTACCGCCCAGAACGGACTGCTGTCGGGTCTGATTGGCGATGCGCTGAATCCAGTTACGGCCGTCGTCGGCTTCATTGCTGACGCCACCGACATCCCGATTTATCCAGTCAAGTGGGGTCCTGCCCGTAAGGCCGTTTCCTATTCGGTGTCCGGCACTATCATGCCCTGGGGCGGGACTCTCACGATTCCGGAGGCTGATTTCACGATCACTTTTCCTTACGGAGCGGTATCGGAGCCGACGGCAATCAAGATCACGTCTGACTCGCGGTATGTGGCTTACAAGATGGAGCCGCGCGGGATCACCTTTGCGGCGCCGGTCGTGGTTACGCAGGGCCTCCAGAACACCGTGGTCTACGGTCAGCCCCTCAGCGGGCAGCTCTTCGGCGCCTACATACCAGACGATCGCCTCGATTTGAAGCGGCTGATTTACGCGCTCGAGATCGAGATTTCGACCACGATCTTCGCACCAGGCTCGACGCTTTTTCCTCAAACCGAAGTCTGGATCATCAACCACTTCTCCCGCTACATACTCGCTTCTGGCTGAGTCCCACTCCGCGGCCGTCAACCATCCTTTAACCGGTATCCGAGGCTTCCTTCCATGGTCCGTCTCCCAGTAATTCGTTTCCTGGTGCTCTGCCTGGCGTCGGTCGCCGCGGTTTCGTGCGCCGATAATCTGAGTCCCACCGCACCTCTCACCAAGGTGGCGATGACGGTTCCCACCGGCGTCCACGCCGACGAGAAGGCGTCAGAGGAAGAGAAGAAAGCTGCAGAGGCAGAGAAGAAGGCCGCAGAGGAGGAGAAGAAGGCCGCAAAGAAAGCGGAGGAGGCCGCAAAGAAAGCGGAGGAGGCCGCAAAGAAAGAAGAAAAGAAAGCGAAGAAAGAGAAGCACTCCACAACCCGAGAGGAAGCGCTGTTTCCTGACGGTGAGATCGTCAACGCCGTGAAATGGACAGCAGGTCACGTCGATGGCGTTTACCACGCTTCGGCTAGCATAGGCCCCGAGGGCGGGACGATCTACCTCCCCGAGGCCGACTTTTCGATCACGTTCCCGGCCGGCGCCGTCTCAAAAACTCGGCAGATCACGGTCGTTGCTAACAACGGTCCGTACGTCTCGTACAATTTTCTCCCGCACGGCATCAAGTTCAAGAAACCGGTGATCGCTACGCAGCTGCTGCTCAACACCACGCTCTACAGTGACCTTGTTGCCGCGCTAACCGCTCAGGGCGCCTACATCCCCAACGGGAAGTACAAGATCGGTAAGGATGGCAAGGCCATCACGGTCGAAAAGCTGAAGACCACGACCGTCTGGAGCGAGGAGGGGACTCCCGAGAGCCAGACCTGGGAGGTCAAGCACTTCTCCCGCTACATCCTCGCTTCTGGCTGAGCCCGCTTTCCTGGCAGTTAACCGTTCTCTAACCGCACCTCAAGGGGTTCGTCCATGGTCCGTCTCCCATTGATTCGTTTTTTTGCGCTCACCTTGGCCTCTGTCGCCGCGCTTTCCTGTGCCGACAACCAGAGCCCGGTGGCGCCGTCCGCGCCGACCGGCGTCGAGGCGGGCCTCAAAGTCGAAGACACGACTGTTAAAGTCGCCAAGCTGCCAAAAACCGACACCACAAAACTGGACGCGACTCTTTATCCAGCTGGTTACAAGGTAACCGCGGTCCAGTGGGGATCCGGCCATGTGGCAAGCCAGTCTAGCGCCTCGGCCACCATTGGATTGGCGGGCGGGACCATTTCCGTTCCTGGCGCCGACTTTTCGATCAGGTTCCCGGCGGGCGCGGTCGCGAAGGCGACCGTGATCACGATCGTTGCCATGGACGGCCGATATGTCTCGTACGACATGTTTCCGCATGGCCTGAAGTTCAAGGTGCCGGTCTTCGCCACCCAGCGTTTTCTGAACACGACCCTGTATGACGCACCTTCCGCCGCGCAGACCGCTCAGGGTGCCTACCTCCCTGATGGAAATGAGACGATAAGCAAGGCCGGAACCGCTACTACTACCGAAAAGCTGAAGTCGATGACTGTCTGGATTCTGCAGGGACTGCTTTGGGTTCCCGAGAGCCAGACCTGGGAGCTCAAGCACTTCTCGCGCTACATCCTCGCGTCAGGCTGAGGTCTGTCGATGCGTTGCCGTATTCGAAGCCTAAACGGTGCGCAACGAGGTTCCCTTTACCGCCCTCAGGAATAACCCAATGATCAGCCCCCGACTGTTGCGCTCCCTGGCTCTCTCGCTGGCCGCTGTCATAGCCGCCGCCTGTGCTGACTACGACGCTCCCACTGCCCTGTCCGCCCCGACCGTTGCCAGCATGGCCAAGCAGAACGACAAGGGGAAAGCGGTGGGACAGAAGGCCGACACCACCACTACGTCGACGTCTACCGGCTACACCACGTATGACACGACAGCGACGACCACGAGTACCGATACGGCCTCCCTGACTCTTGAGGGCGCAACGTGGCTCACTGTCAACACGACTCTCAACCCCAACAATCCAAAAGTACACGGAATCAAGTGGGCCTCGACGCGGCCGGAAGTCGAGTACACCGCCTCGGCAATCATCGGCCCGGCGGGTGGCAGCATCGCCGTCCCCGGAGCTGATTTCGAGATCTACTTCACCAAGGACGCGCTCAAGGCTCCAACCACCATCACCGTGATGGCGCAGGCTAGCGGCTGGGTCCAATACGATTTCAAGCCGCACGGGCTGACCTTCTACGCCCCCGTATACGCGATCCAGGGGCTGCGCCAGACCGCCATCTACGGGACCTCGACATCGTACTCCGTTTTCGGCGCGTACCTACCGACAGGCAGCGACGAAATCGACGCCAATGGCACCGCCACGACCTCCGAGGCGCTGTGGTCGGCAATCTCGCTTCAGGGAACGGGTGTGCCCGAGCTCTCTGTTGGCTCCTCAAGCACTTCTCAAGGTACATTCTCGCATCAGGGTGACCTTCGTCCGGGAAGATCCTTAGGCTTTTCAACCCAGACCGCGAAGGCAATATGAGCATACTCACTCTGAACAGAAAAACCGATGTCTGATCAACTCGAGCGGGCCCGCCAGCTGGTCGCAGAGGCCCGATCCGCCGAGCAGCGGGGGCAGACAACCCGCGCCGTGAGTCTGTATAACGATGCCCTCTCGCGGTTCGAGGAAGGCAGCCGGGATCAGCTCTACGCGGATGTACTTCGCTGGAAGGGCACCGTCCTGCGCGAGCGTGGCGAGACGGACGAGGCGCACCGGTGCTACATCGGGAGCCTGACCGTCGCCGAGCGATCCGACGCGATCGGAAGCCAGGCGCATGCGCTCAACTGTCTGGCGATCGTAGCGCAGCGTCGCGGCGATTCCCGAGAAACCGAAAAGCTCTATGGCCGCGCGGCAGACCTCGCGTCGAAGGCGGGCGAGTCGCGGCTGCTCGGAATGATAGAGCAGAATCGGGGAGTGCTGGCGACCACGCGCGGCGACCTGGCTGATGCGGAGATCCGCTATTCGAAGAGCTTGTCCGCCTTCGAAGGCGCGAAGGACAGGGAAGCAGTTTCCTGGGTCCTCAACAACCTTGGAATGCTTTACACGAGAAAGGGAGATTTCGAAAAGGCGCGCGAGGCCCTCGAGAAAGGGCTTTCCATCGCGCAGGGGTCCGACGCGACTGTCGAGAGCATCCTCACGCTCAACCTGGCCGAAGCCTGGGTCGGCGCAGGGCGGCTGGACCTGGCAGATCAGGCCTGCGGCCGGGCGCTTCAGGCGGCGCAGCGACGCGGCGATCACCT
>JALYKM010000392.1 GCA_030774785.1 Gemmatimonadota bacterium
GTATTAAAGCCCGTTTTAACGGGCTTATCGGTGGCTTAAATCCGAATGCTACAGCCTCAGATTGGGAAGCACGCTGAAGCGCGCTGACAAACGCCTGGCACGCTCCGACCCAGCGCTAAAAGAGTCTGTGTCAAAACTCGTCTGAGCATGAGTACGCCGAAGGCGTTCGATAATCTAGCCCGGCGTACCACGCCGGGAATTGAGTCAGGCGATGGCCCATACCCTGAAAGGGTTTGATAATTTCGTTGTTGAGAGGCTTATTCAACGCTTTCAGCGTAGGGATCAATAAATAGACTCAGCCCCAGGGTAATACCCTGGGCTAAGTTACGTGACGCCTTCGGCGTAAAGAACTCAAGTTTTGACACAGGCTCGGTAGCGGCCGGGTTCTAAACTCAACGTGAATGCTCACACCCGCTCGCTACCGCTTGATGGTATGAAGCAGGCGCCTCCCTGCCGTGAGTTGTTACACTGACGGTTGAATGGTCTGCGTTAGCAGAAGGAGACGCCCATGACAGTATATATCGGGGTCGACTTTCACGCGCGCCAACAAACGATCAGTTATTTGACAACCGAAGATGGAGAGATACATCAACTAGTACTGGACCATGAAAAGCCAGCTGAGGTGCGGGCCTTCTATGCCCAGTTTCAGGGTCAGCAGGTAATAGTAGGGTTTGAGAGCAGTGGTTACGCAGCCTGGTTCGAGGAACTGCTGGAAGAGCTTGGCTGTGAGATATGGATTGGACACGCCGCTGAGATCCGCCGGTTTGCGCGGCGGCGGCAGAAGAACGATCGCCGCGACGCCGATCTGATACTAGACCTGCTGCTGCGAGGGGACTTTCCCCGGATCCATCGGTATTCGTGGGAGAGCCGGCAGATGTTGCAGCAACTGCGTTACCGACAGAAGCTGGTGAAGATGCGCACGATGGTCGTCAATGGCCTGCTCTATATGGCCTCCAGTCGCGGGGTGACATTGCGCAGCCAGTTGCAGAGCAAGCGAGGGCAAGCGCGGATGCGCGAGCTAGCCCTGCCAGCGCCGTTGGCCCAACAGCGTGATGAGCTGTGCCAACTGCTACAGGAGTTAAGCACCAAGATAGATAAGGTGCAGGGCTGGTTGGAAGAAAAAGCGGAGCAGGACGTGCGCGTACAACGGCTACGAACGCACTACGGCATTGGTCCTTTGACGGGACTTTGTTTGGTGCACACGCTCGAGTGCGTGGACCGTTTTGCCAATCCCCGCAAAGTAACTGGCTACGTGGGGTTCGACCCGGTGGAAGACTCTTCAGCGGAGCGTCGCCGGATTGGCTCGATCAGCAAACAAGGGTCGCGGCTGTTACGGTTTTACCTGGTGGAAGCAGGCCAGGTGGCCGTGCGGCAAGACCAGGAGTTGGCCCGGGTTTACAAGCGGGTGCTAGTCCGCCGTGGTCATGCTACCGCCAAAGTGGCAATCGGCCGCCGCTTACTAGTACGTGCTTTCATCATGCTGCGAGATGAAATCGATTACGCCGAATTTCAACGACGTGGCGTCGCAGCTCGGTCTTCTCGAGGAACCGCGTAAGCTACCATGCTTGTCGCTTGATTGGGAGACCAGCCTTTCTTCCCAGGAAGAAAGTGCCAATCGATCCTCATGGGCTTTAATGCCCGAAAAGATGATTGAACGCGTCATCGCTACTCGCTACATGAGGCAAACTGCAGTCACGAATAACAAGCAGGACCACAAGGGGTAATTAGCTCTACTAAACCAAATGCTAACTCAGACCAACAACCTGTTCCCCCACGGCGGTGCCGACACCAACGGTGCCGAAGGCGAAGCTTGTCTTCCTTTGCCTTGACTTGTTCGCCTGCTTCATAGACGCGGTTCTGTAGTCAGTTCTGAGTCGTCAGTGTAGGCGACTTTGCGATCCGGGAAGATAATCTTTTCATTGGCCGCTGCCTGGATTTGTCTTATAGTGAAACCGATGTTTCAACCTTATTCGGGATTAATAAAGGGTTAGCTGGCCGCGAGGGTCCGCCTTCATTTCAACATGTCATCGGAACCGCTTCAGTCGCTATCAATCGAACAACAAGTCGGACAATTCTTCTACATCGGCCTTCCCGGCACGGAGCTTGACGCGGATACGCGCGCCTTGATTGAGGAAGTTCAGCCGGGTGGCATCATTATCTTCGGTCGCAATGTCCGGAGCCCGCAGCAGCTAAGGTATCTGCTCGATGGCGTACGCGAGCTCCTGCCGCATGGCCCGCTTATTGGTGTTGATCAGGAGGGCGGGCTCGTCGATCGGCTTCGAAAAATCTTTACTCCCATGCCCTCGGCGCGAACCATACGTGAACACGGAGATCTGGCCGCCTCGCGCGCGCTGGGAAGGATCACCGGCGAAGCTCTGCGACTTCTTGGCTTTAATATGAATTTCGCGCCCGTTATGTCGATCATGACTGACGAGCGCGACCTGCTTTCCAATGGGCTCTATTCACGCTCATTCGGGCGCTCGCCTGGCGAAGTGCTCGGCTACACGACGGTTTATCTGCGTGGGTTGCAGGAGACCGGGCTGATTGCTTGTCTCAAACACTTTCCCGGAATCGGCGCCGGCGAAGTGGACTCACATGAGCAGATGCCCATGGTCAGTCTTTCGCACGACGACTTGATGGCGCTGGACCTCGCGCCCTACATCGAGCTTTTTCAGCGGCAGGATGATCGAGTGCGCTGTGTGATGGTGAGCCACGGTGGATTTCCAAACATCGATATCGCTAAGGGTGTCACGGGCGGCTTACTTGAGCCGGCCTCGCTAAGTCGTAACATTGTCACCACCGTGCTGCGCGAGGAACTTGGTTATCAACATCTCGTGGTAACAGATGATCTGGAGATGGGGGCGATTGCGAAACACTGTGAAATCGAGGCCGCTGTGGTCCGGGCCTTTCTCGCCGGAAATGACATGATGCTGATATGCGCGCGCCCGGATATTATTCGGCGCGGCTATCAAGGCCTGCTCGCAATCGCGCGGAACGGCAAACTTCCGAAGGATCGCGTGAGCTCCTCGCTTGAACGAATAACCG